>NZ_JAASRN010000001.1:641845-941845 GCF_011761635.1 Thermonema lapsum
GTTTTAATCGCACCAATGTGGAATTGAAATAGTTTTTAGACGATGAAGATGATTATCGTCGAGAGGTGTTTTAATCGCACCAATGTGGAATTGAAATAGTTTTTAGACGATGAAGATGATTATCGTCGAGAGGTGTTTTAATCGCACCAATGTGGAATTGAAATTTTAATGGTGGCTGGCGACCGTATGTTTTCAAGTATAGTTTTAATCGCACCAATGTGGAATTGAAATGGCTCGACAAGCTCGCTAACCGCTGCGTTTCGTAATGCTCTGCCTAATGGTTGCTATCGCACCAATGTGGAATTGAAATGGCTCGACGGGCTCGCTAACCACTGCGTTTCGTAATGTTCTACCTGATGGTTGCCATCGCACCAATGTGGAATTGAAATGCGCGCTGGTATGGAGGCACTTGGCTGCTATATATGTTTTAATCGCACCAATGTGGAATTGAAATCTCGGGTTGTTATAGTATAGCGCCGCTTTAGGGTTGTTTTAATCGCACCAATGTGGAATTGAAATAGATCAATGCTTGAGATTTTGATAATCTCGAACTGCGTTTTAATCGCACCAATGTGGAATTGAAATGGCTCGACAAGCTCGCTAACCGCTGCGTTTCGTAATGCTCTGCCTAATGGTTGCTATCGCACCAATGTGGAATTGAAATACAAAAAATTGCGAATATTGTTTGGCAGTGCTTCACGGTTTTAATCGCACCAATGTGGAATTGAAATGGCTCGACAAGCTCGCTAACCGCTGCGTTTCGTAATGCTCTGCCTAATGGTTGTTATCGCACCAATGTGGAATTGAAATGGCTCGGCAAGCTCGCTAACCGCTGCGTTTCGTAATGCTCTGCCTAATGGTTGCTATCGCACCAATGTGGAATTGAAATAATGTAGCTACGAACCGTTATGCGGCATTGTAAAATCAAAACAACAATAAAATGGAAAATCTTAGACCAAACGGACAAAGAGCAAAGAATGCTATCACTTTAATATGGATTGTATTGGCATTGGAGATAATATCATTAATCTCTGGTTACCTTCAATATGACTTATTGCAGACAGTTGCTAATGGTGGTAAAATTTCAATGGCAACAGCAACTGCAAATGACACAAGAGAACAGATGATAGGCACAATTTATATAATCGTCTATGTTATATCAGCAGTAACATTTATACAATGGTTTAGGAGGGCTTACTTTAATCTTCACCAAAAAGTAAAAAATCTGGCATATACAGAAGGCTGGGCAGCAGGAAGCTGGTTTGTTCCAATAGTGAACTTATATAGACCGTATCAAATTATGAAAGAGTTATATCAAGAGACGAAAGAATTGTTAAATAAAAAAGGAATAAATGTAAATACAAACCTCACAACAAGTTCATTAGGTTGGTGGTGGACACTATGGATTTTAAATAACATAATTGGACAATTTGTATTTCGCTACTCTATAAAAGCTAAATCAATTGATGAACTGACTACAAGCACAATTGCAAGTATGATTGGAAATATTATAGGAATACTACTTGCTTTGATTACTGTAAAAGTAATAAAAGATTATTCAAATGTTGAACCAATGCTTTTCGAAATAAAGGATGAAGAAGAAACAACAACCGCACAACAGCAAGCTTAGCACAATTGCGGGTTAGAATGTAATTTGAAAGTTCAGAAATAATGACAGGGACGTGTTTCAAAAACCCCAACTGTGCCAAGACGCATCACGTTGTGCGTCAGTTTAGAAAAACCTACGGTGAAAAGTTCTAAATGAATGAACTAAATATTTTAAATATTTAAAACTAAACAAAAAAAAAAAATGAGTAATTCAAATGCGAGCGGATGCCTTAGTGCATTAATGATAATCGGGAAAGTTGCCTCCTGGTTGGGGTCAGGTGTATTAGCTTGGGATTGGGTAGAACCTGATAGTTTTGGGACAGCTATTCTTTTTCTAATTGCTTGGGGCATTTTGGGCAAAGTATTTGATTTTGCTCTCGGACTTATAATAATAGGAATTGCAAGTATGTTGGAATAAGTATGGATAGTATACTCTCAATACTTCTGTTACTTTGTTTAGCAGATATGCCTTGCGGGTATTTTCAATTTGCCCGATTTATAAGTTTAATTGGTTTTGCAGTACTTGCTTATCAAGCCAATGAACAAAAAAAATACAAACCTATAAGGTCTTTCAGACCTTATAGGTTTTAAAATAGGTTTTAAAATGGAATGGCAGGGGGTTCTGGTTAGAAGGTGCCGCGGATGTTGAAAAAGAAGCCAGTTTCGCCAAGGTTGTTGCGTGCTATTTCGGCTTGTAATACTACATTGTAGAAGGTAACGAAGTCTATGCCCGCCCCATAGGCATAAAGCCAGCGGTTTGCCAAGCGGTTGTCGATATAAAACAGTAGTTTGTCCGACACATAGCTGTGGTCGAAAAAAAGACGCCCGTAAAACGCCAATGGAAAGGTGCGAAATTCTTCAAGGGGCATAAAACGCAAATAGGTACTACTGTCACAAAAACGGTACTTCAAAGTGGTTTTCAATAGAAAAAAGTGCTGCCCGTCCATCACATAAAGCTGAAAACCGCGCGGCAATTCTTCGCCATAGCCTAAACCACGGGCAAGTGAATAGGGCTGGGCTTGGGTCCAAAAAAAACGAAAGCTTCCCGACAAATCGGCAAACCAATTGCCTTTCAGTTGCCAATAGCGCTCACCCTCCCCCCTGATGCTGAAAGCATCTACGTCGCTAAAACCGCCAATGCCATACTTGATGAGACGCAACCCCCAGCGTTCGCCTCGCAGTGGATACACGGCAATGTCGCGGCGGTCTTTCACCAAATCGTATTGCAATTCCCAGTATCGTTGCAGGTTGTTGTTTGGGTCTGTAAAGTAGTTGGGATTGAGCACAAGCACCGAATCGGCTACCCACTCCCGTTTGTAGCGTAGAGTCAGGTAATGAAACAAATAAAAGCCTTCACGGCGTCTGAGACGGACTTCTGAGTTCCATCGCTCACGGTTGACACTTTCTGAACGCCAATACAGCAGTTTGTTGTCTTGTGAGATATAGGGAATGTCTCGGTTCCGCATAAACTGTGTGCGCAACTCTAAGCCGTAGCGTTGGTTTCGGTCTATATAGGGGAAGGCATAGAAAAACTCGTATTTTCGGGTAAAACCCTGCTGAAAAAGCAGTTCCAGACGCTCGTTGCGCCCGCGTAGGTTCTTCTGCACATAACGCATGCCGTAGTTGGTACGGCTCAAATCGGCACCGCGGTCATAGAGCCATTCGCTAAAATTGCGGTCTGCCAATTCAAAGATAAAAACAGGAAAGACATACCATCGCTCCCTGAAGCGATAATGGATATCGACCAGCTGCCCGCAAGTTGCCGAATCGGGCGCTATCCAAGCTTCTACGGTTACAAAAAGGTCTGTATTGAAGAGTTTGTTTCGCTCGCGGGTCAAGAGTTCTTGCCAATGGGCTACGGGCAAAGTGTCGCCCGGCAAAAGCGCCAGCTCGCGCAGCAAGATTTCTTCTTTTGTTTTTTTGTTGCCTTCAAAAAGCAACTGTCGCACTATCCAGAAACAAGAATCTGCTCTGGCAGTTTCCTCCATCGCTTGACGGGCACAAGCAAAAGAGGTGGCAAGCATCCAAGCCACCAGCCCCTTCCACAAGAGCATTCTTATTTTCTGGTCTGTTGTCATAGAAAAACTAAACTTTATTTTGTCGCTTGGATTATGTTTCTTGCTTTTAGCAAAAGTTATGCGTATAATTGAAAAATACGCATTTATGCTATATATTTTGAAGCCAATCAAAAAGTAGTACATAAAAGCGCGGTTTGTAAGCCGCAACCCCATGTTAGCACCTATTCAGAGCATTCTACTGAAAATCGTAACATTGGCTTGCCTGTTGGGCAGCATCGCTTGGGCGGTGTATTTCAACGAAAGTCGCCTTGCGGTGGCTATAGCCATAGCCCTTTTTGCTTTTGGTGGCTCTTTCATGCTCGACCAAGCCCTGCTGCACCGCATGAAACGCAAAATATTGCTCACTCCTTCGCCTTTGGTGCCTGCCTTGCTGCAATTGTTCGACACCCCCGCCCTACTGTTGGACAAAGACCAAAAAGTGGTGGCTGTCAACAATAATTTTCGCGTGTGGGCAGGCTTACCCAAGCAAAAAGCCGTAGAAGGGCAGCTGCTGTGGTGTTTTCTGCCCGACCATGCCCTTGCCTTATGGAAAAAAGGGCTGCAGGAGGCAATGGAAGGGAAGTCTTTCCAAAGCGAACCAAGCGAAAACAGCGATGAATTGAATCAATTGGTATGGTTTTTTACACCCATTCAGCTTGGCGACAACAGAACGTACATCGCTGTGCATAGCCGGCGCCCAGCAGTAAACGCCCTCTTACGCGAGTTAAAAGAGCAAAACGAAAAGCTACAAAGCAAAATCAAAGATTTAGAAAAAACACAAAGCGAGCTGCTGTTAGCCAAAGACGAGCTGTGGGAACAACAAGCCAATATTCAGGCATTGATTGACAACGCCCATGATTTTATCTTCTCGATAGATTTTCGTTACAAACTTATTAGCTACAACAAAGCCTTTCACGATTACATCCGGCAGCAGTATGGCGTAGAGCTATCTACCCACAGTAGCCTGCTTAAGCAGCTGCCGCCTGAATTCATCAGTTTCTGGCGCCCCTACATAGACAAAGTGCTCAACGACAGCTGCCATCTGAACATAGAGTACGACCTACTGCAAAACAATAAGTTCTACGAAATCGCTTTCAACCCTATCATCAATAAAGAACAGGTAACCATTGGGGTGGCAGTCTTTGCCCGCGACATCACCGAGCGCAAAAAACAAGAAATACAACAAGCCCAAATGCTGCAAGAGCTCGAAGAACAAGCGCAAAAGTTGCGCGAAAAAGAAGAGGAACTACAAAGCCACATCCAAGAGTTACAACAAACGCACCGTCAGCTAATCGAAACCAACCGCCAGTTGAGTGAAGAGGAGGCTTATGTACGCGCCGTCATCGACAATGTGCAAGAAGGTATTGTTGTCATCGACCACGACATCAACATCACGCTCTTTAACCGCGCTGCCCGGCAGTTTTTCTTGAGTGCAGGGTTAGCCGTGCATGAAGGTATGTATTTCCTTTCGTTGGTTCCGGAAGAGCAGCTCAACCATTGGCGGCGCCTGTGCGAAAAAGTGTTGCAAGGGCAAAGCACACAAACCCTTGAGTACTTTCATGAAAACATGCACGAGGTCCTCTTCTCCCCCATTCATTACCATAATGAAATCATTGGTGCTTGCCTGCTTATCAAAGGCATCAGCACACAGTTGAGTGAACTGTTGCCCGATGAGGCAGAAATGTTAGAACGGATACAAAAACAAAACAAAGAAGTTGCGGGAGACGAAAACCCGCTGAACAAAGAACTGAAAAATTACAAAGAGAAGATAGAATCCTTGAAGAAACAAGCCAAAAGAGACTAATCTACTTCTATGGCTTCGAGTATGTCAGCCAGCTGGTCGAAGTCCTTCAAGCCGGGGCGGAGTTCGTCATTGCCATGAAGCGATATGCCTTTTAGGGGCACTTCCGCCAGCAGCAAGTTGATGTTGTCCGCCTTAATGCCATAACCCAACATGATGGGATATTTCTCTGCTAACTTTTTGAGTTGCTGCATTTCCGACACTGTCAGGCGGTCTACTTCCGACTCAATCACAAACATCTTCACCAGTTTATGGTATTTTTCCAGCAGCGGCTCTATAGTAAACAGGTTCATGTGTGCATGCAGGCAAAGGCGGAATAAAACAGGCAAGCCGTGCACATCTGTATTGATAGAGATTTGGCGCAGCTCCTCCAACACATCTTCCCTATCTACTTGCAAACCATGCACCGGATAGTCTGCCAGCACTTTGTTGATTTGCTGCAGGTCATAGTTATGGAATTCGGCAATGAATTCCACACCTGCCAGCCACCCGATGATTTCGAAGTACTTTTCCGGAGAAACGAAATTGGGATTTTCGGCTTCCATACAAAACCCCAGCATATCTACCCCCATTCCAGCGCAATAGCGGGCATCACTCAAATTGTTGACGCTGACCTTTACAAAGGTTTTTAGTCCCATAAGAACAATTCTTTTTTGATATTTGTTGTTTGACTTGGCACGCTACAAAAACAAAATTACACATTTTTGCGGTAGTAAAGATGCGCAACTACTGTTTTTTTTAAAAAAACAACTGCTTATTACACAAAGATAACAGTTTTAAACAATCTAAAAAAAGGCTTTAAATAAAGAAACAAAACCATAAAACCAATTAAAAAATGGCAGTTATTACAAGTACAGACCAAGATTTTCAAAGCTTACTGGAAGAACATTCCAAAGTTATCGCCAAGTTTTACGCCAGCTGGTGCGGCACCTGTCGTCTTATAGCTCCCAAGTACCGCCGCCTCTCCGACGATGAGCGTTTTGCTGGCATTGCGTTTTTGGATATCAACGCCGAAGAAAGCCCCGAGGCACGCAAAGCTGCCCAAGTGAACAATCTGCCTACCTTTGCCATTTTCCACAAAGGTAAACTGGTAGAAAGCGCAGCCACCGGCAAGGAAGAAGGTATAGTAGCCCTATTGGAAAAACTCAAAAACCTCTAAGTCATGAAAATACCTGCTATCAAAAAGTTGGTACAACAATACGATGAAGCTACCTTGGCAGCCGCTGAGCAAGCCCTTGAAGCAGGCGAGCCGCTTGCCATAGAAGTAGAAGGCGAAGACGAAGGGGAGCAGCTGACCCACATCATAGCTGCCCGCTGGATTCTTGAAAAGATGCACAAAGAAGGCATGGACTTTACCTCTGCCATGCGCGCTTATGCCCAAATGGTGCGTAGCAGTATTTCCTGATGAGTGTGGGCACGCCTATTTGCCGAGCACCGGAGTGGATAAAGAACATGCCCCCGGTGCTTTTTTTTACTATTGTCAAAACCTTGTCGGCAGATACTCAAACCCAAAAATCTCAGAAAGGAAAGCATCAATACATTCGATAAGAGCTTGGAGCTTTATCGTCTGTGAGCCATAGCGCCATAGTTCTTATCTTTGCAAAGCACAATAACATGTTTTTTATGAAGTACTTTATCATAGCAGGCGAGAAATCGGGCGACCTGCACGCCTCCAACTTGGCAAAAGAATTGCAAGCTATCGACCCACAGGCGCAGATACGTGGTTGGGGGGGCGAATCGATGCAAGCAGCCGGCGTAGAGGTGCTCCGCCACTACAACGACATGGCATTCATGGGTTTTTGGGAAGTCATCAAAAACCTGCCAACCATTCGCCGTTTCCTGAAAGAGTGCCAACAACAAATCAAGGATTTCCACCCCGATGCCGTCATATTGGTTGATTACGGAGGCTTCAACATGAAAGTAGCCGAGTTTTGTCATCGTGATGGCTTTCGCACCTTCTACTACATCTCACCGAAAGTATGGGCATGGAATACAGGGCGGGCATATAAAATCAAGCGCCTCATCGAGCATATGTTTGTTATTTTTCCCTTTGAAAAGGAGTTCTATGCTCGCTTTGGCTATGAAGTGGACTATGTAGGCAACCCCATCATGGATGCCATTGCCAGCCATCGGCGCGATGAACACTTTCTTACCAAAAACCAAATAGACGCTAAGCGCCCTATCATAGCGCTCTTGCCCGGCAGCCGTCGCCAAGAGCTCAAGCTGTTGCTTCCCGAGATGGTAGAGGTGAGCCACCGCTTTCCCGATTATCAATTTGTGGTGGCAGGCATCAGCCACCTACCCCAAGAATGGTATGCTGCCTGCCGTTCCAACCCAGCCATACGCCTTGTGTATGATGCCACCTACGACCTGCTATCGCATGCCCATGCTGCCCTTGTTACTTCGGGGACAGCCACGCTGGAAACTGCCTTGTTCGGAGTGCCCGAAGTAGTGGTATATAAAGCCGGATGGCTCAACTATCACATAGCCAAAGCCGTTGCCAAGGTCAATTATATTTCGCTTGTGAACATTGTCATGGGGCGCGAGGTAGTGCCTGAACTGATACAAAACGACTGTAATCCCAATGACATCCATCGTCATTTGCAGGAAATACTGCATGGCGACAAGCGCAAGCGCATGCTTGATGATTACGCATCTTTGCGCGAATTGCTGGGCGCTCCGGGAGCATCCAAACGCACCGCCTCACTCATCTGGCAATACTTACAAGAAACAAAATAGGGGTAAATAAGAAGGCAAGGCAATTTGCATTTGCCTTGCCACTCTGCTTGGCTTTCGCCTTATTTCGAGTGTGAGCAGAAAACCTAATTTTACTCTGTTTCCTGCGGCTTGCTTTACTTGAAGTTTCTCACTACGCTGCGTGAGATAAGAGGTAAGAAACGACAAGCTGGGGTTGAAATAACAAAGAAGACGAAACAAACAGCCACTTACTGTAAAGTGCAACAAGGGGTGCCCCCCAAAGCAATAGCACTATCTTCCGAAATACTTTTCACGCAGCCTGTCGTCGTAAAGGTCTGCATAATAGCCGATACGCTCTATCATGGCAGAAGCTTCGCTTTTATCCAAGCCTTCTGCTTCACGTATCATTTTAATGTAGGCATAATTGTCTTTCACCGAAAAAGCCACACCATACAGGGTATGGTTGATTTGAAGCAACTCATGAAAGAACTGCTCACGATTGGTAGGCGGCACCCCTACGACCGGTGCCAGCAGTTGGAAGTAAATCTGCTTTGAGGTATCTGAGCGCCACAAATCCACATATACCGACGCAGAACCTCGCTTCAGATTCCACTGCCCTTCCAACTCACCACGCATTTGCACAGGGTCAAGCCCTAAGTCGCGAATACAGTCTTCGATGATATTTGCGTAATAGTTGATGTCTCCCATATTAGCAAGTTGTTTCTATGAGTTTGTTGTTTCTTCCTCAGCAAAATGTTTTCCTAAAAAAAGATTTTATTGGCAAATATGCAAGTATATTGCAAGCAAAAGCAGCAATTTTGTTGAACTTGCTAAGGCATAAGGCGCTGCTCAAGCCACCGCAAAGCCGCTTGGTTGCGCGTTTCGTAGATAGTGCGCCAAATGCTCTCTCTTTCTTTGGCTGTCAAGTGCCAGCTGAGGGCAGCCCGCTCTATCTTGATGATTTTATCTGGATTGATGACCTGCCCACTCAAGCGCTGTTCTATTTCTGCCATATCTTTGGATATGGGTACATACTGAAACTCAATTTTATCAAAAGGAATGTATTGCTCATACCACGACTTGGCGTATTCCAGTAGGTCGTCGTTGAATATATCCTGTGTAAACATATTGTCGGCGTAAATGCTGCGTATGGGGGTAAACAAACGTTCAAAAAGCGAAGGCTTAATGGGCTTAGGTAGAGGCGAGTCTTTTTGGCTGTCGCGAATAGCTACGATAAGCACCCCACTGGTATTTTTCACTATCCAATCTCGGAAAACATACAGGAAACGAACCGCCGTGCTGATGCCGTAATTATCCACTAAGCCAGCATCCATGATTTCTATGACGGGGTCGGTGGGCAGCTTCACGTTGGGCGCAATGTAGGGGAAGGTGGCATTCATGCGTAGGGCACTCAAAAAACGTAAGGACTCACCCTCTTGTTTGTCGAGCAAGCGACGCAATTCCACTCCCTTAATTTTGTTATTTCTAAAACGCTTTTCAAAAGGGCTCTGCACACACAAATAAGACATAGGCAGAGGCGAGATATAGAGCCGCCGCCCGTCGTTGGCAATCATAGGCGAAAGCACAAACATAGGCACCAGCGCCAGCAACTCCGGCTCTTTGTACTCGCATAGCGGCTTATCCAAAAGCCCACCGGTATTCAAATTGAACTTCTCTTCCCATGCATAGCCACGGTCTTTGAAATAACGCTTGCCTTTGTAGTCAAAAGGCTGAAAGCGCAAAAACATATCATTGACAAACCAATGGAAGATGATAGGATTCAGATAGTCGCGAGCCAAGTTATTGAAATAAGCCGTAGAATAAATATTGATGGGCTCGCCCAAGATACGCCGCAAATACAACTCCCGAAAATAAGCGGCGCCCACCATCCCCCCCGAAGCACCGGTTATGAGTACGGTATGGTCCATCAGCGAGCCGTTCAGTGTGCTATCGGTATATTGCAGACAACGGAAAGCCCACAGTGCCGCGCGCAAGCCGCCCCCACTCACACACACCACCACCAGTTTGGGTTTGGCATCTTTCGGAAATTTTTTGCGCCAATTCTCAAGGGCAATGCGCGTATAACGATAGTCATTGACATAGGCAGAATCGCTATTGATTTCGCGCAAGCGTCCCAGATTGTAGGGAGCCGGCGCCGTGTCATAATTCAAGCCATATGCCTGAAATGGTAAACTAAACACCCCTTGACGTACCAATATTTCCGCTCCTATCAATAGCAACAAGAAAGCAACGCTAGCCCAATGGCGTGTCCAGAAGGTAAAAGCCCCCAATGCCATGGTAAGAATCGTAAGCAGCAAAAAGAGACTGGCACCCGCCGGAATCTGAAAGTAGGGGCTGTCGCTGTAATTTCCCAAAAAGAGGATGAAAAGGAAGACAGTGGACTGAATAACAATAGAGTTAAAGTGGTTTTGGTCAAACACCATCAGCAATTCCTTGCGCGAGACAGGTACCCCCTCCGATACTTTCTGCCACCGCCATCCGTCCAGATAATAATCTACCCTTATTTTTTGTTTGCGTACCTCTTTGTAGCGCCCCATCAGGTTCATACGCACCAGCTGAAAACGACGCACACGCTCTCCCAGACGTTGCGAGATTTTGAAAATATCTTTGTTGGTCAGGAAGAAATACACAAAAAAGAGACTGCACATCAACAGGGTACCCAGCAGTAAACCGCCAAGCCGCCAGCCGATGAATTCCTGTGAAGCGAAGGCGCTACTTTGCTGAAATTCGATAAAAGAGCCTATGTAGATTATCAAAAAAGAAAAAGGCAATAGGCTGTTGTTTATGCTGAATTTGAAAAAAGGACGGCGGCTGTGAGCTATGAAGGGGAATTTCAAACCATCAAGAATATAACAGGCAATATGATAGGACATAATAAAGCCCCCCAAAGTGATGCCTACAATGAACATACTCAGAAAATCGACCCGATTGAGGTACTCCGGCTCCAGAAGCAAATACGGAAGCCCCACATCCATCCCTATGGTACGCGTAACAATCGTCGACAAAAATACCCAGATAGAAACAAGTGCTATCCTGCTGCGCAGCTGAAGCAGTAGCAACTGCACCGGCATAGAGTAAAAGAGACGTGAGACCACCCACTCCTGCCAAAAGTGCTTTATCATACTTACCAAGCTACGCTGCATAGGTGCACACAGAGGGTCAAAAGGGGTAATTATTGTCCGAAGGCTGCCTGCCTTTGTTTTTCAAGTGCTTCGCGCTCTTCTTTTTTCATAAAAATACGCTCAACTCGTGGCTTTTCACCTACTTTCTCCACCTGATACACGATGTATTTAGTGTCGCCACGCCAAGGTAGGCGAAAGTATTTTTCACGGTAATAAAGTTTCACTGGATAGCCCTGCAAGGCGTGCAATGCTTCTACAAGTTGTTGGTCATGAGGCGTTACCGAAAAACGCCAAATGCCCGCTACATAGTTGGATATACTGCCATCGGCATTGTAGCCCCCCAAGTTTAGTTCTCCTTCATAAGTCTTGAACACATAACCTTTATGACTGATTTTCACCAGAATGCCGGAACGCGTACCTACGCTGTAATTACCAAACAGCAAATAAGCCCCAACCAACGCTATGATACCGAATATAATGGCAACGATACGCATATCCCTACTCTTTTATTTTTATTCTTTAATTTCATCGGAAATAGCAGGTGTTTTTTCTGTGCGTTTAAGCGGAAAAAGCAGCGAAGCTCCGATAGATACTCCCAAAATAATCAAAATAGCATAAAACGAATAGATGCGTTCAAAGCCGATGTCTTCGAGCCACGGTTCTGCCAGCAATTTAAGCCCGATGAATGAAAGTAGGGTTGCCAAGCCATACTTCAAATAATGAAACAGATTCATGATGTTGGCTAAGAAAAAGAACATGGAGCGCAAGCCCAAGATGGCAAATATATTCGAAAAGAAAACGACGTAAGGGTCAAGGGTTACGCCAAAAATAGCCGGAATTGAATCTACGGCAAATATCAGGTCGGTGAACTCTATAATAAGAACAACCAAGAACAGCGGCGTAATGAAGAACTTACCTTCTTTTTTTACGAAAAACCTGTCGCGTTCATAGCGCGGATACACAGAGAAGTATTTGGAAGCAAAACGTACTACCGGGTGCTTTTGGGGGTCTATCTCTTCATTACCCTCTTTTTCAAATAACATTTTGATGCCTGTAAACAGCAAGAAAGCACCAAAAACATAGAGTATCCAGTGGGCTTTGGCTATGAGCGCTGCTCCCACGAAGATAAAGATAAAGCGCATGACCAATGCCCCTAAAATACCCCAAAATAGTACTTTTTTGTAATAACGCTCTTTTACCCGAAAAGAGTTGAATATCAAAATGATAACAAAAATATTGTCTGCCGACAGGGAGTATTCCAGCAGATAACCCGTGATATATTCTATTGCCATATTTTGGCGGTAGGCAGCCACCGTCCGCTCAAAGTCCCCCTCATATACCTTCACAGCAGTGGAAGCATAGCGTTTAATCACCTGCTTAATATCTTCCATAGTCTCTATGCCATGAATCAAATCGCCGTGATAAAGCAGGAAAAAATAAAAGCCCAGCGCAAAAGATACCCACACAGCACTCCAAATAGCTGCTTCTTTGAAGCTCACCTCGTGAGACTTGCGCGAAAAAACACCCAAATCGAGCAGAAGCATCAAAAGAATGAAAACCGTGAAAGCTCCAAAAAAAAGAGATTCGCTTCCGAACATAAGTATTTCCCTGTTTTATGACAATTCCTGTAAGAGATTTTAAGAGATTTTATCCTCTCTTACAGGAAAGTGTAAGTAAAAAAAGTTTTTGCAAATTAACTAAAAAAGCAAGATTTTTGGTCTTATCATTTTGCTTTCAGTATTTACGCCTTACATGGACAGCAAGTTGCAATGGATAGCCCTTCCCATTGAAAAAAGTCAGTTGAATGAGCAACTCCCTCCCGGCAAGCTATGCCGTATCCGTATCAACAATTTTTTTCTTTGTTTGGCGCACACTACACAGGGCAATGTCTACGCCATTGAAGACAGCTGTCCTCACCGGGGGGCTCCCTTGCATCAAGGCAGGCTAAACGATTACGAAGAAATCATTTGTCCGCTACACGATTACCGCTTCGACTTGCGCACAGGCAGAGCCGCGCAACATTACTTTGGCTGCTCCGACGCGCTTGTTTTTCCACTAAGGTGGCAAGCAGGACAGCTATACGTAGGGTTACCCGAAAAACTACTCGACAAATAAAAAAGGGGGGAAAATCCCCCCCTTTGGCGAGCCACTTGGCGGATTCGAACCGCCGACCTACTGATTACGAATCAGTCGCTCTAACCACCTGAGCTAAAGTGGCTTATTGCCCCAGCAAATTTAATAACAGCTTTGTGTTTGTGTCAAGTACTCACCGCTTCATAACAAGCAAAGCTGTGGCAAGATAGTATTTCTTTGCCACAGCTTCCTTGCTAACGCTTGCGCTTAAACACATAGAGCTTGCGCTCGTGGTCATATTGGCGCTTTACCACCTTTCTAAATTCATCAAGTAAGTGGATAACGGCTTTCAAAGGGTCTTTGTCTTCCTTTGCCAATAGCACCTTCTTGCTCTTGAGGTCGATGGATGCGCTGACCTTGTAAGTAGATGCCGAATGGTCAAAAATCACTTCCAAAGTCAGGTCTTTGTCGTAGCGTTTAAACAAACGCTCAAAGAAAGTAATTTTCTTTTTGCACACCCGCTCAATGCGGTCGCGATACTGTTCTTCTACTTCTTTCAAGTTTTTGACAACCAATTCTACCATTGCTTTGTTGTTTAATTGAGGCGTAAAACTAAGCATTTTGTGTAGCATAGAAAAAAACAGTGTACCATACATTTCAGTGTTTTTCTGCTTGCCCACGCAAGCGATTCCTGAAACACGCGCAAATTCTGTAACTTGCATCGTGAACTCCACAATACTAACACATGTTTACATATAAAAATCAATTCATATTATGAAACGATTGGCTATATTTGCAGCGCTAAGCCTGCTTTCTCCTGTGGCAGTTCAAGCACAGTGCGCCATGTGCAAAGCCACCGTGGAAAGCAACGGCTCACTGACCTCCGGCATCAATGCCGGCATTCTTTACATGATGGTCATTCCGTATCTTTTATTAGCAGCGCTTGGCTTCATCTGGTACAAGAACTATAAAAAATTCAAAGAACGAAACCATGGACAATCCAAAGCATAAAGGCTACTGGCAAAGTTTAGCAGAACAGCGTTGCCCCCACTGCCGCGAGGGCAAGTTATTTAAATACCCAGCCTATTCGCGCAAATTCATGGAAATGTACGAGGAGTGTCCTCATTGTGGCATCCGCTACGAGCGGGAGCCGGGCTTTTTCTACGGTGCTATGTACGTGTCTTATGCTTTTCAGGTAGCACTGTTTGTAACGGTACTCGTAGCCCTCAACCTGTTGATAGAAGAACCGCCTATATGGGCTTATTTTGCCGGAGTACTCATTCCTCTTTTTCTACTCTACCCTTTATTTTTTCGCTATGCCCGTACCCTCTATTTATATTTCTTTTCGGACATAAAATACGACCCTGAAGCAGCTCAAAAAGCCAAGGCTTCACAGTAAAATACTTATTTTTGGCGCTTGTGAACCCACAACAAGCGTTGCATGAAGCGTATTTACCTTCTATTGTATGATGCAGCCTGGCAGCTTACCGGGCTGCTTTTGCCTGTAGCTGCCCGTCTGAATGATAAAATGAAGCGTTTTGTAGAAGGACGCCAAGACGCACTTAATAATACTGCTTGGCGCGATTTCAATCGTCCTTTGGCTTGGTTTCACGTCTCTTCGTTAGGGGAATTTGAACAAGCCCGCCCCTTGATGGAAGCCTTCCACGCACAATATCCACATTACCAAATACTTCTCACTTTCTTTTCGCCTTCGGGTTATGAGGTAAGAAAAGACTATCAGGGGGCAAACCACGTGGCTTATCTGCCCTACGATACGCCCAAAAACAGCCGCCTGTGGTATGATACCTACCAACCCTCCATTGTATTTTGGGCTAAATACGATTATTGGTATCACTTCCTCACCGAAGCAAGACGTCGGAAATTACCACTCATTTTATTCTCTGCCCTTTTTCGTCCCGAACAGGTCTTCTTCAAACCTTGGGGCAGCCTTCACAGAGCCATGCTGCACGCCTTTACCCATATCTTTGTGCAAGACGTGCAGTCGAAACAGCTGTTGAAACATCATTTGGGAATAGAGGCGCAAGTAACAGGCGACACCCGCATTGACCGTGTATGTGCCATTGCCGCCCAACGTTCTTCCCTGCCCGAAATAGAGCGCTTCATAGGCGATAAAACATGCTGGATAGTAGGCAGCGCATGGAAAGAAGACATTCAAGTCATAGTACCCTACTTGCAAAGCCATCAAGGCAAGCAGCAAGTCATTTTAGCCCCACACGATATTAGCGAACCAATGTTGAAGAGCATTGAAGAGATGCTACCTGTGGCTTCAATACGCTACAGCCAGTGGAAAAACCTTGCTTCCGAGACGCGCACACACCGCCCCGAAGTCTTGATTATCGACTGCATCGGTATGCTCGCCTCCTTGTATGCTTACGGCAAAGTGGCTTTTGTAGGGGGAGCTTTCAAGCAAGGGCTTCACAATATACTGGAAGCGGCGGTCTATGGGGTTCCTGTGTTGTTTGGCGCCCCTCACTACAAGAAATTCCGCGAAGCCATAGAGCTTATAGCAGCCGGTGGTGCCTTTGCTGTGCGCAATGCCCGAGAGTTTGAGCAGTGCATGAACAAGCTACTCTCCGAAGAAGACACCTACCGGCAAGCAGCCCAAGCAGCCCACCACTATGTGCAACGCAACAGCGGGGCTACCGCCAGTATATTAAACAGTATTCGCCATTGCCTCACTGAGCAAAATCAACCACAAAGCTAACCACAATCATTGAGCATGTGTTACCCCTCCCATAACTTGCCACTACGTAAACAAAATAACATTAACAATGAAAAAGAGAGAACCTGTATCACACATCATGACCCGGGAGGTGTACACCGCAAGTATCAATGACTCTTTAGCCTCTGCCTACCGCCTAATGAAGGCGAAAAAAATACGCCACCTACCAGTAGTAGAAGGAGAACAGCTCATTGGCATATTGAGTATCACTGATATTCTACGCCTCAGCTTTGGAAACGAAGAACCGGATGAAAACACTCTGTCGATGTTCAAGATAGAGCAAATCATGAAACCCAACCCCAAAACAGTAAGCCCAGAAGATGAGATACGTACGGTAGCAGAAATATTAACTCAGGAAGAGTTTCATGCTCTGCCCGTAGCCGAAGACGAAAAACTATGCGGCATTGTAACCACCACCGACATTATCAAATATCTTTTAAAGCAGTACTAAGCCTTTTTTAAAAAGCTCAGGTGAAAGGCAGGGAATCGTCCCTGCTTTTTGTTATTTTGTACTCAAAACACCCCATTGAGCATGAGCAGCCTCTCTTTCGATGATTTTAAAAAAATAGACTTGCGCGTGGGCACCATCACTCGTGCCGAAGTGAACGCAGAAGCCCGCAAGCCCGCTTACAAATTATGGATAGATTTCGGGGAACTGGGCGAACGCCGCTCTTCTGCCCAAATCACGCGGCGATACCGTCCACACGAGCTGATAGGACGACAAGTCATCGCAGTGGTCAACTTTCCACCCAAGCAAATAGCCCATTTCATAAGCGAGTGTTTGGTTTTGGGCGTCATGGGCGAAGAAGATGACGTGGTACTTTTGCGTCCCGACTTCCCGGTAAAAAATGGCTTACGCATAGGATAGCCTCTTTTCAAAGGGCACCAACCGGTGCTTTTCCAATAAAAAAGAAAAAGGCAGCCAAAATACTGCCTTCAGAAAGAACACCGTCTTGCCCTTGTGTGAAGCCTCAGTGTACGCGGTCGCCACGCAACTCCAAGCTTTTCATTATTTCGGCTTCTGCCTCCAGCATTTCTTGCAAACGTGCTTTCACTTCCGCTTCGGGGTTGTATTCCTTTGCCAGATTTACAAAGTTTACATAGTGATTTGCCTCCGACACCATCAGTTCGTAGTAAAACTTACGCAGCTCGGGGTCAGAGAGCTTCTGCGAAAGCAAGCGGAAGCGCTCGCAACTGCGTGCCTCAATGAGGGCATTCACCAACAGCTGGTCCATGAGACGGCGCTCGCGACTCCCTCCTTTGCGAATCAGTTCGTGCAAGCGCACCACATACTCATCGCGGCGTTGAGGTCCCAGCTTGATACCCCGTTTGCGCATCTCTTCCAAAACACGCTCGAAGTGCGCCCACTCTTCGGCTACCACAGGCGTAAGCACCTCTACAATCTTCTCTTTGTCGGGGTAGTTCACAATTAAGCTGATGCAAGACGAAGCCGCCTTTTGCTCGCAATAGGCGTGGTCAATGAGGATTTCCTCGATACTTTTTTCGGCAATATTGACCCAACGCGGGTCTGTGGGTAGTTTCAATCCTAACATAAAGCCTTGTTGTTTGATGCAAAGATAAAAAAAGGCTGCATTTGCCTTTACCTTTTTTGTTGCAAGACTCAGCCGCAACATCCTTTGTCTTGGTTGAGCTACCCCCGGGATAGGCAGGCACCGTGGCATAGTTCCAATACAGGCAACTGCCTATGACTAACGGCAAAAAAAGGCTTGTTTTCAGCGCAACAAAACAGCCTCATTTACTTTATCAAGAGAAGAGAAGCGCAGCTCGATGCGCTTCCCCTCTTTGGCAAGGGTTTCGTTGCACTGATTGCCTGTTTCGAGATAGTAAACATAGAAATACTGCCCCCGGCGATACAAGCGCACCCTGTCGGGCTTCCCTAAAAGGCGTTTTACCTCCTCGGGGCGCAAACCTATCAACTTATCTAGTTGCTTCTCGAGTGCTGTTTCAAAAACAAGTCGCTGCCCCCTGCACCCTTTGGGGTCTTGTTGCCACGCTTCACGGTCGAAACCTTCTAAGCGGGGCAATTCCAAGCGGCAGCCCGCCGCCACCATCGCCCAAACAAAAAAAATGAACAAAATTTTTGCAGATGATAGCCCAAAGCTGAAGCTGTGCATGTTCCAACTTTTTTGTTTCAAAAACACAAAGTAAAGCAAAATGTTAAGATATAGGGGTGAATAAAATGCCATATAGATTTTATTTCACAAAAAAAGACTTAATTTTGCGATGCTTTGAATTCAAACTGTAACCTTGATAAATAGCGACTATGTCCAAGACAATTAAGCTCAAACAAGGGTTTGATATACGGCTGAAAGGAAAAGCGAGCGAAAATCTCGTTCAAGACATTTCAGCCAGTGTGTATGCTCTAAAGCCCACCGATTTTCATCACATCACCAGACCCAAAGTGCTGGTCAAGGAAGGGGATCGTGTGAAGGCAGGTACACCTATCTTCTTCGATAAGCAGAACCCCTCCGTAATGTTGGCAGCCCCTGTGAGCGGTGAAGTGATTGAAGTAAAGCGCGGCGAACGCCGTTTCCCGCTCGAAATTAAGATTCTTGCCGACAAAACGCTCGAGTATGAACAACATCCCACCTACAACCTTGAGCAAATAAGCAAACTTAGCCGCCAAGAAGTCACCGACCTGATGACCAAGAGCGGTGTATGGGCAAACATCATTGAGCGTCCCTTTGGCTTGATAGCCCATCCCGAGCACACGCCGAAAGCTATCTTTATCTCCGGATTCGACACCTCGCCTTTGGCACCCGACTACGACCTCTTGCTTCGAGGCGAAGAAGTTGCCCTGCAAGCCGGTATCGAAGCGCTTCGCAAACTCACCGACGGAAAGGTGTATCTCAGCCTTTCGGCAAAAAAACCATCTAAGGTGTTGGAAGGCTTGCAAGGCGTGGAAATCAACTACTTTGAAGGCAAACACCCTGCCGGCAACGTGGGTGTGCATATCCACCACTTGGCACCCCTGACCAAAGGCGAATACGTGTGGACAGTGCATCCTTACGGTGTAGCCCAAATCGGTAAATTGTTCTTGAAGGGCATCTATGATGCTACGACCATCTTTGCCCTGACGGGTCCGGAAGTAGCCAGCCCGCAGTATTACAAAACCTATCGCGGGGCACAGTTGCGTCCTTTCTTGAAAGACAACCTCACCCGCGACGAGCATGAACTGCGCATCATCTCCGGCAATGTGCTCACCGGTGAAAAAGTCAACATAGACGGTTTCTTGGGCTTCTATCACCACCAAGTAACCGTCATTCCAGAAGGCAACTATTATGATTTCATGGGCTGGATTCTGCCCATCTCTAAAACATCCACTTCCCTAAGCTTCCACAAGGGCTTAGGTATGCTTTCGGCGCTCTTCCCCAAAAAAGAGTACGTGCTCGATACAAACTATCATGGCGAAGAACGTCCCTTTGTGCAAACGGGCATCTATGAAAAAGTGCTTCCCATGGACATCTACGTAGAGTTTTTGTTGAAAGCCTGCCTTGCCAACGACTTGGATAACATGGAAGCTCTGGGCATCTATGAAGTCATAGAAGAAGACATTGCACTGTGTGAGTTCATAGACCCCTCAAAACAAAAAATGCAGAAGACTTTACGCGACGGAATTGAAACTTTATTAAATAGCTGATAAACTATGATGTGGCTAAGAAAAAAGCTTGACCAAATCAAGCCTCTCTTTGAGAAAGACGGCAAGTTTGCCTCTTTGCATCCTGTTTTCGATGCCTTTGAGACCTTCCTTTTTGTGCCCAATCACACCACGGGTCCGCGTCAGGAGGTACACGTGCGCGATGCTATGGACCTTAAGCGTATGATGGTAACCGTGATTATAGCTTTGGTTCCCTGCCTACTTTTTGGCATGTGGAATGTAGGGCACCAAAAGGCACTGGCTACCGGCATAGCCATGACCGGATGGGAAAAGTTCCTCTTCGGATTGGAAAAAACCTTGCCTATCATCATCGTGTCTTATGTCGTAGGGCTTGGTATAGAATTCACTTTTGCCAGTATCCGCAAACACTCAGTAAACGAAGGCTTCTTGGTTACGGGCATGCTTATTCCCCTGGTGGTGCCTCCCACTATTCCCTTGTGGCAAGTGGCAGTAGCTACCGCCTTTGCCGTTGTCTTGGGCAAAGAGGTGTTTGGTGGCACCGGCATGAACGTGTTGAACGTGGCTCTTACTGCCCGCGCCTACCTCTATTTCGCACATCCCTCCGATATTGCCGGCTCGGGCATTTGGGTAGCTACTGAAAAACAAGCCACCGTTGATGGATACACCGGCGAAACAGCTTTGTCTGTTGCTGCCACCACTGCTTCTAAATTGAAAGAAGCAGGGCAGGCATTTTCTGCCGAAAGCGTGGTGCAGGCACTCAACGACTACATGGGAGGAATGTTCACCTTTAAAAACATGTTCTTGGGCACCATTCCCGGTTCCATAGGCGAAACCTCTACCCTGATGTGCTTAATTGGTGCGCTCATCTTGATTGCCACCGGTGTAGGAAGCTGGAAAATCATGGTTAGTGCCTTTGGGGGCGCCTACCTAACCGCTCTTTTCTTCAACGCCATTGCATCCGATGCCTACATGGCAATGCCTGCACACTATCATTTGGTGATGGGCGGCTTGGCTTTCGGTATTGTGTTCATGGCTACCGACCCTGTGTCTGCCGCACACACCGAAACAGGTAAGTGGATTTACGGTTTCTTGATTGGGGTCATTACCATCCTTATCCGGGTGCTGAACCCCGCCTACCCCGAAGGCATCATGTTGGCAATTCTGTTCATGAACGTGATGGCTCCGCTCATTGATTTTTATGTAGTAGAAGCAAACAAAAAAAGAAGATTAAGCCGTGCGACAGTCTAATTTATACCTCGTCATTTATGCCGCCGCTCTGACAGCCATCTGCGGTGCGCTGTTGGCTTTCACCTCCGAAAGCTTAAAACCCAAGCAGAAAGCCAACCAAGAAATAGAACGCAAGACCATCATTTTGAAGACAGCCGGGCTTGACCTTGCTCAGTGGTCTGACGTGCAAAAACTCTATGAGGAAAGAGTAAAAAGCTACGTAGTGAACTATGAAGGAAAAGTGGTGGAGGGCATCCATGCCGAAGCCGTAGAGGTAGCCAAAGAGTTCAAAAAGCCCGTAGAAGAGCGCCTGTTGCCTGTGTATGAGGTAAGCAACGAACAAGGCGAAGCGATTGCCTATGTGCTGCCCATGTATGGCAACGGTCTGTGGGATGCCATCTGGGGCTATATAGCCTTAGCACCAGACATGAACACCGTCGTAGGGGTAAGCTTCGACCACAAGAGTGAAACCCCCGGCTTGGGTGCTCGCATTACCACCGAAGAAGTACAGCAGCGCTTTGTAGGCAAGAAAATCTTCAATGAGAAAGACGAAATCGTGGGGGTAGAAATGCAAAAAGGCGAGGTGGGGAATGAAGCCTACGCCGACAAACCCCACAAAGTAGACGGCATGTCGGGCGCTACGCTTACCGGCAAGGGGGTCAATCAGATGATTTACGATTATATGAAAGCCTACGAGCGCTTCTTGCGTAGCAAACGTACAACCCAAAACGCTTAAAACTATGAGCACCGACGTAAAAGAAAAAAAAGTAGCAGTGCAAGAGAAAGAACCTCTTTTCTCTGCCAAAAACCGTAAGCTGATAACTGACCCGCTCGATGCCAAAAACCCTATCACTGTTCAGGTACTGGGCATTTGCTCGGCATTGGCGGTAACCGTGCAGCTCAAGCCTGCTTTAGTAATGGCTCTTTCGGTGATTGCCGTCATGGCACTTTCCAGCTTGTTCATCTCTTTGCTTCGCAATACCATACCTGCACGCATTCGTATCATCGTGCAGCTGGCAGTAGTGGCTACTGCCGTAACTTTGGTAAACGAAGTATTGAAAGCATTTGCCTACGATGTGTCCAAGCAGTTGTCTGTATTTGTGGGTTTGATTATTACGAACTGTATTGTGATGGGGCGTTTGGAAGCCTTCGCACTGGCAAACAAACCTTGGACCTCTGTGCTTGATGCCATCGGCAACGGCTTGGGATACGGTGTTATTCTGGTAATTGTAGCTTTCTTCCGCGAGTTGCTGGGTTCAGGCTCTCTGTTTGGCTACAAGCTATTCGAGGCTTTGGGCTTGTCTTATCCGGGCAACGGCTTGATGATGATTCCTGCCGGGGCTGCCATCACCTTGGGCATTGTGATTTGGGTGCAAAGATGGCGCAATGGTTATGTAGAAGAGGCTTAAAAAACGCGCAACAACTATGGATTTATTCGGCTTAGCAATACGTTCCGTTTTCGTAGAGAACATGATTTTTGCCTACTTCTTGGGCATGTGTTCCTACTTGGCTGTATCGAAGAAAGTAAAGACTGCCGTAGGCTTGGGCTTAGCAGTAACCTTTGTTTTGGGCATCACTGCCCCCCTCAACTGGCTTATCTATGAGTTCATTTTGAAAGAAGGTGCCCTTAAGTGGACCGGCATAGAAGCACTGGCTTCTGTGGACCTCTCTTTCCTTACTTTCATCGTATTCATTGCAGTGATTGCCGCCTTTGTGCAGCTGCTCGAGATGATTATCGAGAAAGTATCGCCTGCTTTGTATTCAGCATTGGGTATCTTCTTGCCCCTGATTGCGGTGAACTGCTCCATCTTGGGCGGTGGTCTGTTCATGATTAGCAAAGAGTTTAACTTTGCCGAAGCCAGCGTATATGGTGTAAGCTCCGGTCTGGGTTGGTTCTTGGCAGTAGTGGCTTTGGCTGCTATCCGCGAGCGCCTGAAATACTCCGATGTGCCTGCCCCCTTGCGTGGCTTGGGTATCACCTTCATCTTGGTGGGCTTGATGGCACTCGGCTTCTTGAGCTTTGCCGGCTTCTAAAAAGTCAATTGACTTACTCATTACAGCAACACAAAAAAGGGCAGAGCCCATGTGCGCTCTGCCTTTCTTATTTAGCCCTGCCCTTTGTCCTTTTCCATTCATAGCTTATTACGTCGAATTGCCTATCTTTGCAGCAAATTTTTAGTAAAGAGAAAATCGTTATGGATAGAAACCAGTTTATCGGCTTGGTACTGATTTTTGTACTTACATTTGTTTACTTTCAGTACATAGCCCCTCCACCAGAGGAAATAGCCCTAAGTGACACCACCCAAGTAGAAACCCCAGAGGCTACTGCCTCTGACAGCGCTCCTGCCGCCGATGAACAACTTATTCCCACTGCTTTTAGTCAACTACAAAACGACAGCCTGCCCACCCAAGAGATTGTATTTGAAAATGAGGTGCTACGCATTCAAATGAGCAGCCGGGGTGGCTATCCTCAAAGTGTAGAGCTGAAGCACTACAAGACATACGCCGGTGAGCCTTTGTTCTTGCTGGTACCCCAATACCAAAAACGTCGTTTCATTGTGAATACACGCCATGGGGCTCTCGACTTATCGCAGCTTCATTACAGCGTGAAAAAACAAGATAAGCAAGAACTGGTCTTAGAAGCTATTTTGGGTGAAGGCAAGCGCATCGTGCAAACCTATCGTTTCCGTCAAGATGTACCTTATTTGTTAGACTACAGCTTGCGCAGCGAGGGGCTTGAACAAGACCTTTTGGCGGGCATTGCCTTCGACTGGCAGGCAAGCATGTTGAACACAGAAAAGGACGTAACCCTCAGTCGCAGCAAAGCAACAGTGAACTACTATACTACCGAAGGAGGCTTCGATGGGCTGAATGAAATGAGCTCCGAAGCAAAGGAAGAAAGTATTGCTTCCCCTATTGTATGGACCAGCTTTAAACAGCAGTTCTTTAGCGCTGCTATCATTCATCCGGCGGCTTCCTTCCAAAAAGCGCAGTTGTTTGTAGCTCCTCCCGCCGACGAAAACAGCAGTATAGTGAAGCATTATGGCATGCGCTGGGAAAGTGCACAAAAACTTAGCTCGCTTGACTTCCAATTGTTCTTTGGACCTAACAAAGTGCCCATCCTCTCAAAAGTAGGTTACGATTTCGAGAAAAACGTTTATTTGGGTTGGTCACTGTTTCGCTGGATTAACCGTTACATCATCATCCCCATTTTCAACTTCCTTGAGCAGTTTATCGATAATTATGGACTTATCATCATCTTGCTGGTACTTATCATCAAAACAGCTCTTTTCCCGCTTACTTATCGTTCTTACATAGGAATGGGCAAAATGAAAGTGCTGCAGCCCGAGATTCAAGCGCTCAAAGAAAAATACAGCGACCCACAAGAGCTACAGATGGCACAAATGGAACTGTTCCGGCAAGTGGGTGTAAACCCGCTGAGCGGCTGCCTGCCCATGTTGCTTCAAATGCCCATCTTGTTTGCCATGTTCATGTTCTTTCCCAACGCCATAGAGCTGCGGCAGAAAGCCTTCTTGTGGGCAGAAGACCTCTCTACCTACGACTCCATACTTAACCTACCCTTCAACATTCCTTTCTACGGCGACCATGTCAGCTTGTTTACTTTGCTCATGACCCTTTCAAGCATAGCTTATGCTTACTACAGCAGTCAAAACACTGCCAGCAGCCAAGCCGGTCCTATGCAATATATGGGCTACTTCATGCCTATCGTATTTATGTTTGTGCTGAACTCTTACCCTTCCGGTTTGAGCTTTTATTATTTCTGCTCCAATATCATTACCATCGGGCAACAGTTGATAATCCGTCGCTTTGTAGATGACGAAAAGATTCTTGCCATTCTGGAAGAGAACAAGAAAAAACAAAAAAATGGTGGCAAGCAGTCTTCTTTCCAAAAACGCTTGGAAGAGGCAATGCGCAAAGCACAACAAGCCAAGAAAAAATAAACAAATACCACTTGAATTGCATACCATCCTTGTCTTTTCAAGGGTGGTTTTTTTATTATGCACTCCCGTAAAACTACACGCAATATGAGACGTCTCTTTTACCTCATTGCCCTCTGCAGCTTTGCCCTCGCTTGCCTATGGCAGTGCACAATGCCGGAAAAAGAACAACAAACGCATGTCTCCCACAATGCATTGCCCGAGATAGAAACACAGTATGCGCACTTCCACCTGACAAAGTTGAATGAAGATGCTTATTTGCTTGTTTTGGGCAACACATCCAACGACAGTACAAAGCTGTATTATGTACTCTCCTACAGCTCCCAAATACCGGAAGCGTACAAAGGGCTACCCCTCATTCATCTGCCCGTACAAAACATTGGCGTGCGCTCAACTACACACCTCGGCTTTCTGAAAGCATTGAATGCTGCCTGCCCCCCTTTTTTGAAAGCTATACCGGATACAACTTATATCTTCGATAGCTCATTGCGACAAATGGCAGCACAAGGTAAATTCATCATTCTACAAGAAGAAACATTGCCCTTAGAGACAATTGCTCGCCACTGTCGTTTGCTGCTGGTATCTTCGCCGCTCAATGCTGCCGAAGCTGAAAAACTTGCCCGTTTGGGGGTAGTTTCCCTGCCCATTCTCGAATGGATGGAAACGCATCCACTGGCACAAACCGAGTGGATTAAGCTGTTTGGGATACTTACAGGCAAGACGCAGGAGGCGCAAAGGTACTTCGAACACATTACACAGGCTTATATCACCCTGCGTGACTCTGTTGCCCAGCAACTTGCCCGTGTCCCTCGCCCTCTGGTCATTACTGGCTTGCCGTTTCGGGGGCAGTGGTACGTAGCCGGCGGGCAAAGCTTCATGGCTCAGTTCATACAAGACGCAGGAGGCGCATATTACTGGCAAAAAATTCCCCAAACAGGAAGCTTGCCCATTGCTTTCGAAAAAGTCTATGAAGCAGGCTTAAAAGCCGATGTATGGCTACACCCCGGACAGGCACGCAGCCGGCAAGAAATAACCAACGCCGACCCCCGCCTGCAAGACTTCAAGTCATGGCAAGGAGGACATGTATTCAACCGCACGCGACGCCTCTCACCTACCGGTGGCAATGACTACTGGGAACAAGGCGTAGTAGAACCACACATCATTCTCGCCGACATGGTAAAAGCCTTACATCCCAAGCTTTTGCCCCGCCATACATGGAAATACTATGAACAACTGCCTTAAAAAAACAAAAAGGGGGCTTCCCCCCCTTTCCTACTCTCATTTCAATGAGTTACTTCTTCAAGAAACGGTCGGTCTTGTCATCGAAGTGAACAATATATACTCCCTGTGGCAAGCTACTGATATCTACAAACTTGCCATTTCCTTGCAAAAGCACATTGCCCTTCATATCGGTAATTTTGTAATTGACCGACTGGGTAAAATAAATTTTAGTGCTGGCATTTTTAGGATAAAAGCGCACCTCTTCGGCAGACTTGCGGTACACCAGCTCAGGCGAATAATATACCCGCCCATCGAGCTCCTGATGACGGATGCGATAGCGGTTTATGCCAGTATGATGCTGTATGGGCACCGTATAGCTCCCCTCGCCATTGCTGCCTCGTGCCGTGATGATGCGTACGGTCAGCCAGTTGTTGTTCATGAACTTTTGGATGTAATAAGTGCTGTTGGACGACTCGCCGGCAGCAGTCCAGTGCAAAGTATTTTCATCTACGGAATAAGTTACAAACTGAAAGTCAGCATCTCCTCGTATAGCATCAGGATTGATAATTTTAGGTTTGCAACCCTGTGCATGAACAATCTTAATAATCACCGGACTGTTCATAGGCACCGACGAAAGGTCTATCTCGAAAGATGAAGCCCGAGGCTCAACAATTACTTGTTGGTCGTTCACATAAACCGACTGGGTGCAATAGCGGCTGCGATCGGGGGTAAAAGGATTTTGCACATAAAGGTTGCGCCCTTTGTAAACTCCACTTATGGTAAATGATACATTTTCCTGCGCGTGCGCAAAGGAAAATGCGGCTATCCAGAACAGCAGTCCCCCTATTAAAAAGCGATAGTGTAACACTATATCAGCCATTCATTCTACAAGATCAAAATACAAAGCTTTACTTTTTAAGTATTTATTGCATTTGTACAAATTAGAAAAAAAAAATATTCCCAAGCAAGCACATTGCTATTCTTCCTTATACAAATTTAGCAATACGCTCTCGGAATAGGTGTAAATATTGTACTTACATTAAATGTATGCACCAACGTTTTTCTTATCCTTGCACAAAAGATTGCAGCAGGGCAGCATATACTTACATGGAGGTTACTCATAACGCAAGGCTTCGATGGGGTCCAAGCGCGAAGCTTTGTAAGAAGGATAAAAACCGGCAGCCACTCCCACCACTGCACAAACCGTAACCCCAAGCAACATAGCTCCCCAAGGTACAATGAAAACATCAATTTCCATCAGGCGGGCAACTCCATTGCCGATGAGCAAACCCATAATAATGCCGGCAATTCCCCCCAGCTGGCAGATGGCAATGGCTTCTAACAAAAACTGCCATTGTATTTGACGCGGAGTAGCACCAATGGCTTTTCGAGTACCTATTTCGCGGGTACGTTCCGTTACCGACACCAGCATGATATTCATCAAACCTACCGAAGCCCCTAAGAGAGTAATAAAACTGATTACTCCACCGCCTATGCTCAAATACCCCGTAATTTTACTCAACTCTTCTGCCAGCGTTTCATTACGCTCTATCTGAAAAGATGAGGGTGCCCCCACACGGTCATTGCGGATACGGCGCATCAACATCTCCGCCTCTGCCATCACCGATTCAAACTCTTCGGGGCGATACACCTGTACGGTTACCGTGAAGGTGGGTTCAGAAGAGAAAAGTATGCGTGCGTTGGTCAAAGGGATGATGATGCTGCGGTCAAGAGAACCGCCCCCCATATCACTGCCTCGTTTTTCCAATACGCCCACTACCTTGTAGCTACGCCCCAGCACACGTATATTTTTGTTGATGGGGTCTTCCTTATCGAACAAAGTTTGGGCTATTTCACTGCCAATCAAAGCCACATACTGCCCATTTTCCATCTCTTGCTCGGTAAACAAACGCCCTTTGGCTGTCTGCACATCTTGTTGTTTGAGATAATCGACATTAGAACCCACCACCTGAATGTTAGGATTTGTCTTTTGTGAGCGGTACTTGGCTTCTGCCGAAAACGATAATACTGTTGAAATAGCCACCGTTCCTTTGTCTTTCATCATGGCTTCGAACTGTAGCACTTCATGATAGCGCAAAGGCGGAGCTACTTTCCGCATCCGCTCCCATCTTCCAACTTCGGTATTGATTGTAAAAGAATTAGCACCTAACGATGCCAAGTTGCTGTTTACCGAGTTATCGATGGCACTGATAGCCGTAAGAATACCTACCAAAGCGGTAATGCCGATGGCGATAATTGCCGCAGTTAAAATTGCCCGTAAACGGTTACTCAATACCGAGCGAACAGCTTCTCTTATATATTCTACCTTCTCCATAAAATGATATGCGCTTTACAATGGTTTCTTAAAAATAAACTTTCGAAGTGTGTGGCTTGTTTTTACAAGCAGAACGCTCTAATTTAAAGGAATCATATATTTCAGACGCAAAAAATACAAAGCAATGGCAACACCGATGGCTTTTCTATATAAAAAGCAGCTCATGCAAGGGATTTTGCTGATGTGTTTCCTATCAATACAAACGACAATTTACGCCAACCGTATTTTTGTCCCTATGGACGAAACCCAAAAAAACCACCTGAAAGCCTATGGTGTAGCTTATTGGGTGTTGTCGCAGGGCTTCGAAATCGAATGGCTGCTCAACTACAAAGGGGGGAGCTTTGTATTGCCCGCAGCTACTGCCATTGAAAACCGCCTACTTTCACGCAACGTAAGCTACCGTGTCATATCCGAAGCCGAATATAATGAGATAGTAGCCTTCATCAGTCGCCCCGATGTGAATATGGATGTAATGAAATTAGAAAAAGCCCCCAAAATTGCTGTCTATTCTCCCAAAAGCAAACAACCATGGGACGACGCCGTAACCTTAGCGCTCACCTATGCCGAAATTTCCTATGACGTCATTTTTGACGACGAGGTTCTACAAGGCAAACTCATAGAATACGATTGGCTACACCTCCACCACGAAGATTTCACTGGGCAATACGGTAAGTTTTATGCCGCTTACCGTAACCAACCGTGGTATATTCAGCAACAAAATGAGTTTGAGGCTACTGCCCGGCGCTATGGTTTTAAAAAAGTATCACAGCTGAAATTGGCAGTAGTCAAACGTATTCGAGAATATGTTGCCGGCGGCGGTTTTCTCTTCGCTATGTGTTCGGCTACCGATACTTACGATATTGCCTTGGCAGCCGATGGGGTTGATATCTGCGAGTCGATGTATGACGGCGACCCTGCCGACCCCAATGCCCAGTCGAAGCTTAACTTCAGCAACTGCTTTGCTTTTCAGAACTTTACTTTGGTGATGAATCCCTACCAGTATGAATATTCAAACATAGACAACCAAAGTTATGAGCGTGGGGTAACCGAAGAGAATGACTATTTTACCCTTTTTCAATTCTCTGCCAAATGGGACCCAATCCCTACCATGCTCACACAAAACCACGTGCATGTAATCAAAGGGTTCATGGGGCAAACCACTGCCTACAAAAAACAGCTCATCAAACCCGATGTGGTCATTATGGGCGAAAACAAAGCCATCGGCGAAGCGCGCTACATCCACGGGGTGCATGGCAAAGGTTTCTGGACGTTTTACGGCGGGCACGACCCTGAAGATTACCAGCATTTTGTATATGAAGAGCCCACAGACTTAAGCCTTTATCCCAACTCGCCCGGCTACCGTCTTATTTTGAACAATGTATTGTTTCCTGCTGCTAAGAAAAAGAAAAAGAAAACCTAAAAGCAGCATCCACTCACTACATGTTGCGGTATTGCTGCGTGGTAGCCAAACCTAATAAGCACAAACTCTTGGCTTATCTCTATCTTTTGTAGTGGTGTTAGGTCTACAGCCATCCTGCTCACGTTGGCATTGCCCACCTCATCCAAAAGCATACCGCCAATGATGTAGAGTTGCTGCGAAATAAAAAATTGTTTTTGCTACTTCGCAACCACCGCAACGAATCTAACCAAATACCTGCTAAAGGTTGATTACAGCCTTCCTATTTAGGAAGAAAAAAGCCCGGAGGCTATGCAAATCAACCTTAGCTGGATGGTCTCAGCCGTGTGATTTCTGTTTTTTCAAGTTAAAAGTAAGCACTGAGCGATGAGCATGCTCCACTACATCCTCAGCTATGCTACCCAAAAAAAGGTGTGAAATGCCCCGCCGCTGATGTGTGGGAACGACTATGAGGTCAGCCTGTACGTCATCGGCAAAGTTCACAATACCTTCATCTTGACTCACATCACAATATACATGCAAAGAAGCATTCAGTTCATAACGCTCAATGAAGCGCTGGTATGCCTGCTCTATTTCCCGGCTTGTCATAAAGTCTGTGGGTGTATTGACACGCAACAAAAGCAAGTCCGCCTGCAATATTTCCTGCCAATACTTCAGTTCTTTCACAGCCACCTCCGATTCCTCGTCGAAACCTGTTGCAAACAGCATTTTGCGCACGCGATTAGGAGCAAAATCGCTTTTAATCACAAATACGGGACAAGCGGCATGGCGCACCACTTTGTCGGTCGTAGAGCCAATGAGTGTACCTTCCAAGGCATCGGCACCTCGCCCCCCTATCATAATACAGTCGGGTTGCTCTTCTTGCTCATATTCCATAATAATGGGATAAGCACGCCCTACCTCCACCACAATACGGTGCGATACCTTTTGCACCATGTCGCCCATTTCTTCCAACACCCGTTTCAATTCATCCTGCGCCCGCTCTACCATATGCTGATGAAGCTCTTGTTCAATCAGGTTGTTTTCGGTGGTAAAAACTAAGGGTGCATAAAAAGTAGTAGGCATTACTTCCATTACATGTAAAAGCACGACCTCTGCCCCCGTATGCTCTGCCAGACGAAAGGCTGCACGCAAAGCGTGGTTGGCATAGTCGGAAAAGTCTGTGGGTACAAGTATTTTTTTCAACATAAGCATTTACCTTTTGGCTTTTTCATGAATTTAATAAAAAAGGATGCACCTTCTTTCAAAAGACAAGAAAAAAAAGAAAAAAACACGACGACATAAATTTGCACAATTCCTTTATTTTCATTAGCTTACTTTGAATATAGTATGCTCATTCGCCCTAAACTCAAAACAGTAAGAATACTATGGACAAGTTAACATTAGAAAAAACCATACGCAGTATCACCGAAGAACTCGACGGAAACACCTTAGACTACTCAGACAATAACATCATTGCAACCATCCCGTTGCCAGAGGGGCGCTTTCAAAGCATCACGACCTATTTGTTTGAAAACCCAAACGGAAGCAAAACCATAGAGTTCGCTTCGCGTGTTTGTGATGCCGACACACCCGGCATTGATTATCGTCACTGCTTGGAGGTAAACCGAGACTTGGTTTACTCTAAAGTCATCATACAAGATGGCTATATCCAATTGGCTGCATCGATACTCGTGGAACATGCCACAAGAGACATCATCAAAGACATCATTGTTGAGATAGCCCAAAAAGCCGATGATTTGGAAATGGAGCTAACCGGTGCAGATATGCACTAAGCTCACCCAATCATAGAAACAAAGGGAGGATTTTATGCATCCTCCCTTTTGTATTTATGCCTTGTTCTTGTTTTTAAGCGCATCGCGTATTTCACGCAATAGCAACACTTCTTCGGAAGGCTTTGGCGGCGGCTCTGCTTTTTCCTCTTTCTTTTGAAAACGGCTGTAAAACCTCACAATGACAAAGACAGAGAAAGCAATGATAAGAAAATCCACGATGGTTTGTATGAAGGCACCGTAATTCAGGGTAACGGCTGCCTGCTCCTCGGTTGCCTCTTTGAGTGTCCATTTCAAATCAACAAAATTGGTATTTCCTAAAAGCAAGCCAATGGGGGGCATGAGAATGTCATTCACCAAAGAGCTGACAATCTTGTTAAAAGCAGCTCCTACAATTACAGCAACGGCTAAGTCCAACACATTGCCACGTGCGATGAACTTTTTGAATTCTTTGAGCATAATCATCGGTTTTTTTCAAGTATTACACTTTGTAATTTTTCTTTTTGTCTGTTTTTCGTTCCAAGCAGCCTCTCACCCATTGGCGCGTATATCAGGCTGAACTAAAAACTTTTGAGCAACCATTTCCACAAATCTTTATATGAGGGCTTCTTACCATATGAAAGGATACCAATACGATAGATACGGGCAGCCAGCCAAGTGATAATCAGAAAGCCTGCCACCAAGCAAGCCATCGAGAGCAGCAGTTCCCAAGCAGGCACACCATAAGGCAAGCGCACTACCATAATCACCGGTGAGGTGAGCGGAATCATAGACAACCAGAAAGCCAACTGACTATACGGGTCATTCAGTACAATTTGTGCCATGATGAAAGCCAATATCAAAGGGATAGTTACAGGCAAGGTAAATTGTTGCGCATCGGTCTCGCTATCAACTGCTGCCCCTATAGCAGCAAACAAGGCGCTGTAGAGGAAATAGCCGCCCATAAAGTAGAACAAAAAGCCAAAGATAAGTTGGAAGAGGTTTATATCAAGAATAGTTTGCAAAATACTTCCTACTCCCCCTGCTGCCGCCGTATGCGAGGTTTCTGGTGCTGTAACGCCAGCTTGGGCATTAGACTGCATGGCAGTTGCCCACTCAGTAGGCATCAAAACCGTAGCCAGCTGAATCAAGACAACGGTAAGCACAATCCACAGACCAAACTGCAACAAACCCACCAGACCTACCCCCAGCACTTTGCCCATCATCAGCTCTATAGGACGCAGGGTCGAGATGATGACTTCTACAATGCGGTTGGTTTTTTCTTCTATGACTCCACGCATCACCTGTGCTCCATAGATAAAGATAGACAGATAAATGACAAAAGAAAGGAAAATGCCAATACCAAAGAGTATTCCTGAGTTGGCTGCTTTTTCTTCCCCTTCTTTTGACAGCACCAAAGTATGTGTTTGCAATTGCACCTTGGTTTGCTCAAGCACTTCCTTGCTAATGCCTGCTTCCAGCAATCTTATTTCTTCTATGCGCCGCTGAATAAGCTTCACAATGCTATTTTCTTCTGCCAACGAAAGCGCTTTTTTCGAAACTACCCGCACACTCACTTGTGCGGTGTTGTTAGGTTGCGGTGCCATCAAATAAACCAACACGTCGGCTTTGTCATGAGCTTGGAACTGCTTGAAACGCTCTTGGTAGCTCCCGTCTATGATATTAAACACAACACTTTTAGAGCTGTCTATCTGCCCTTTTAGTAAATTGCTTTCATCTAAAATCATTACATGCATACCTTTCTCTTCCGAATCGGCATACATAACTACCAAAATGGGAGGTAGTATCATCAGCGCCACTATCAGCAAAGGCGATAAGAAGGTAGATATCCAAAATGCTTTGGTACGTACTCGCGTGCTGAACTCCCTATGAATAACGATGCCTATTTTTCCTAACATATTTTTTATGTCTGTTTTGAAGAGTGAATTAAGAAACTATCTTAATGAAGATGTCTTTCATAGAGGGCAACACTTCTTCGAAGTGAATTATCTGCCCCTTGTCAATAAGAAATTGCAACAAATCATTGGGCTGCAGATGCTCTGCCCCCTGAATGCGGTATTCCCACAGTCCATCGTCTGCCTGCTTTTTCTCTAACAACTGAAAGCCTTCGGGCAACTGCTCTATGACTACGGGCATGTGCACCTCAAAGACGTGCTCTTTAAAACGGCGGCGGATTTCGCGTGTGGTGCCGTCCAGCACTTTGCGCGAGGCGTGCAACATGACCACATGACGACAGAGCTCCTCGACCGACTCCATGCGGTGCGTCGAAAGCATGATGGTGGTTCCTTGCCGGTTCAGTTCCAATATTTCTTCTTTCACTATTTCGGCATTGACGGGGTCAAAGCCAGAAAAAGGCTCATCTAAAATGACCAAACGAGGACGATGTAGCACTGTGGCAATAAACTGCACCTTTTGTTGCATTCCTTTTGAAAGCTCTTCTACCCTCTTTTTTCGCCACTTCATAAGGTCAAAACGCTCAAGCCAATGCCTGATTCTTATTTTGGCTTCCTTAGAGGGCACTCCTTTCAGGCGCGCCAAATAGAACAGGTGCTCTTCTACCTGCATTTTTTTATACAGTCCCCGTTCTTCAGGCAAATAGCCCATCTGCTCTAAGTGATGGCGCTCCATAGGTTGCCCGTCGAAGAGCACCTGCCCGGCATCCGGCAAAACTATTTGGTTGATAACACGAATCAAAGAGGTTTTACCAGCACCATTGGGACCCAACAAACCTACAATAGAGGCATGCGGCACCGTTATAGACACATCATCAAGAGCTACGTGCCCTTCGTAGGTTTTTTTGATGTGTTCTGCTTGCAATAATGTCATAGATTGTTTATTTAAAAAACGTTTTTTGACACTTGTCATTGCCTACATATGGCATGATTCTTTATCTTTAAACAAAAACTAAATATAGTACAAACCATGAAAAAGATACTAGTACCCACTGATTTTTCTGAGCACGCACAAAAAGCCTTGGATTTCGCTGTTTTTATAGCCCGGCGGTCAGGAGCTTCTCTTAGCCTACTTCATGCCTACCATATACCCTATCGCACCAGCGAATCTGTGATGGCATCAAATAAAATTTATGAAATACTCAAAGAAGATTCAGAAAAGAACTTGGCTGACTTGCAAGCAAAAATCAAAAAAGAACACCCTCAAATAGAAGTGGAAACCATATCGCACCGTGGCGATGTGAAAAACTTCATTACTAACAAAGCCAATGATTTTGATTTGATAGTCATGGGCACGAAAGGGGCGTCGGATTTTGAAAATGTAGTATTTGGCAGCACCACCGCCACCGTTCTAAACAATGCCCCATGCCCTGTGCTGGCGGTCCCTGTTCTAGCTCAGATTTCGCAAATCAATCGCTTGGCTTATGCCAGCAACTACGAAGCACACGACCTAGAAGTAATAGATAGGCTTTGTGAATTTGCGCTTATCTTCGGTGCGGAAATTCACGTTGTGCATTTTGTAGAACCCGAATTTGACGACTTCGAAGAGCTCATCCGCTATCGCGGCTTCGAGATAGTTGTTAAAGAGAAAATAGCATATCCCCATCTGTATGTACACAAAGTGGCAACCGAAGACTTCAATAAAGGGATGAGCGAATTTGCCGAGAAGCAAAATATAAGCCTACTGGCAATGCTCACCCATAAACGCAGCTTCTTGGAAAAATTGTTTTTACCAAGCCTGACAAAAGAGATTGTCATGCAATCGCCCATTCCAGTACTGGCATTTCGCAGCAATCATTAAAAATTTTTTGTTATATTATAGCTTAACACATCTCAACATTTTTCACTCAATGAAACTGATTCTGCGCTGTCTTGTGGGCATCGTACTGCTGTTGTGCCCGGCGTGCATACGCTCGGTGGACCCTGCGCCCTCCACGCTGGGCTATGATTATTACCCTCTCGAAACGGGCTTTTACCGCATATACTTAGTAGAGCGTACTGATTATTTTTCCAGTGGTGGCAGTGCCCAAACCACTTACTATTTGAAAGAGCTGATTGCCCGCTCTTATCTCTCTACACAACAAGACACTATTTTCGAGATAGAACGCTACTTGTCGCCAAAATTGTCGCCTGCCACTTGGACCATAGACTCCGTGTGGGCAGCCTATCGCCTCCCGCAACACGTGGTTTCGCTTGAAAACAACCGCCCTTGGATAAGGCTTGCTTTTCCCGTTCAAGCAGGTAGAAGCTGGAACATGAATATGTACAACTCTTTGCCAGAGCAGATTGCCCGCATCGATTCCTTTGAGATAAGCCGCTTGATAGAAGGCAACCGCTACAGCCCAGCCTTGCGTGTCTTGGAAAAAGCTGACTCTAATCTCGTGAGCAAAAAATATAGCTACCGGTATTATGGCAAGAATATTGGTATGATAGAAAGTTACGAAGAAAACTTACGCTATAAAACCGACCCTCCCTATACGGGGCAAGGAGTTATAGATTTCGGCTTTATTGTTCATTTTAAGTTAGTGGATTATGGAAAGCAAGCGATGCAAAAACAAACGAGGGCTTTCGTTCCTTAACATCTTTTTAGGGCTATACTGTGTGCTTGTTGCTTGGGCAGCTCATGCCCAGAACAATCCTAACCTTTCTTATTACTTTATTCCTTTTACCGACAAAAAAAATACGCCCTACAATGTGGAACATCCAGAAGCCTTTCTCTCACCACGTGCTATTGAGCGGCGCCAAAAAATGGGCATCCCCATTACAGAAAGGGACTTACCAGTGTCGCCCGATTATGTAGCACAGGTAGCAAATACAGGAGCACGCGTGCGCTACACGAGCAAGTGGCTAAATGGTGTGGTGGTGGTCTGTACCGACGACCAACTGACCGAAATACAAAAGCTTACTTTTGTTGACCTCGAAGGCATCGACTACCTCAAACCCGGCGAAACAGTTGACCCTCCCGGCTTGGCTAAGACACGGAAGCAAAAACAACGCAGCGCCTCTGCTTCGGTAGCAACCCCCACCCCGCCCCAACATCTTGCCGAATACGGACAAGCCCTCGCACAAAACCAATTGATAGGCGTTCCTTATTTACACATGCAAGGCAAGATGGGAAAGGGCATTCTCATTGCCATCTTCGATACCGGTTTCCACAATGTAGATGAAATTGACTTTTTTCAACACCTGTTCGAAGAAAACCGCATCGTAGCTACCTACGATTTTGTGATAGGTGAAGAATCGGTATACGAAGACGATTCGCACGGTCGCATGGTACTCTCTTGCATGGCTGCCTACAAACCCGGTGAGATGATTGGCAGCGCTCCGGCAGCCTCCTATGCCCTGCTACGCACCGAAGACGTTTCAAGTGAATACCGTATTGAAGAATACAATTGGCTGCGGGCTGCCGAATACGCCGACAGCTTGGGTGCCGACCTCATCAACTCTTCTTTGGGCTATAGTGTATTTGACGACCCAAACATGAACTATGTTGCTGAGCAACTCAACGGCAAAACAGCTCTCATTACTCGTGCCGCCAACATAGCTGCCGAAGTGGGAATACTGGTGGTCAACAGCGCCGGTAATGAGGGCAATAGTCAATGGAAATACATCACCGTACCTGCCGACAGCCCCACCACACTGGCTATAGGGGGCATCGATGCCCAAGGAGAAATAGCTTTTTTCAGTTCAATAGGGTTACCTTCCTCTCAGGTCGTCAAACCAGATGTGGTAGGGGTAGCCTACCGCACTACGGTAGTAAAAAACGGCTTTGTAGGACTTGCCAACGGCACTTCCTTTTCCTCACCTACTGTTTGTGGCATGATAGCCTGCCTTTATGAGGCTTACCCACAACTGACCATAGACCAGCTGCGCAATGCCGTGCGCCTGTCGGGCGACCGCAGTTCATCACCCGACTATACCTATGGCTATGGAGTGCCTCACGCACAGCGCGCCGCAGAAGTAATAGAAAAAGACATTTTACGCAGTAAAAACTATGATTTTCCTGACAGTGGCTTCCGCATCTACCCCAACCCTTATGACCGGCGCGAAGGTGTCATTTTCATTGAATGGGGCAAGGAGCTGCATGGCAAAAACGCTCAATTGCAAATTATCAGCAGCGACGGCAAACTGATGTTGGAGCGAAACTTCAGCCAAATAGCACATTTCGGAAGCATAACACTTAAAAGAGAAGAGCGCCTCCTGCCGGCGGGTACTTACTTGGTAAAAGTAAGCATAGCAGAACATCCGGTACTGACCCAACGCTTGGTAATAGAGTAAAGCCAAAGCTGTGCAATAAATGGAAGTGCCCCAAAAACATACTCTATAAACGGCAAAAAACAGCATCCGGGTTGACAAAAGAATAAAAGCCAGCAAAGCTAAGTAGTAACAAAATAAGAAAGGGCAGCCGCGGGCTGCCCTTTGCCTTTTGTATCCTTACAATTCGAAGGTTTGTCCTCGCATGGGGATTTCCACATCCCGAAAATGACGCTCGTGCAACAGCTGCTTGAAAGTCTGCATGGAAGAGAGTTCTCCATGCACCAAAAACACCTTTTTGAGGCGTTCGGGGTTTTGGTGCGACACAAAGCGCAACAGGTCATTTTGGTCGCCATGTCCACTGAATACATCTATACTTTCAATGTTGGCAAGCACTTCCACTTCTTCTTCTTTATGCGTACTGATGGTTTTGGCACCATTTAGCAGCTCATGCCCCAAAGTACCTTCTGCGGCATAACCTACCATCAGAATCGTGGATTGCGGATTTTGAATGTTGGCACGCACGTGGTGCTCGATGCGCCCGCCTTGTACCATACCCGAAGAAGAAATGATGATACAGGGCTCATTCAAATAAGCCAGTGCCTTGCTTTGTTTTAGCTTTTCTACATACACCAGATTTTCAAAATCAAACAACACGCGGTGCTCCTCATAAAAAGCCTGCGCTTCGTCGTTGAGCATGTTCACATATTTCATGTAGGCACGGGTGCTGCTGTGTGCCAAGGGGCTGTCGGAAAATACCTTGATAGGCGGCAGCTTCTTTTTTAAATACAGCTTATTCAATGTAAACAGCAAGGCTTGTGTACGCCCTACACTAAAAGCAGGAATAATGAGCTTGCCTGCCTTGGTTACACAAGCTTCTTTTACAATGTCGAGCAGCACTTCTTCGGGCTCGCCAACTGAAGTACGCTGCTTGTCGCCGTAAGTGCTTTCACAAACTAAGTAATCTACCTGCGGCGGAATGGTAGGGTTGGGCAAGAGCGGATAGTTGTAACGTCCTAAGTCGCCAGAAAATAGAATGGTTTTCTTCTCTCCTTTTTCCACTACCTCTAATAACACATGGGCAGCTCCCAGCAGGTGCCCTGCCGGCAACAAGGTTACATACACCCCTTCGGCAAGTTGAAACCGCTTGTTGAATTGAATGGGAAAAAATTGCTCCTTTGCCCGATTTACGTGTTTCTTCACAAACCACTCTTTGGGCAAGGTAATACCATTTTTTGAGAAAGGTTGACGGTCTTTTTGCTGTCGGTATTTTTTCCACTTGCGCTCATGGATAGCTGCCGAATCTTCAAGCAGCAGTTCGGTAAGAGTTACGGTGGGGGAAGTACAGACGATTTTTCCCTCAAACCCCTCTCTAATGAGGTTAGGGATATTGCCCGAGTGGTCAATGTGGGCATGGGTGAGAATCACAGTATTGACCATGGAGGCTTCGAAGGGAAAAAGGCGGGAAGGGTGAGCATCGATGGGGTCTTCGGGTGAGCGCTCCCGCTCCATATCAAAACCACAATCGACCAGAATACGATAGTCGTCGTCGGTCTCAAGTAAAAACATGCTACCGGTAACCTGACCGGCAGCGCCCCAAAATGTAAGTTTCATCTGCTTTTAGTTTTATCTATTGGTTATCAAAGTGTTATCATAAACAAAAAAAGAGAGCCGGCTCTTTTACCCCACTACTTTGCTTTCTTTCTGCATTGCCGTCTCTGTTCACCAAAAGTAGCAAATGCAAAGTTACGCTATTTGGGGCGCTTGTGCAATTCATTGTAGGCTTGGCATTTTCATGGTGGCTTGCCAAGCAGAGGTTCACTCCCAAAAAACAAAGCCTTAAGGTGGTGCTCTGTAAAACAAAAATCCCCTCTCTGCTACGACACCACAAAGAGGGGATTACGAAAAGGCAAGGCGATGGTCAAGAGCCAACACTTAACTGTCGTGCTCCCTCAATAATTTCGTCCACCACTTGGGGGTCGAGCAAGGTGGTCGTATCGCCCAAGTTCGAAGTATCGCCTTCGGCTATCTTGCGCAAAATACGACGCATGATTTTGCCGGAGCGAGTTTTAGGCAATCCGCTCACTATCTGAATCTTATCGGGGCAAGCTATCTTACCGATGGCATGCACCACCTGTTCGATAACATCGGCTTTTAAAGCATCGGGGTCAACAGCAGGCGTCGCCGGAATCACGTAGGCATAAATGCCCTGTCCTTTGACCGGGTGCGGATAGCCTACCACTGCTGACTCTACAACCATTTTCGATTGATTGATGGCATTCTCTATTTCGGCAGTACCTAAGCGGTGCCCCGACACATTGATAACATCATCTACACGCCCGATGATACGGTAGAGCCCCCTCTCGTCGCGGCGCGCGCCGTCGCCGGTGAAGTAATACCCTTTGAAAGCAGAAAAATAGGTTTGGCGACAACGCTCATGGTCGCCATAGGTGGTACGCAACATAGAGGGCCAAGGGAATTTGATACAGAGCAGCCCCTCTTGGTTGTTTTCTTCGATTTCTTTGCCATTGGTATCTAACAGCACAGGCTGCACCCCCGGCAAAGGCAAGCCTGCATGTGCGGGCTTCGAATCGTAGACACCCGCTAAAGAAGAAATCATAATGCCGCCGGTTTCAGTTTGCCACCATGTATCCACAATAGGGCAGCGCCCCTTGCCTATGTGGGTGTGATACCAGTGCCATGCCTCTTCGTTGATAGGCTCGCCTACGGTACCCAACACACGCAATGAGTCAAGCGAATAAGGGCGCACATAGTCCAAGCCGGCATACATAAGCGCGCGAATAGCCGTGGGCGCTGTGTAAAAGGATATTCACTTGGTGCTTGTCCACTACCTGCCAAAAGCGCCCTGCATCTGGATAGGTAGGCACGCCTTCAAACATGAGGGTAGTGGCACCGTTCAGTAAAGGACCATACACCAAATAAGTATGCCCGGTAATCCAACCTATGTCGGCTGTACACCAATATACCTCTCCTTCCTTGTATTGAAACACATTCAAGAAAGTGTAACCTGCATAAACCATATAACCGCCCACTGTGTGCACCACCCCTTTGGGCTTGCCCGTGGAACCAGAAGTATAAAGAATAAACAGCATGTCTTCGCTGTCCATGGGCACTGCGGGGCATTCGTCAGATACCTGTTTTAGTTCTTCGTGCAACCACACATCGCGCCCTTCCTGCATGTTCACCTCCTGCCCCAGTCGATTTGCTACAATCACCCGCTTCACCGAGTCGCACCCCATGGCAATGGCTTCATCAACCACCGCTTTCACAGGCATTTCTTTGGCACCTCGCTTCATGCCGTCGGAGGTAATGACTGCCACTGCCTGGGCGTCTTTGATGCGGTCGGCAAGCGCCGAAGCCGAAAAGCCGGCGAATACTACCGAATGCACTGCCCCGATGCGTGCACATGCCAACACAGCGATGGCCAGCTCGGGAATCATGGGCATATAGATGGCCACGCGGTCGCCTTTTTGAATGCCATTGCGCTTGAGTACGTTGGCAAAGCGGCACACCTGCTCATAAAGCTCCCGGTAGGTCAGGCGAAGGGGCGCTTCGTCCGGGTCATTGGGTTCCCAAATAATGGCTGTTTTGCCGGCATGGCTTTCCAAGTGGCGGTCCAGACAGTTGTAAGTGATGTTGGTCTTTCCGCCCAAAAACCACTTCACAGACGGGGTGTCAAACTCCCATTCAAGTGTTTTCTGCCAGGGGGCAAACCAATGATATTCGCCAGCAATCTCATTCCAGAAGCCCTCCGGGTCTTCTACGCTGCGGCGGTAAGTGCTTTGATACTCTTCGAAGGATTTGATACGAAAATTCATCATGGTCAATTTTATTTTTAGCTCAGCATCTTTCGTATCAATATCCTCAAAAAAGCGGATTAAGTCAATATTTTCTCGCAATTGTTCAAAAACCACACAATCAACGCCACTCACCACACCCAGCGGGCAGAAAGAAGCACGGACAAGGGACGCATTGGATAATAAAGCTCTGACAAGGTATTTTCGGACAAACGGAAAGCACGGTAAGCCTCCACATTCCACAGGTTGGTTGCCTTGATGCCCATTTCCATACGTTTCACACGCCAGGAAGCACTCAAATCGCCCAGCAACAAAGTGGCTGCACTGCCATCACTTTCATTATGTTGCCACCTTACAGAGAAAGCGCCTTTGAAGCTGCCGGCTACATAGTGCAACTTTGAATACCACTCCCATTGATACACGCCGGGTTGTGCCTCTTCATTTAAACGCAACAGGCTGTATGTGTATTGAAATTGCCCCTCATAGCGCCATGCGGTAGCCAGGGGAAAGTCAAGCTTTACGCCCCAATCGTGCACTTGGTTGCTGAGCCGCGTTTCAATGCCATTGAAGCGACGCAAGATTGCCTGCCACGACCGGCGGTAGTGCAAACCTACGGAAGCATTAAAGCGGCTCAGGTATTTCCCGCCTTGCATTTCTACTTGCCCCTGCTGCACCGGCACGCGCTCCGGCAACATTTCTGTAATAGCCAGGCGCTCGATGTAACGGCTTTGGGCTTGATAGTTTTGAAAAGCGCCTTGCCCGCTCGCCATCAGGCGCCAGTGAATGCCTTTCAGCAGGTCCGAATAAGCATAGGTAACATAAACAGAAGCCAAGTCGGAAACAAAAGGGCGGTTGCCTTGCACATAAACAGTCCGGTAGTCGTGCAACAAAGGGCGGGGGCTGTAAAAGGTTTCGGCATCGACTTCACGCGCCAAACGAAAGGTGGCATACAATTCGTTGCGAAGGTCTATTTTTTTATGCCACTGGCTCCGGGTTTCGCCGGCAAACAACCATCGTGCTTCTTCTGTGGGCAGGTGCAACCAATAGGGCTTTGCCTGAAAAGCCTGCACCAGCTCGTTGCGTTTACCCCAACGGAAAGTGCGCTTTAGACTCACGCCCGGCTGTATGTATGCCTGTGCCGCCTGCCAGCTCATGGAATCCACCGGGCTTGCTTCGGGCACAAGGCGCTCAAAAGCCGGGTTCAAAGCGGCATAGCCTGCCTGCAGACTACCTTCCATATCCCAAGCCTCTATGCGAAGTGCATACAGCCCTGCGCCCATCCACCGCAAGGGCTGCAGGCGGGCATCCAATCCCTCGTAGGCCTCTCCTCCGTTCCACACCTGCGGGAACAGCCCCGGCCGTAGTGCCAATTGCTCCTGCCCTATCTGCAAACGGCTTTGCCATTGCTGAAAGACAGCCCCGCCGGCAGCAGTAGGACGCATACGGCTAAAAGCATAGGCAAGCTGAAGGTTGAGCTGTTCCAGCCGCTGTTCAATAGCCTGCGAAGGGAAAAGCACCTGTGCTGCCGAGGCATCGCCCTGCACTTCTGCATAGTGTCGCATAAAACCTGCCGGCAGATTTTTTTCCGCTTGCATCTCTGCCCGCCAGTAGTGAGCCTGTTCTTGCCAGCGCTGTGGCTCCACGAAGTCGATGGTATCGGCGGGTAGAAAAAAGCGCTGCCGCGCCTCGGGCTGCCAATCGCTTTGGTCGAAGCTGTAATGCAGCTTGCTCTTCCATTCCACTTCCCGCTCGTTTTTGAGCATGCCGTTGAGTGCCACACTCGCCGATTGGTTGTATAAAAAAAGTTGCGGTTTGAAAGGGGGGCTATCTTTCACCACACCGTAAACAGAGCGCTCTTGCAAGAGAGAGAAGACATTATCCCAGGTGGCACTGCCCCCTATCACCACTCTTTGCAGCTCACCGGCAAGCTGCTCGCCTGTGTTGTTGGCTTTCAGCAAGTGCAGGCTTTGCCTGCTGCTTCCGAAGCGCATCCACTGCCCGTGGTAGGCACCCAGAATGCGTTGGCGGTGGTCGATGCCTGCGGCAACGGTATTGACCACATCGGCTTTGCCCTTGAACTCCTCTTTGAGAATCACATTCATCGCCGGCGCGTCGCTCCTGACGCCCATGCTGTCGAGCATTTTCACCGGTTGATGATTCTCGTACACCTCGATGCGCTCCACAGTCTGTGGGCGCATGTTGCGGCTTGCCAGTGTATAGTTGGCATCCAATAAGTTCAAGCCTTCCACATAGAAACGGTTGATGGCTTTGCCTTTGTAGCGAATGGTACCGTTGTCAAGCACTTCTATGCCGGGCATGCGTCGCAGCACCTCCTCCAGACTGATGTCCTGCTTTTCAAGGAATTGGTTCAGGTCATACACTACCGTATCGGAACGGATTTCCACGGGGCGGTCTTCTATCTTCACCTCTCGAATTTGCAGGGGGGCTTCGCTGAGCCGGACCGTGCGGGGTGGCGGCAACTGCTCAAAAGCAGCGAGCGACAGGCGGCGGGTAGCATAGCCGTAAAAAGAGAATTCCAGCCATGCGTGCTTCAGGCTGTCAGCTATGGAAAGCATGAAGCGCCCTGCTTCGTCGGTGATTGAGTGGGCATAGATTCGCTGCCCGGTAGAATCGGTCAGCAACACATTGGCATAGGGCAAGGGCTGCGCCGCCGTGTCTTGAACCACGCCCTCTATGGACCGTTGGGCATGCAATGCTTCCGGCAAACAGATTGTCAGAATCAAAGTAAAAAAGTAGGGGCAAAACCGCTTCATTACATGCAATGATATATGCGTGCTACATTATTGCTTCTTCCCGTTCCTCTCCGGCAGAAACTCTATGGGGTTGAAGTGTTCGATACGGCTTTGTTTGATTTTTTCTTCTGCGCCTTCTATGTTCAATCCAATGGCAGTGATTTTCGACTTATACACCTTCAGGGGTTCTTGATAGCGTACATACAGATTTTTCAATGCCTGCCGGTGCTTTACCTTTACGTATTGCTGTGCCAATTCCGGACGGTAGAAAAGCCCCGGCGAAAACTGCTCATCTACTATTTTTTCTACTCCTATCAACTCGAAGCGATAAGGTGCCGAACCGCTACTTTCTGCCCACACCACCAAGCCGGGCAAGCCTTGCAACTTCCATGGTCCGAAGGGGAGAGGGATGTCACGGGTATAGTACACGGTCCACTTCCGCCCCATCCACTCTGCTTGCGCCTTATGGCAACGAAAGCCTGCCAAAGTGGTGGTTTCATCTAAGAAATGCCACTGCCACTTGTCATTGATATAGGTTGTTTTTTCATGATCGTCAGCATATATCTGCATATCGTCCGTCCGTTGATGCACACGCTCACGGTTCAGTATATTGACGCGATAAAACGCATGGGCTTTTATTTCCATTGCTCCCCCTTGTCCGTAGCGGGCGTAGTATTCCCCAATGGTCATATTGGAAAAATGAAAATCGACGGAGTCTTGTTTGATGGCTGCAGGATGAAAGTAAAAAGCCTCTTTGGCAGAGGCAATCAGCCAAAGCGTATCGACCAAAGCGGTAGCTTGATTCAAAGAGTCCAACTGTCCCGTTACACGGTAGGCTGCCCTAAGGAAACTTTGAGCATAAAGTCCATTCATGCTCACCGTTATCATTAGCAGTAGTACTAAAATAGCTCTCATATTTATAACCTTTTAGTTTAAATTTGATACAAAAACTCACAAAAGTTATAACCAAAATAAGATAACTCACAATCTTCAATAAAAGGCAAGAGGAAGCTCCTCTTGACTTAGCAGTTAGTAGTTTACTAAATCAAGGACAAAGTAATGCATCAAGTGTATTCGCTATACTTACCAACTCACCTAACGTAAGACTACAATCAGCCGTTCCTGATACGGTTCCGCAGCTTAAAATAAATGTTACCGAAACACTACAAGGACGAGCCTGATAGTCTTCGCGGTTTTGTACATCATCATTTATGCACAAGTTTTCAGACACCTCCTTTCCTGGCTTTACCGGCAGGATTTCTGCTTTTGCAAATGCTGCACACAGCAGCAAGGCGAAGAATACAACTAACTTTTTCATAACAAATACAATTTAAGAGTTCAACCATTTTGCTTTTCAGCCAATGCCTGTGGTACCCAAACAGACATTGAAATACAATTTTTAGTAACTGCACCGGTGCTGTGTCGACACAGTGCAATGCTAAAAAAAAAAAAAAAAAGCATGTCAAGTTTTTTGTGTAATTTTTTTTGATTCCAATAAAAAAACACACCTCCCCCATGTCTGCCTATTTTTTGTAACTTTGCGGGCAAATCAGAAGAGATACTTATGCAATACTATCAGCATCTTATAGAAGCCATTGGTAACACGCCACTGGTGAAGCTCAACAAAGTGAGCCAAGGCATTCCCGGCACCATCCTGGCAAAGGTGGAATACTTCAACCCGGGCAACTCCATCAAAGACCGCATAGCCCTGAAGATGATAGAAGACGCCGAAAAAGCCGGCATTTTGAAACCGGGCGGCACCATCATCGAAGGTACTTCGGGCAATACAGGCATGGGCTTGGCTCTGGTGGCTATTGCCAAAGGGTATAAATGTATTTTTACAGTAGCCGACAAGCAATCACAAGAGAAAATCAACGTATTGCGGGCATTGGGCGCCGAAGTAATCGTATGCCCCACCAATGTGCCCCCTGAAGACCCCCGCTCCTATTATTCGGTAGCCAAGCGGCTAAACCGTGAAATACCGAACTCTTTCTATCCGAACCAATACGACAACCTGTCGAACAAGCAAGCACACTACGAAAGTACCGGTCCCGAAATATGGCAACAAACCGACGGCAAAATTACCCACTTTGCCGCAGGCGTAGGCACCGGTGGCACCATCTCGGGCACAGCGCAATACCTCAAAGAGCAGAATCCCAATGTATTTGTGCTGGGCATCGATACTTACGGCTCGGTATTTAAAAAGTACCATGAAACGGGCATCTTCGATGAAAACGAGATTTATCCCTATCTGACCGAAGGCATTGGCGAAGACATCCTGCCTAAGAACGTGGATTTCTCGCTCATCGACTATTTTGTAAAAGTAACCGACAAAGACGCTGCCCTCATGACCCGCCGTCTGGCACGTGAAGAAGCGCTGTTTGTGGGGTGGTCGTGCGGAGCTGCCGTGCATGGTGCCTTAGAATATGCCCGCGAAAACATGAAAGAAGACGACGTGATGGTTATCATCCTGCCCGACCACGGTACCCGCTACCTCAACAAAATTTACAACGATGACTGGATGCGCGACCATGGTTTTCTTGAGCGTCGCGACTTCGCCACTGCCCGCGACATCATACGTAGCAAAGGCAACAGCCGTCTGATTACCATTCACGAAAAGCAAAGCGTGGGCGAAGCCGCCGCCCTGATGCTCAAAGAAGGTATTTCGCAGTTGCCTGTAGTGGATGAAACCGGACATTTCACCGGCAGCCTCAGTGAGTCGAAACTGTTGCATAAACTGATAGAAAATCCTGAGCTGCGCCAAACAGCCATCCACGAAGTCATGGACCCACCGTTTAAGTTCGTGGGCATGGACAACACGCTGGATGTGCTTTCTTCTCTGTTAGACAAAGAAAATAAAGCATTGCTGGTACGCGACGAAAACAATCAAGTGCATATCATCACCCAAGCCGATTTGTTGATGGCATTGGCTAAATAAAACAACTGCACTCTCACATATCCAGCAAAAGGGCTTTCAGCTGAAAGCCCTTTTTATTTTTTCGCCCCTTGCTTGTTTGCGTACTCTTTCAAGAACTTTTCTTCATCCTTTCGTGCTTTCGAGGCTCGCCTCTCCTGTCGTCTCAAACTTTAGCGAGAAATCCATTTTACGCCTTTCGACTGGGCTTGATTGATATTCCAAAAGCGCAAACAAGAATGCACTCGTTTGAAAGCAGGCTTCAAATGCATTTTTTCGAAATAAGAAATCATTTTTTGCCTTTTCGAGGCATTCCTTGTATTTTTTGCCGAAAAAACACCTTCCTATGAAAGAAAATTACCTTCCTGTATGGCTCGCATGGCTCGACCAAATCAATGAGTACATAGGCAGGGGCATCCGTTGGAGCGCCCTGCTGATGGTGCTGCTCGTCTGTGTAGATGTCATTAGCCGCTACCTACTCAAAGAAGGCAGCGCCCTTTTCCCTGAACTGGAATGGCACCTTTTTTCCATTATGTTTTTGTTGGGAAGCGGTTATGCGCTTCGCCATGACAAACACGTGCGAGTAGATGTGATTTATGCCCGCCTGAGCGAAAAACAAAAAGCATGGCTCAACCTCTTGGGGCACTTGCTGCTGCTGTTGCCTTTCTGTTTCGTGCTTTTTTATGCTTCCGAGCCTTTTGTATATCGAGCCTTCGTCATGCAGGAACAATCGCCAGACCCGGGTGGCTTGCCTTATCGTTTTATTATCAAATCAACAATTCCAGCAGCCGCCATCTTGCTTGGTATTCAAGGTTTTGTGGAAATCATCCAATGCCTGTTTGTAATCTGGCATAAAGGTATTGAGCCCAAACACTCAAACAACTAAACCATGAGCTTAGAACTCTTTGCCTTGATTTTGTTTGCAGCCATTTTGCTGGTCTTGTTTCTGGGCTACCCGGTGGCTTTCGCCTTAGGAGGCGTGTCCATCTGGGTAGGTAGCATGGTCATGGGTATTAAGTTTTTCGATTTACTGCCTTTGCGTATCTACGGCACCATGCAAAATATTGTATTGCTGGCAGTGCCTCTCTTCATCTTTATGGGACTGATGCTTGAGAAGTCGGGCATTGCCGAGCGCATGCTGCAAACGCTCACCTTGTTAATGGGACGCCTGCATGGCGGACTTGCCTTGGCTGTCATCATCGTGGGCATTCTGCTGGCGGCTTCGACTGGTGTTGTGGGGGCAACGGTCGTTACTATGGGCTTGCTGAGCTTGCCCACGATGCTTAAGCGCGGTTATTCGAAATCGCTGGCGAGTGGTGTCATCGTGTCGGCAGGGACCTTGGGACAAATCATCCCGCCAAGCATTGTGTTGATTCTTTTGGGCAGTGTCATGAATGTGCCTGTGGGCGACCTGTTCATGGGAGCACTTATTCCGGGCTTGCTGCTGTCGTTAGGCTACCTCTTGTATGTGCTCGCCTTTGCCTACCTGAAGCCCGAACAAGCGCCTCCTGCAAGCCGCGAAGAGCTGAACGCTTTCAAAGGCAAAGGCATGCTCAAAGAAATAGCCATCAGCTTTTTGCTGCCTTTCCTGCTCATCTTGGCGGTGCTGGGTTCAATTTTTGCGGGCATAGCTACCCCCACCGAAGCCGCTGGCATCGGGGCAGTGGCAGCAACGCTGCTGACTGCCACACAGGGCAAACTCTCCATGAAGACATTGAAAGAGGTGATGAGCGAAACCACCTTTCTCACCTCCATGGTTTTCATGATACTCGTAGGGGCAGCCGCTTTCAGCCTCACCTTCCGCGCCCTCGAAGGTGAACGCCTCATTGTCCAAGCCATCACACAAAGCAATTTATCGCCTGTGGCGTTCTTCTGGCTTAGCATGTTGGGAATTTTCATAGCAGGTTTTTTCATCGACTTCATCGAAATCACTTTTATTTTTGTGCCTATCCTCACCCCTTTGTTTCAAAAGTTCGGTTTCGACTTGCTTTGGGTGGGCATTCTCATTGCCATGAATCTGCAAAGCTCTTTCTTGACACCGCCTTTTGGTTTTTCGCTTTTCTATTTGAAAGGGGTAGCGCCCAAAGAAGTGCGTACTATCGACATTTACAAAGGGGTTTTGCCTTTTCTACTCATACAAGCCCTTACTCTTCTGCTCATTTATTTCTTCCCGAAGCTGGTGCTTTGGCTTCCACAAATGCTTAACCAATAAAAACAATACAGGCATGAAAGGAAAAAAGAATAAAAACCGCTCGATGCCCTCCCGCAGGGCTTTTCTTAAAAAAGGACTGCAAAGCTTGGCTGCGGGCAGCCTGCTGGGTGTAGCAGCCTGTCGCCAAGACCTCAAGCAAGCCGCTGGAGTTGAACAGCTAAACGAAGCGCACAGCGGTGAAAGTATTGAGTGGATTGCCGCCACTACCTGGCCTCCCAATTTTCCTATTCTGGGCGAAGGCGTGCAGCTGTTTGCCAAGCAAGTAGAAATCATGTCGGCAGGGCGCTTAAAAATAAAAGTGTATGGGGGCGGCGAGCTGATTCCACCCCTCGAAGTATTCGATGCTGTAAGCAACGGCAGCATACAGATAGGACATGGCGCTGCCTATTACTGGAGCGGTAAAATACCAGCTGCCAATTTCTTTGCTGCTGTTCCTTTTGGCTTCAACGCACAACAAATGAACACATGGCTTATTAGTGGCGGCGGATGGCAGCTGTGGCAGGAAATATATGCCCCCTACAACATCATTCCGTTCCCTGCTGGCAACACAGGCGTGCAAATGGGCGGATGGTTCAAGCGTGAAATCAATAGCCCCGCCGACCTCAAGGGATTGAAGATGCGCATCCCCGGCTTGGGCGGCAAAGTATTAGACCGCATGGGAGGTGCTGCCGTGCAAATAGCGGGCAGCGAAATATACACCAGCCTCGAGCGCGGCGTCATCGATGCCGCCGAGTGGATTGGTCCCTATCACGATTACACCTTGGGGTTCCATAAAATTGCACGCTACTACTATTACCCGGGCTGGCATGAACCGGGAGCTACCCTGGAGCTGCTGGTCAACAAACAAGCTTTTGAATCACTGCCTGCGAGCTTGCAGGAAATCGTGCGCAATGCCGCCCTGCGTGCCAACCTGTGGATGCTCTCAGAATTCGAAGCGAAGAATGCTGAATATCTGGAAAAAATCGTATCGGAGGGGAAGGTAGAGCTGCGCTCTTATCCTTCTGAAGTAATGCGAGCCCTACAAAGCACCACGCGGCAATTACTGGAAGAACTGGCGGAGCAAGATGCTACCACGCGCAAAGTATGGACGCATGTACAATCATTTAAGCAAAAAATGAAGGGTTGGAATCAAATCTCCGAAGCAGCTATTCTGCCTTATCTGCAAAGCTAAACATAGCTTAAAGAGGCAGAAGCAACGTTCTGTTGGTTTTGTCATCTTATTGGGGGGCACTCTTTTCACCTTCACCCCCTTCTTTTTTCTCTGCTTGCTCTTTTAGGCTTTTCTCCTCCCCTGCTATTTCCAGCCCACCTTGTCATTTATTTTGCTTTTATGATTTGCTACGGTGAGGCTTCTCACCTCATGAAACAACGAGGCACTCTTCATTCTGAAGCGCCAGAAAAAAGCTTCGGGGGATGTATTGGCTGCATGCTTTGCCCTATGTCCGCGTTTTTTTTCGCGAGCTCTTTACCTAAACAAGGCAACTGCTTTTCTAAGAAAAGTGGAAATAAAAATTATTCATAAAATTTTACCCTCGTATTTTTTGTAAAAACAAAAAATATTGGTATGATTACATACGATATGCTTATTGTACAATTTTAAACCTTAAAAACTATGAAAAAAGCATTACTCTCTTTGGTAGGCATCTTTGTGATGATTGCCTTTTCCATTTCAGCTTACGCTCAAAAAATACGTGAAGTACAGCTAATTGAACCAGACCGTTTTCAAACAGCGGGCGGCTTAATTGGCGGTGCCGGCGACGTGGGCGCTATCTATTACGGTGCCGTACCTCCCAACAGCAGCACCAAACCCGTGCTGGTATTCATCCATGGATATACCAGCAACGCGCGGGTTTGGTGGGAAGACAACGACATGTACAGCAAAGCCTATAACGACGGCTATCGTACTGCTTTCGTGTCAGTACATCCCGACAAGTCGATGTGGGCAAACGGAGAAATGTTTGCCAGCATGCTCAACAGAATCGCCAACTACTACGGTGTCAATCGCGTGGTGGTGATTGCCCATAGCAAAGGAGGCGTAGATAGCGATGCAGCACTGGTACATTATGGAGCCTATAATCGCGTGGAACGAGTAATTACCTTAGGTACGCCCCATTTTGGTACCCCTTTAGCCAATCTTGCGCAGAGCGGCTGGGTGTCGTGGTTGTCGTATGTGTTTGGACAAAAAAACGAAGCAACCTATGTGCTGCAAACCGGTTATATGGACTACTTCCGCAGTGTTACTGACCCTCACCCCAACCGCCCCAGAACGAACTTCCGCACTTTCGGTGCATGGGGATATAGCGGCGTTTTGACCGTGTCGGGCTGGTATTTGAACCTGAACGGAGGCAACAAAGACAATGGTGGCAACGACGGTGTGGTAAACTACAACAGTACCAAACGCCCCAACTCTGCTGTTATTTTTGGCAAGCTGGATAGCCGTGGTAATGTAAACCACTTCGAGATAGCCGAAGGCAGCAAGATGTGGAGCTATATCAAAGGGCAGCTGCCGGGTAGCCTCAGCCGCGAGCAAGCCGCCGAGATGATAGACGGTAATTACAACCCCAATGCAGTAGTAGAAAGCAGCGCACAAGTCATAGCTGCCGAAAACGGCAACGCCACTGTTTTGATAGAACCCGGTGCACGTGCACTTAAAATAGAAGTATTCACCGAGTCGCCGGATGAAGTATGGTTGCTTAATCCGAAAACGCAAGAGCGTCTCTTGCTGCAATCCGAAGCCAACTTGCGTAATGACTTTTTGGGCGATTTTGTACATACTGCTGAGGTTGAGCGCCCTGATGCTGCCGAATACATCATCCGCAGCTCGAACAATAGCCGCATGGTGGTGATTGCCTCTACCGAAGGAGGCAGCCGTCTGCGCTTCTCTTCCGACCTCAACGCCCAAAAGCTCACTTATGAGCGTGGCGAACCTATGCGTTTAAAGGTAGAAGTGAACGGTTATCTTCCCAATAATGCAGAAGTAAGCGGTACGCTGTTGTATGTAGGCGACTTGGAAGGCAATCCTGCCGAAGATGGCGCTGCCTACCGTTTAAGCTTCGAGCGTGCCGGCAACGGACAGTTCAACACTACCTTTACCGAAGACCTGAAGCCCGGCATCTATGCCATCAACCTCGAAGCACGCGGTACTCAAATGCAAAAGAATATCATACATACCATAGCCGTTGTAGAACGCAAAGCTACGGGCAGCAACCAAAGCCCATTAGACATAGAGCAAGCCGGCTTTGCAATATACCCGAACCCCAGCACTACTGGCAATTTCAATATTGTATTGAACAAAACAGACAACCCGGCAAGCATTCGTATATATGACATTGCAGGGCGCCAAATAGCTGCGTGGAACACCACCGAAGTACAAAGCCGTTGGCAAGCCCCCACGCATTTGCAGAATGGCATTTACCTCATTGAAATAGAACAAGACGGACAGCGCCACACGCAACGCCTCGTGCTCAACCGTTGATAAGTTGCTCGCATGGATGTGTCGCAAAAGCAGCTCTCTTTCGGAGAGCTGCTTTTTATGTTTTATGGTCTATATGCCACTCCCACCCCCACAGCAGGGAAGTTGCCAAGGTTACGGAATTGCCCATGGTAGTTAATCCCCCAATACAGGCGCACATAAGTAAAAGTATTGCTCAATGCGTTGTCGTTGCTACGCCAACGATAGCCTGCCAACAGATTCACGCAAGGTTCATAAGCTTCTTGCTGCACGTGTTCAATCCAGAGGCTGCCACGCTTCTCATACCAGGGGTAGGTATAACGTACTCTTAAACTCAGGTCTATAGACAGAATCCACAAACCACCATATCCCAAGAAAGAAGAAGGATTCTGCCACTGGTACTGAAAATAAGGCTCAGCACTGCGATAAGAAGGGGGCACTTTGGAAGTATCGCTTTCCAGCGGGTCAGCTCTTACCATCCCTTTTAATCAAGAGAACAATATCCATTGCTTCATAACTTACATTGATACGAGTAATAGGCAGGGCATTGCGCAAACGCTCTATGGTCAGTTCATCGCCCAAGTGGGTGCTCTCATGCAGCAACGGAAGCCAACGAATACCTACATTGCGAAAAGGCATATTAGACAACTCAAAAAAAGCATTCCACTCGAGCACCCCCACCCGGTAGTCAGTATTCAAGATGGGCGAAGTGCGTGCTTCAAGAAAATCAAACCAAACGGAGAAAGAAAGAGGCATGGATACAGCCCAACGCCATTTGTTGCCATGGTGCAGTGCTACGGGTAATGCAATGCCCAAAATAGGCTCATTGTAAAGTACAAAGCGGCTTTTTTCAGTACGGATATCGTAATCGTCTTTGGCAGGCATAAGACTAAAGCCTATGCGAGTTACAGGAGCATAGTGGTCAGCATAGAGCGGTGCATTGAAATCTCGTTTTTTAAAAATACAGTTTGAGCAAATGCACTACACGACCATAAAAGCACTACACAAAGCACCAAAAGATTTACTAGAAGCTTTTTCATTGTTAATTCCCCTGCTACGATAGCCTGCAAATTCAAATATAAAGCAATTTTCGCCAATGCTCGGAATGACAAAAGGGGATTAACCAAAAACAAGCTAAACACACAGGAGGAGCAAATGCAAAAGAGGGAGCGCCCTATCTGGTACACCCCCTCTAAAAGCTAAAGGAATAGCATACTTACCAGATTTTCACCCTTTCTTCCGGCTTGCGGTACATTTTATCCCCTTCTTTACAACCAAATGCTTCATGGAATTCAGGTAGATTGGAAAGTGGACCATTCACACGGAAGCGTGCCGGTGAATGGGGGTCTACCAACACCTGTTGTTTAAGATACTCTTCACGGGCATTGGTGCGCCACACTTGCGCCCAAGAGATAAAGAAGCGCTGCTCGGGCGTAAAGCCATCGATGCGTTTACGTTCTTTGCCTTCCAGAGCTTTTTGCAAAGCGGTGTAAGCAATAGCCAAACCGCCCAAGTCAGCAATGTTTTCGCCAAGAGTCAAATCGCCGTTCACCTTCACGCCGGGCAACACCTCATAAGAAGAGAATTGTGCCGACAGTGCCTGCGCACGTTCTTTGAAGCGTTCGGCATCTTCGGGCATCCACCAATCACGCAAGTTGCCCTCGGCATCGTATTGGCGCCCTTGGTCATCGAAACCATGGCTCAATTCATGCCCTATGACTGCCCCCATGCCGCCATAGTTTACAGCGTCGTCGGCATTGGGGTTGAAGAAAGGAGGCTGCAAGATGCCCGCCGGGAAAACGATTTCATTCATGGGCGGATTGTAGTAGGCGTTCACCGTGGGTGGAGTCATGAACCACTCGGTTTTATCGACAGGCTGTCCCAAGCGCTTCACTTGACGCTCGAACTCAAAGCGATGGGTATTCTTCACGTTTTGCCAATAGTTGTCGCGCACAATCTCTAAGCCGGTGTAATCCTTCCATTTGTCTGGGTAACCTATTTTGCGCTTAAAGGCAGCTAGTTTTTTCAATGCTTCTTCTTTGGTTTTTTCACTCATCCAATTCAACGACTTGATGTGCTGCTCGTAGGCATACTGCAAGTTGTCTATCATCTCCATCACTTTAGCTTTGGCTTCGGGAGGAAAGGCTTTCTGTACATACAATTGCCCGAGCGCTTCGCCTACGCCCTCGTCCACGCTTGCCAACACGCGCTTCCAACGCTCTTTATTTTGCTTTTGTCCACGCAAGGTTTTGCTGTAAAACTCAAAATGAGCTTGCGCAAACTCATGATGCCAATAAGGAGCGCCATTGTTAAGGGCGTGTGCTTTGAGGTAAGTTTTCAAATCTTCCAGTGGGGTTGTTTGCCAGATACGTGCCACTGCCTTCAAAAAAGCAGGCTGCCCTACAATCACCTCTTTGGCTTGTGTTGCCCCTGCCAAAGCCAATGCTTTTTGAATAGAGAAAGGCTTAGCCAGTGCTTCGACCTCCGCTATGCTCATTTTGTTGTAATTGGCAATGGGGTCACGCAGTTCTACCCGTGACTTGGAAGCCTCTGCCAAAGCTTTTTCTATGCCAAATACAATCTCAGCCGCTTGTTTGGCAGCCGTTTCGTCGCTGCCCGACAACTGAAAGAGTTTAGTCAAATAAGCCTTGTACGCTTCGCGTATCTTTTGTTTGTCTTCGTCTTCTTTGAGGTAATAATCGCGGTCGGGCATGCCTAAGCCTCCTTGATAAATATACACAGCATATTGCTCGCTGTTTTTCTCGTCGGGCATCACAAAGAGTGAAAGCATGGCACGGCTGCCGTTTTTCTTCTGCTCTACCCATTGTTGCAGCAACTCTTCTTTGCTTGAAGCTGTTTCTATAGCCTTCAATTCGGCTTTTACCCACTTAGGTGCTTCCTTTTCTATAGTGAGCGAGTCCATACCTGAAGCATAAAAGTCGCCCACCAACTGCTCGTTACTTCCTTTGGGCGCCTTGGCTTCGGCAGCTTTTTCGGCTATTTCTTTCAAAATCTTTTGATTGCGCTCATACACTTCGTTGAAGCTACCCCAACGGCTCTCTGTCTCGGGGACAGGGTTTTTCTTTATCCATCCCCCATTGACATACTGAAAAAAGTCTTCGCAAGGCGACACGGTGGTGTCGAAGTTCGACAGGTCGATAGGTGGGGCAGCTGCTACTTCCGTAGAATCTATTTGTTGTTTGTCTTCATTTTTTTGCTGGCAAGCCCCTAAGACGGCAGTCAAAGCCAGCGCATAATACCACTGCTTCATAATCATGAAATGTTGTTTTGGTTTTTACAAATCTAAGAATTAACGAAGTAAATGGGCTATTATTTCACGTACTTTACAAAACAAAATATGGCATAGGCAAAAAGATGATTTCATAGGCTCAGCATCTCTTGCCTGTGGGGCGTGGCGTTATATGAAATGCCCATTTGTTGCTACTGACAACAGGGCTTTGTGGCAACTGACTGGCACATGAGCGCCACAACCTTCCCCGAACGATTGCTTTTGAGAGAGCAAAAAGAGTTTTTTCATTGACTGCCATTTTGTATCTTGAAAGAAAAAAAGATGAGTAAGCAAAAGGCACATTGGCTTCAACGTCTGCAAAGCATGAACCAAGAGCTTGAAGCGTTTTTGCGCAATATAGAAGCCTACAACGAACAAGAATTGCATTTTAAACCGGCAGAGGATGCATGGTCTATAGCTCAGGTAATCAATCACCTGGTGTTGGGTGAAACCGGTACCATGAGCTACATTCAAAAGAAATTATCGTATGGACCACCACCTGAGCTCACACTGCTGCATCGCCTGCGTGGGCAGCTGTTGAAACTGATGCTTTCGCTTCCGCTAAAGTTCAAAGCGCCTGCGGTAGTCAGCCACCTGCCCGAACAGCCCGATGTAGCTGCTTTGATAGAACAATGGCGTAACACACGCCGGCAAATGGAGGAGTTCATAAAGAATATGCCAGAAGAATACGAGCACAAAGCACTTTTCAAGCACCCCATTTCCGGGCGCATGGGTATGGGTGAAATTCTCTCTTTTTGGGAAGAGCATCTGCGCCACCATATCCGGCAAATCAAGCGCATTGAGCAACGTTTGGCAGCAATCGCCAGCAAAACATAGAACACGTCTGTGGCTGTTTCAAGCCACACAGACGTGCTTGGTACAGAAGACAACGATGCCTTGCCCTATTCCACCTCTTCATCAAGGGTAATGATGCCAGTAGGTTTCTGTATTTCATAATAAGAGAAGTCCTCATTGGCAACTAAGCCCTCCCCTTTGATGATTTCTGTGGGGGTAGTGATGATAACAAATTTATCGGTGTAGATTTTCTTGTCTTTAGGCGACCAGAAGAGTTCTTCGGTTTGTAGGCTTTTGTTTTCTTTCAAGTCTTTCACCCACACCTCGCCTACTACCCGGTAAAGCTGTTTTTCTTTGTAATAGTAGCCTTGTCTTGCCGATAGTACCGCTTTGGGGCGTGTGTAGTCATCAAAAAAGGTAACTTTCACTCCCTCGGGGTAATCTATATTGCCATTCTCATACTGCGCCTGCTTCTTGCCCTCAAGCTTGATTTTCACTTTGGCAGAATCGCTGTACAAAGACACTATATTTTCACTTTCTATGAGTGGACCACTGTATACCTTCATCTCCTTGATGCCTTTTTTCCGCTCTTCGTCGCAAGCAAACACAAGAAAAAGGGAAACACCCAAAAAAAGGCACCGGACAAGGGCTTGCCCCCATCCGATGCCACTGCTCGTGTATTTCATGTCGAAAACAGAAATTATAAGTCGCTCAACTGAGGAATCGTAACGGTTTCGCCAATCCAACAATTGATGGTAACGTTCTTACCTGCCATACCTTCGGTAAATACCTCTTCTTTGGTGGGGAAGTATTTACGGGCAAGTGCCATTTTCTGGCTGTTGCCTGCGCGCTTATACATATTGTAGGCGGCGATAGCATAGGCTTTTTGCTCTACGGGGTTTTCGCCACTGCTGCACTCCGAACCGCTTTTCAAGTACAGGTCGCCGATGGTGGTGTAAGCCAATGGCGCTTCGTTCGGGTCAAGCTCTGCCAACTTGAGGGCATAATTGCGGCAAGCTTGCTTGGCACCAGTACGTAAGGTCAAGCCCATCAGCTCTTTATATACTTTGGCTTTCTCTTCGTTCGTAGCAGCCAAGCCCAATGCTTTTTGATATACTTCCATGGCTTTGGCTGTCTGATTTTTCGATTCATAAAGCGTAGCTACGACAATGGCGTTGTTGTAGGTAGGCTCTTCACGGAACAGGTAATCCATAGTTTCTAAAAACAGGTTGCTGTTGTAGCACTGGGCAGCCTTCATAATATCACGAATTTGAGCAGCCATTTCTTTGTTGGGCGACTGACGGAACTTGTTACTGAAGATGCTTTCTATCTGTGCACAATCAAGCTTCACATATTGCATAAAGTAGGCATCTATGTTCTTTTCGGCGTCTTGCCATTGCTTTTTAGTTTGTTCGTCTCTGGCAGCTACCAAGCCCTTAGCAATAAGGTCTTTGCAGGTAAGATATATGTTCACTACTTTGGCATTGTCTATTTTCTTTTGATTGAGCAGGTTAATGGCTACCAAAAGATAGAACTGCACATTGGCAGGATAGGTATTAGGACCATTCAACTCAATAATGCGCTCATAAAGCTTTCGCAATTCTTCCATCTTTTCGGGCTTCTGATAGTAGAAGTTATAGGCATAGTAGCCCTTGTAGTTGAGCGTAGTTGCCTCATTATTGAAGTATTTGATAGACTGGTCGAAGATAGTCATCAAGGTATCTTGATAAGCTTCTTTTACAGCAGGGTCTTGTGTTTTCTGAATACGCGCATAATATGCACGGATTGCATCGGTATAGAGGAAAGCTCCTAAGTCAGGGGCATTTTTCAGCAGCCAGCTGATGGCATCCACGGCACCTTCCGGTCGATTAAATACATTTATTTCATCGCGGTAAAAAGCCACCTTCTCCATAGCCATCTGACGCAGCGCTGTATCTTCGGGCCAGTTGGGTTGTTGAGCCTGTGCCATACCAAGCACATATGTAAGTATCAAGGCGAGTGTAACAAACCACTTTTTCATAACATACATCGTTTTGATTTTTAAAAGATTTTAATGCGCATATAGCTGTTCAGGATTTTAATCGTATTTCGGTCGTTTAAACCACATCAAGTCATTCATGGACACCCCAATACCCAGCTGTACGAAACGTTCTTGCAATCCGTTCTTTTCTACAGTACCGCGCTGCCCCAGTGATAAGTTCCAGTGCAGATAAGTGAAGCGTACTGGGCTTACTCCTACAGGCATAGACATGCCAAAATTGATGCCAAACTCTTCTACTCTGTTTCCGCCCAACTCGTAAGGAAGCTGTCGGTAGTTCACTCCTACACGATAAGAAATACGCTCAAAGAAGTTGTCTACAGAACGAAAGTTGGGTGTATATACCCCACCGACGGCTACTTCCATGGTGTTGTTGAAGTGGCTGTTTTTGTCTAGAAAACGGTAATCACTCCATTTTTCCATGCTTAACTCAGCACCTATCATCCACTTGGTTGGTTCTTCAAGGCTCACCCCCAATGCCCAGCGGTTGGGCAGCACGATGGTGCCCACCTCTCCTTCGTAAAGTGTGTCCACGGTGATGGTAGCCCCCACCTCCGAGCGTCTTTCTATGGACTCAAAGCGATTGGTGTTCAGCTGGTTTCTATACGTATAAGTGGCGCCGATGTTCAGGTTTCTTTTTTTGCCTATCTCTTTATTCCAAAAGACACCGGGCGTTACTGCCCACCCTTTGGGGTTCAGTCGGTTGTAATATACTACTTGGTAATCACGGTCAGCGGTATAAACCATGCTTTGCGTTTCGCTTTCAAGCGCACCAAACATATAATTGCCACGCACGCCTACCGAGAGCGATTTGGTCAACTGCACGCCATGCGCCCAAAAGAGCGTGTTAATTCCCCCTATTGATTGAGACCGGTACTCTACTTCAAAAGGAGTACCCTCTACAGGCTCCACATTACGGGTACGAAAGTTCATTTGAGTATAGGGCATCAAACCGAAAGCGGTAGACCAACGCTTGGAAATAGAAAGGGTCAAAGAGAAGTAATCGACATTGGCGCCAAAGTCTGTTTGTGCTCGGTTGTTGTCTTCCATCCACACATAACGTGCGCCCGCTGCAGCATCAAAAATAGTATTTTTGTTTTTTGAAAGAAGGGCAGGGTTCTTAATGTTTCCGGTAAGGAACTCTCCGTAGGCTATTCCCAATCCACCCATGGCTTGTTGTGGGGCAAAAGTTTCGGGCATAAAATTACCGATACCCACAAGAGAATAAGGTGAGCTTTGAGCCCAAAGGCAAGTCAATGGCAGGAAGGCAAGTAGAAAAGTGTTAAGTATATTTTTTTGCATTGTAGTTTAAAATTCGGTTCAGCCCAAGTAGTACCAATTTTGGCTCTGCGAAGTTATGAAATTTTAGTTGTTTTTTAAAGAACAAAGCATCGCCTCCACATAAAATTACCTGTAAGTTGGGGTAGTCTTTTTTAAAAGATTCCACAAAGAATGTAATTTCACCGACTACGGCATGCACAGCACCCGCTTTCATCGCTTCTGTGGTGCTGCGCCCTACCAGCGGCGGGAGCTCTTCTTCTATGCTCCACTCTAAATGCGGCAGGCGTGCCGTAAAAGCATGCATGGCTTGCAGACGCAGACGCACCCCGGGCGATATGATGCCTCCGGGGAATTCTCCTGCTTCCGTCACCAAGTCATAGGTGATGCAGGTGCCTATGTCTATCACCAATACGGGATGTTCGGGAAAAAGTGTATGCCCTCCTACAGCGGCTGCCACACGGTCCACTCCCAAGGTGTGTGGTGTGTGATAAGTAATGCGAATGGGCAGTTCACTCTCATGAGAAAGTTGCATTTTCACGCCTGGGATGTGAGCCGTAGGCAGGTCTTCCAGTCTATACCTGCCTACAGAGGCAACTATCAGATGGCGGATATGAGACTGAGCCTTCAGCCATTCGTGCAACTGCCAGAACTCATCAAACTCAAAATATTGCCATAGTTTATTCTGTTCAAAGACACCCACTTTTATACGGGTATTGCCTATGTCAATACCTACATTCATGAGCTACGCTTTTCGTCTTTACCAGTTTTTCCCAGATGCAAGCCTTTTCCGCGCAACGTAGGCTTTTTAGGCAGTCCGATATGTGCTTCTTTCTTGTCCGTTTCTTCATCACCTGTTGTTTTTGTAGTTACTCCGGTGGACTTGCGCAGCAAGGTGCCCTTCAACGAAGGGCTTGACACTACGTTGCTTTCTTTGTCTTCTTCTTTTTTGTATGGTAAAGGCTTTGGCGCCCGCTCATAGGGTTCATCGGTATTGATGGCTTTCAGCACCTCAAATACTTCTGAAATGGCAGGACGCTCATGAGGATGTAAACGCAGCATGTCATTGACCAGACGCTTCAGTTTATAAGGCACCTCTGCCCCCGACAGGCGCAAAGTATGCCCTGCTAAGACTGCCAAGCCGGGATAACTGTACTTTGCAGGATATGCTGGCAGCTCACCGGTTAAATACAAGCAGAAAACAAGTCCTAAAGAAAAAATATCGGCTTTATCGGTCAGCATTTCGGGCTTAACAGCCTCGCTGCCCTGTACATAAGCCGCCACCTCTGGAGCATAAAAGACCATATCGCCCACCAGCTCTTCGGACAGTTCCGGTGGTTGTCCTATAAAGTAGCTGTTATCAAAGTCGATGAGCTTGGTAGTGTATAACCTAGCTTTAGTTTCTTTGATGAGGATGTTATCGGGCTTAAGGTCGCCGTGCACGATGCCAGCGCGGTGTAGTATCTGCAATGAATGGGCAACGGTTTTGAGAATCAACAAGCGGTTGCTCAAAGGCAAGCGGCTGATGTCTATGGGGGCAAGCGAAGCCGTATCCACTTTTTCGGTTACTTTGTAATAGGTAGTTCCCTCCCGAAAAAAATCGAGTGTAAAGATAAGATTGCCACCTTTTCCGCAGCGCTCGTTGATGCGTTCCATCAAGGCACGGTGATGCTTCTCGAAGCGCTCACATGCCAGCCTTTTTCTTTCTTTCGATTTTGCACTTCCCGGTGCGTCTTCCGTCGGGTATTTGGGTGAAAGGAACTCCTTGATAAAGTACTCTTTGCCACCTTTTTCAGCAAAAGACCACTTGCTCAGTCCCCCGCCGGCTGTCGAGAAGTCGCGCAAAATACGATAGCCATGGATGATGTCCCCTTTTTGCATTGCCCCTTAAAATTGTTGCATTCTTCCAGAAGCTAAATAAGCTTCCCACAGTTTTTTGCGTAAATGCTGCTTTTCCTGCTCCAATACATTCAGCTTTTCTTCTATTTGTTCTTTACGTTCTCTGAGCTCTTCCATTTGAACAATTAACTCATTCAATGGCGCAATAAAGCGACGATAAAGATGTGCATTTCCTTTGGTAAACACCCAATAGAGCAGGGCATTGTCGGTAGCGGCTTCTCCTAATGCTACCAGAGCCATGCTCGCGTCATCGGCGGCTATGGTGTGAAGTTTTTCTTTTAGTATTTCTGCCCAGCTGTGCATACCTGCGCCATGAGTCTGCTCCAGAGTATGGCGCAAGAGGTACTCGAAATGTGGCGGCGACGGCAGATAAGCAAAACAACCATCGGTAGCAACCAACAGACACACGGGGGCTTCGACCGTATAAAAAGCTTGATTGATGGTAAAGTCCCCACCAGCATGAATGCAGTTGCTCAGTGGTGCATCATTGACCAACTGGTCAAGCAAATCGCTGTTTCCTTCTTCTTGACGCACGTCGTCTTTGGTTAGCAATATTATGCTGGAAGGCAGCAAGGCATAAGCGCGCGAATCGCCTGCCCAAAGCACACACAGACGATAGCTGTCTATTTGGTTGGGCATGGGCTCCCACAGCAGGGCGGTCATGGTGGTGGGTAAAAGACGCACCAAGCGGCTTTTTAGTTTCGACTGCCCGGCAGGATACAGCGCTTCGGCTTGGCGGGCAAAGAAATCTTTAAACTTTTCTTGCAAGCCTCCGGCAAAGTCTTCAAGTGCCCCTTCATAGTTTTCAAAGTAAAGACTTAGCTGCTGCGCTGCCAGGCGGGCTGCTACATAGGCGCCAGAATACTCTTTCCCTTCCCACAAACAAGGCGCAGAACCGGCACCGCCCATGCCATCGAAGACGGCAATCAAGCCGCGTTGTCTGTTGGCATCCCACAAGCGCAGTGGGGGGGCATCTTCCCCCATTCCTGCTATTTTATCTAACACAAAATCAAAGCCTGGCACTTCGGTCATACGCTATTGGCAATCGCATCTAAGATGGTTTGATAGTCCACTTCGCTCAAGCCTTCGCCCGCCTTGGAAGGATAGTGTATGGTGTTCTCCCAATGGTTGGCAATATCGGTCCATGCATAGGCGTCGGGCGAGTAAATGATAAGCCGCTTGGCAGCACGGCTCATGTATTGCCCCTCCCACCAGTCGGTCAGCTCGTCGAAGTCGGCGGGCATGCCGGCAGGATAAGCCTGCGGCTTGGCAGCAGCATGCAGTTCCAGGGGATGGGTGCTGGCATCGGTCCACACAATGACAATCTGACGGCGTTTGTCTCCTTCTTTGTTCCACTCCGAGCGGATAGCCATCGCCAAAGCTTCCAGCCCGTTTTCTGGCTCGTCCCCTCCACCATCTGCCACAATACTGTCCACAAAGGCTTTGAATTGATTCTGCTCTTGGGGCAGCACAAAGAAAGGCGACATCTCAAGAGCCTTTTCTTTGTCGAAATAGAAATCACGAAAGGCAATGACCCTCACCCGCAGGGTGTCTATGACTTTGCCTTTTTGCTGCATGGTCTCCATCAGGTCGTCATAAAAGCGCAGTGCATTTTCTTTGACACGGTCAATAATGGGCGACATACTGCCCGTGGCGTCAATGCACATGACAATATCTACGTTGTAGTGCAGTCCTTGCATATTTCATTGTTTTAGATAAAAGTCTATTTCGCTAAGTTCTTGTTTTTGTATTTCTTTTTCAAATGCTTCGTAAAGGCTTTGATAGGTGGCAATGCCCGCTTCATTGATAAACATAAAATATTGTCCACCCATATTTTCTTCCGACACTTCGATACTCAACTTGGTAAGCAATTCTATTACCCGCGGTTTGTAAGCCCTAAATTGTTCTATTACCTGCTTATAGGCTTCGTCTATAGCCTTATAGGCTGCTCGAAAAGCTCGGTCTTCAAAAATGATGTAATCATACACTTCGGGCTGATGTTGCTTGCAATATGCCAGATACTGCAAAATGTAGTATTTGAATTCGATGTAGGGTAAATACATTTCATAGAAGTTTGCGAAGAAATCTTTCCATGGCTTATCATCGTGCAAGGGTTGTTCGCTGTAGTCGGTAGTAAGCGCCCCATAGAAGGCTTCGCGTTCATAGAAACGATGCAGGCTAAAAGCCACGCGGGCACTATGCATGTAGGCATGCCATTCATCCAACAGTCCGTAGATACCTTCTTTTTGAGGCATCACAGTTTCATTGTCGGTAGCTATAAAGTCATAGTATTTGTTTTCGCGCAGTAGCTCCGGCACAGTGGCAGCCATGAAGCGCGCTGGGGGCGTGGGTTTCAGTTTTACGAGTATCTCTCGGGTAGTATCCAATGAAATACAGAGGTATTTGTCGCCGGGTGCGAAAGAAAGTTTTCGTTTTTCGATAAGAGCATAAGCACGACGGTTTGCATAAAGGTGAGTCATCTCGTGTACCATCACGGGCACCGAGTTCACTGCCAAGTCTTTGCGTGTGGTGTCCATGATATAGTTCAGAAAATCTATATGACGCCCTATCTTGAAGGTGGCATTGGAAAGGGTAAACTCAGACGGTGTACGGTAGTAGGTTTCCAACATGGCGTATTCTTCGGGGGAATAGATAAGCAACACCTGCCGGATAAACTTACGTGCATTGATATGCGAAATATCCTGCTGGGCAAACAGTTGAAAACCCATCACACATAAGAGTGTTGTCAATAGTTTCCGCATTCGCTAAAAAAATTTGTATGTTGCGAAAATATAATAAAAAGCGCACAATGAGCAGATTTTCTGCTTCAGAGTACGACCAAGCTGGTAGTATCACAATTCTGGTGGCGTCGGTACTTAAACCCATTCGAGATATACGTCATTATCACAAACTAAGTTGGGCGTTAAAAAGGCATTTGCCCGCTGCCCGTTTTTATTTTGCGGGCTATGGCAAGCCGCAGGCAGCAAACGAGTTCTGTTTGTTTCAAGGGGAGCGACTGTCATTTGCCCGCCTGTGGGCGAGCTGTCGCCTTTTGTGGCTGATGTGGCGCCTGCGCCCGCAAGTAGTCATGGTATGCAGTCTGGAGCTATTGCCCGCCGCTTGGTGCTACCGTCTGTTTTTTGGGGCTTATCTGATATTAGACTTACAAGAGAACTACGAAGCCAACGTACGGACTCACGAGGGCTACCGTCTACGCCTACTGTGGGCATACATAGTGCGTTTGTGTTACCGTTTTTTTCTACCGCGCGTGCAGTGTGTGCTTTATGCCGAAGCATGCTATGCCGAAGAAATCGAATGGTTGCGAAAACATCCCCACGCCCTATGGATAGCCAACAAAGTGCGGCGCCATGCTCTGCCGCTTGCTGCTGCTTCTCCTTTCCGCTTAGTAGTGACAGGCACCCTTAGCCGGCTTTTTGGTTTGTACGAAGCTGTTGTCCTTTGTCGCAAGCTTCATGCCTTAGATGCGCGCTACCACTTGGTCTTGGCGGGGCAGCTGTCGCCGGCGCTTTCAGCAGAAGAGCTAAATTTTTTAAATCTCCCTTTTATAGACAACAGGCAGGCGGCTTTTGAGCCTGTGGATTACGCTACCATAGAAAGATGCTTGCAGCAAGGCGGCACGGGACTTATGCTCTACCATCCCAAGGCAAGTATTGCCGGGCGCATACCTACTAAGCTTTACGAATATCTATCGTGGGCAATGCCTATCGTGGGCACGGCACACCCCCTATGGATACATACGGCAGAGCTGTATGCCCCCAAAAGTTACTATCCCTTACCCCTTTCGCAAATAGAAGACCCCTCAACGATTGCCAAGCTACACGAGTGGCTCATGCAAGCCCGCCGTTATACGCCCGAGCCTACGGTTTTTTTCGAGACTACCGAAGCCCCCAAGTTGCAAGCAGTAGCCCAACAAATCGAAGCGCACTGTTTACAGCGCCTTGAACGCATCAAAAGGAAGTAGCGCATACTTTTTTATTGTAAAAAACCATCTGAAAAACAACCAAATAGGTTCTTTTTAAAAAAAATTTCAGAAAACACTTGCACAGTTTTTCCGAAGCTACTACTTTTGCATTGCAATACGACGGAAAAACAAGTCGAATAAAACAAAAAGGGGCCTCGTAGCTCAATTGGATAGAGCATCTGACTACGGATCAGAAGGTTGGGGGTTCGAATCCTCCCGAGGTCACGAAAGGCGAGCCAAAAGCTCGCCTTTTTTCGTTTTAGTTTTTCTCTGTTGATGTTTGTTGCTCTTGCTCAAAACAAATGCAACCTCACTCCCATAAACAAGATGTCGTCCACTTGTTTATGAAAATAATTTTCGCCATAGCGCCAATTGTTGAGTGTGTCAATAAGTATTTCTTTTTGCTGCTTCATCGATAAGCGGTGGATATCCATAAGTAAGCGTCGCAGGCGCTTACGCATGAACTTACGCCCTTCGGGTCCCCCAAACTGGTCGGGATAACCGTCAGAAAAAAGATAAAACACCGTAGGGATGCTCAAATTCACAAAACGACGGTGAAAAGCTTCGGGGTCTTCGCCTACGGTCCATATTCCACCTATGGGCTTCTTCCCTCCTTTGATTTCGTACATCTGCCCTTGCTGAATGTAGATGAGTGGCATCCTTGCTCCGGCAAACTTCATGATTTTGGTGCGCAGGTCTATTGTGCATATGCCGGCATCCATGCCGTCTTGTATTTTGGTTTCGTTTTGTTTCATAAGACGTTGAATGCCCTTGTGCAACTCTGCCAAGATACTGTCGGGGTCAACAATGCCCCGCCCCAAAACAATTTCGTTCAGCAAATTGACCCCAATGAGGCTCATGAAAGCCCCCGGCACACCGTGCCCAGTACAGTCGCCTACCGCTAATATCTGCTTACTACCTATCTGTTGAAACCAATAAAAATCGCCACTTACCACGTCTTTGGGTTCATAAATAACAAAGGACTCAGGGAAAGCAGCTCGTATTTCCTGTTCTTTGGGCAAGATAGACTGCTGAATGTAACTGGCATAGTTAATGCTCTCGGTAATGCGCTTGTTTTTAAGTTTAATTTGCTCGCTTTGCTTTTCTACACGAGCATACACTTGGGCATTCTCCATGGCAATAGCCAAGTAGCCTCCAATACTCTCAAGAAAATCTACCTCTTCGGTTGTATAGGCGTCTTTTTGGCAGGAAGCCACATATAAACAGCCCAACTTAATGGAAGCACTGATAAGAGGCACACAAATAAGTGAACGAATAGGCGTCTCTACGGGCGATTCTATGTATTCGCCTCCCTCTTCTTGAAAATCCCATGTCTGCACCGTACGCTTGTAGCGCAGGCTATAAGCACACACATCCTCTATAATCCACGAAGAAAGCGGCAAGGAAGCCCCACCGGGCAACAAGTGGCAACCGACGTCAAAGGAAGCGCGAAACATATCATATTGCACTATTGCCAATACGTCGTAAGGTAGCCGCCGGTCGAGGTAAGCGGCAATGGTATGCAGGGCTTTGTCTAAAGACAAGCTGGCGGTAATTTTTCTACCTATTTCACTCACCACCTGAATATCTTGCAGGGCTTTTGCCAATTCTGCCCGATGGTGTTCAAGTAGCTGATTTGCCACCGCTTGTTCGCTGACTTGCGTTTCCAAGCGATGATTCAACGTCTGCAATTGAAGGAAGAGTATCCACACAATCGCTGCCTGAAACAACCATAAACACAAAAAAGCCAAGGCAAGCCTCAACGAAAGAGGGGGAAGCAGTTGCACAAAGAAGAGTAGCTCTATGAGCAAAAGGACAAAAAAGAAAACAACAAGAAGCTTTTGCCAAACCGCCTGTCGTAGTACAGATAGCATCATGGTAAAGGTTCAAAAAGTTACCACTTTTATACTAGCTAAAAGGTAGTGATAATTTGATGAATAAAAGAAAAAAAGCGGGTGTTTTTTGCCCGCTTCTGTTTCTTTGTTTGCCGTTTAGCTTAGTTGTCGTTTTCTTCCGACTTTTCTTTACGCTTATCACAAGCTTTTTCCTTTCCGTTCTTGCAGCAGCTTTTTTCTTCTGCTTTGGCGCTCGCCTTGCCTTTGCATTTCTTGCACTTCTTGCCTTCTTTGCACTTGTCGCATTTTTTCTTTTCTACTTTCTCTACTTTCGTTACTTGATGGACAGCAGGCGACACTGCCTGCACTTGTGCAGATGCATTTTGGGCAAAAAACACCAACACCAACGTAAACAATGATGCCATGAACTGTTTCATAATACTTCCCTGTTTTGGTTTTGTCAAATTAAATTCCGCAATAAATATACGTTATTTTCCGCAGTGTGCCGCTTGGGATGCTTGTTTTTTTTAGAATATTTTTTTACCTTTGTACTTAATAGCAAAACAAGAGCGGTCTATGGTAACACATACGACCGTTCTCTTTTTTATTATGTGTGAGTAAGTAAAAAGACATGGTTTTATGGCAAAAATAAATTATTACACCAAAGAGGGACTGGAGCGCTTGAAAGCTGAACTGCAAGAGCTGAAAACCAAAGGAAGAGCTGAAATAGCTCGCCAAATTGCCGAAGCACGCGATAAGGGCGACCTCAGTGAAAACGCCGAGTATGACGCCGCCAAAGATGCACAAGGAATGCTCGAGCTAAAAATATCGCAGCTCGAAGAGCTTATCAGCAATGCGCGCATCATCGACGAGAGCAACATTGACCTATCGAAGGTATCTATCTTGACTACCGTCAAGATACGCAATACCAAAAACGGCATGGAAATGATTTACACCTTAGTACCCGAAGAAGAAGCCAACCTGAAGGAAAACAAGATATCGGTACAGTCGCCCATAGGCAAAGGGCTCTTGGGCAAACAAGTAGGTGACAAGGTAGATATCACCGTGCCGGCAGGTACCATCACTTTCGAAGTGCTCGAAATTTCGTTGGCACAATTGTAAGCCAACAGCAAGATGGAAATATTCTTTTTGCATTTGCCGGTCAAGCTTGTGCTTACCGGCTTTTTTCATGATATTTACCCTAAACCAAACCTACAAACGCTATGGCTTCTATTTTTACCAAGATAGTGCGTGGCGAAATACCCTGCCACAAAATTGCCGAAGACGAGCGTTATCTGGCTTTTCTCGACATCATGCCCGTAACCAAGGGACATACGCTGGTTATTCCCAAAGAAGAAATTGACTACATCTTTGACCTGCCCGACGACCTACTCGCTGGCTTGCACGTCTTTTCAAAAAAAGTAGCCAAAGCCATCGAGGCGGTGGTGCCTTGCCAGCGTATTGGTGTGGCAGTAGTCGGCTTGGAAGTGCCTCATGCCCATATCCACTTGATACCGCTCAATTCAATTCATGATATTAACTTTGCACACCGGATGAAAGCCACCCCCGAAGAGCTGGCGGCAGTGGCTGACTCTATCCGAGAAGCATTCAAAAAACAAAACACTTAGTTATGGCAAACAAAATATATCTCGATTTTGAAAAACCCATCGCCGAGCTAGAGGCGAAGCTTGAAGAAATGATTCAAATGGCAAAAGAAAAGAATACACACAACTTCGACGAAGCCATCAACAGCTTGAAAGAAAGCATTCAAAGGCTGAAAAAAGAAACCTACAGCAACCTAACCCCATGGCAGCGCGTGCAGCTATCACGCCACCCCGAGCGCCCCTATACGATGGACTATATACGCGCACTGTGCGAAGAATTCATAGAATTGCATGGCGACCGCCAAGTACGCGACGATAAAGCCATTGTGGGTGGATTCGGGCGCATCGGCAAACAAACCATCATGTTCATAGGGCATCAAAAAGGGCGCAATACCAAAGAACGCCAATACCGCAATTTCGGCATGGCGAATCCCGAGGGCTACCGCAAGGCGCTCCGACTGATGCGCCTTGCTGAGAAGTTCGGCAAGCCCATTGTTACATTGATTGATACGCCCGGTGCTTTTCCGGGCATGGAAGCCGAAGAGCGCGGGCAAGGCGAAGCCATCGCACGTAACTTGCGCGAGATGTTCCGCATCAAAGTGCCTATCATTTGCATCGTCATTGGTGAAGGGGCTTCCGGTGGCGCCTTAGGCATCGCTATTGGCGACCGCGTGTATATGCTCGAAAACACTTGGTACTCGGTGATTTCGCCAGAATCCTGCTCGTCTATTCTCTGGCGCAGCTGGGATTACAAAGAACAAGCCGCCGAGGCACTTAAGCTTACAGCTCAAGATATGCTCAAAAGCAAGCTGATTGACGACATCATTCCCGAGCCGCTGGGCGGCGCTCACCAAGACCCCGAAACCACCTTCCAAACAGTAAAACAAGTCATTTTGCGCGACATAGAAATCCTGCAAAAAGAAGACATTACTCAATTGCTCGCTGCCCGCATCGATAAATTCTCGCGCATGGGCGTATTTATTGAAAATCCAGCCTAAACCCTTTCTTACCCATGCAGTTACACGTCATAGAGACCGGATTTTTTAAATTAGACGGCGGGGCGATGTTCGGCATCGTCCCTAAGTCTATCTGGCAACGCTATGTGCCTGCCGACGAGAACAACATGTGCACTTGGGCAATGCGTTGTTTGCTCATAGAAGACGGCAACCGCTTGATACTCATAGACACTGGCATTGGCGACAAGCAGTCCGAAAGCTTCTTCAAACACTACTACCTACACGGCGACGACACCTTGCTTGGCTCTATACAAAAAGCAGGCTTTTCGCCCAACGAAGTAACCGATGTCATTCTCACCCACCTACACTTCGACCACGTGGGCGGTGCCGTGCGCAAACAAGGCGAAAAATACCTCCTCACTTTCCCCAACGCGCGCTATTGGTCTAATTCACAGCATTGGGAATGGGCTACACACCCCAATGCACGGGAAGTACACTCTTTCTTAAAAGAGAACTTCCTGCCTATTCACGAAAGCGGGCACCTTCATTTCATAGAGGAAGGGCAACCTTCGCCTTTCGAGCACATCGACTTCTTCTTTGCCGACGGACACACCGAAAAACAATTGATTCCTATCATCCGTTACGGCAATCAACGGATAGTATATGCTGCCGACCTCATTCCGTCGCACGCTCATGTGCCAGTGCATTATGTCATGGGCTACGATGTGCGCCCTCTGCTTACCTTTCAGGAAAAAGCCCGTATGCTGGAAGAAGCCGTACAGCACGATTACGTCTTTTTCTTCGAACATGATGCCCGCTATCAGTGTGCGCGCGTGCATCGCACCGACAAGGGCATCCGCCTGAAAGACACTTTCCCATTGGAATCTATTCTATAGAAACGCAATCTTTTTCGGCGCTTTGTTGTTATCCTAACAAACAATTATTCATTACGTCATGACAACTTTTCTTTTTACCATAAGCATTTTTGCTCTCTTTTTTGTCTTTTTAGGTCTGCGTTTGCTCTTCGGAAAAGATGAAAGCGTACGCGGCACTTGTGCCTCGCAAAGCCCCTTTCTGCGTGAAGAAGGTGCTGTGTGCGGTTTCTGCGGGAAGCCAGTAAACGACTGCCCTAACGACAAAAAAGCTGACAGCAAAGCAGAACCTGCCCCCTTGCCCAAAATAAGCTAATCGAGAGCATAGGCTCTATGACGCAGCAAGAAGTCTAAAATGACAATTGCCGCCATAGACTCTACAATGGGCACGGCTCGTGGCACCACGCAAGGGTCGTGCCTTCCTTTTCCTTCTATGGTTATTTTTTCGCCTTGCTCATTTATACTCTCTTGGGAGCGCATAAGGGTAGCTACTGGCTTGAAAGCCACCCGGAAGTAAATGGTTTCGCCATTGCTGATGCCACCTTGTATGCCACCGGAATAGTTGGTGCGTGTACGTATACGCCCCGTTTCATCTGTATAAAACAGGTCGTTGTGCTGCGAGCCACGCATTTTTGCCCCTTCGAAGCCGCTACCGTACTCAAAGCCTTTGACTGCATTGATACTCATCATGGCTTTGGCAAGCTCGGCATGTAACTTGTCAAACACAGGCTCTCCCAACCCGGGTGGCACTCCTTCAATTACTCCGCTTACCACACCGCCAATGGTATCCCCCTCTTTGCGTACCTGTCGGATAAGTGCAATCATGGCTTCGGCAGTTGGGGCATCAGGGCAACGCACTTCGTTGCTTTCTACGGCTTCGGGATTTAACTCATGCCATGCTTTCTGCAGGGCTATCTCGCCTACCTGCGAAACATATGCCCATATTCTGATACCTTCACGACGCAGCACCTGCTTCGCAATGGCACCGGCAACCACACGGGCAGCTGTTTCGCGTGCCGAGCTGCGCCCCCCGCCTCTATAGTCACGAATACCGTATTTTACAGCATAAGTATAATCGGCATGCGAAGGACGGAAAGCGTGTGCCAAGTGCCCATAATCTTTGCTTTTGGCATCGTGATTACGAATAAAGAAAGCGATGGGGGTGCCAGTGGTTTTTCCTTCGAAGATGCCAGAAAGAAACTCTACGCAGTCACTTTCCTTGCGCTGTGTTACTATTTTGGACTGCCCGGGACGCCGCCGGTTTAGCTCCCTTTGAATCTCCTCTTGGTCCAGTTCAATATTGGGCGGACAGCCGTCTATCACGCCGCCAATGCCCGGTCCATGCGATTCGCCGAAGGTGGTCAAACGGAACAAAGTGCCATATGTATTCATAGCCAGTTTTTTTACAAAGATAAGTTGCTTTGAGCACTTGGGCTTGTTTCAAGCATTCCCTAAAGCAAAAAACGCCCTGCCAGCCGACAGGACGTTTTTGCTTCACTTGTCTTGTCCTATTATAACGCTATCAGTTTTGCACTGACAAACGCTTGATTGTTTGATTTCCTTGCTCATCAATTACCTGCACCAAATAAATGCCTGCTCTTATTTTCGATAAATCGAAAGTAGTTTCGGTAGTATTCACCACGCGCTCTTCAATCAATTTGCCTTGCATGTCCACAAGACGCACGGTATAAGCTTCGCCGTGGGTACCGCCAGTAAATGAGAGGATTGTAAAATGTGTGGCAGGATTCGGATAAATACTTACTTCCATGCCGGCTGTAGTAGGCGCTGCTACAGCTTCGCGTGCCGCCACTATATTCACCGTATAGTCTTCCACTTCGCCATAAGCAAAGGTCTCACAAGGCGACGGATAGGCATTGTACTTCATAGACACGCGCATGCGGGTAGGACCGCTCAGTGCAGAAGAAGGGACCGTAAAGCTGCCCGATATGCTCGTAGAAGTAGTACGGGCGCGGGAATATACCAATTCGCCTGCGTCGTCAAAGTCGCCATCTCGGTTGAAGTCAATCCACACGCGATAAGCTTCGGAGTACTTAGTACCAGACCATGCCGGTGTGATATAGATAGTGTAGCTCGCGCCTTTAGTTAAATTGGTAGAGAGTGAGGTAAAGTTACCATAGCCACCATTGTTGCCAGAATTGTTGTCGATAGAACCTAAACGCACACGCTGAATCCACTCGGCAGAAGAGTTGTTGCCTCTGGAAGCGCAGTAGGAAGGAGTGGTGGGCGACGTAGAACCACCGCCATTTACAAAGCTTTCGCGCGCACCGCCGGCAGCAAACAAAGCACGCATACGGGCTTTTTGTCCGGCAGAGAACATATTCATGCAAGCGTCATCGACATAGTCCATGTAGTTCATGAACTGGTCGCTGGTCCATCCACCATTGTTTTGACATGACTTCGAAGGATAGGTAGGACAACCGTAGTTGGGAGCACCGGCTACGGGAGTATCCGATACGAAGTCATCCACGCTACAGTTGCCATCGCCCCAGATGTGGCGCAGATTCAGCCAGTGTCCTACTTCATGAGTGGCGGTACGTCCTTTGTTGAAAGGTGCTTGCACGTAGCCAGTACGTCCGAAATACTGCGGGCTGATGACTACGCCATCGGTAGCCGCCGGACCGCCCGGGAACTGTGCATATCCTAAAATACCACCCCCTATGTTGCAAACCCAGATGTTGAGGTATTTGTTGGTAGGCCATGCATCCACTCCACCTTTAGACGAGAACTTCATGTCGTCCTTGGTGCCCCACTGGGTACGGCTCGAATATTTACGGGTAATACCGTTGGTAGGGTTACCGTTGGGGTCGGTCGATGCCAGCACAAATTGAATTTCAACATCGGCGGCATAGGGAGCAAACTCAGCCGGCGTGTTTACTCTGTCGGCATTCAAGCGGCGGAAGTCTTCGTTCAACACGTCGATTTGCGACTGAATTTGTGCGTCGCTGATGTTTTCGTTGGAGTTGCTGTAAATAACATGTACCACTACGGGAATGGTTATGACAGTAGTGGCGGCTGTTGCCTGATTGAAGGAAGCTACATAACGTTGCGTTTGGCGCTCAATTTCAGCCATGCGTTCCGCCATTTCGGGATGCTCTTTGAGCAGGCGTTCATGGACTTGGTCGGTATAGCAGACACGCTGCTGTGCCCAACCCCAAGTGCTTAGAAGCATAAGTAAAGAAAGAGTAAAGAACTTTTTCATAAGACCTCGATTTTAATAAGACATGTAATATTTTGTTAAAAGCAGCTTCAAATATATGGTACAGCAAGCAAACAACCAAATATTTCATCAACTTTTCATTGAAAGCAAAGAAAAAACGGGCTTCCAAGCCCGTTTTTTACAATTTAAGTTTGTATCTACAAGATGATATTACAGACCAAAGGCGTAATAGAACTTAGCCCGAGGCATGTCTTCATAGAAGCCTTCAAGCATTACCCCTCCTTCTTTCTTGGCTAACTTTTCGTTGAGTTCTTTTACAGAATGTACTTCTTCTTTGTCGAGATGTGTAATGACAAAACCTTCCTTCACGCCGGCAGTGCGCAACTTGCCAGCATATAGTTTTTTCACTTTCACGCCACCTTTTACTTTGAACTTATTCGCCTCCTCCTTGCTGAGGTCCACCAATTCGGCACCCAAACGAGCAATTACTTCGGGATTCCCCTCTACTTTGGCAATACGAGCCTCCCCTTCTCTGTTTTTCAAGACAACAGGAATTTCTTTTTCTTTATCGCCACGCAAAACTTTGATATTTACCTTGTCGCCCGGTCGGTGGCGCGCTATCATCTCTTGCAGTTCAGCACTGTTGTTCACACTTTTACCATCTACTGCCACAATCACATCTCCTTTTTTGATGCCTGCCGCTTGCGCAGCGCTCTTCTCTACGAGGCTATCTACATACACCCCGGTGGTGGTCTTCAGTCCTTTCTCTTCTGCCAAGTTGCCATCCACATCACGGATAAGCACCCCCAGATAGCCCCGCTGCACTGAACCATACTTCAAGATGTCTTCTACTACCTTCTCTACAATATTGGAAGGTACGGCAAAACCATAGCCTGCATAGGCTCCTGTGGGGCTGGCAATCGCCGTATTGATGCCTATCAGTTCGCCATTGAGGTTCACCAGTGCGCCCCCACTGTTGCCGGGGTTAATGGCAGCATCGGTTTGAATAAAAGACTCAACGGCATATTGGTCACGCAAGATGCGTATGTTGCGCGCTTTGGCACTTACAATGCCAGCTGTTACCGTAGAGTTTAGATTAAAAGGATTGCCTACTGCCAGCACCCACTCGCCTACTTTCACCACATCGGAGTTACCAAAAGGAATTGTTTTCAACCCTTTGGCGTCAATTTTCAATACTGCCAAGTCAGTCGAGGGGTCAGTGCCCACTACACTTGCCTTGAAGGTGCGGTTATCATGCAAGGTTACCTCTATTTCCTGCGCATCTCGAATAACATGATAGTTGGTTACGATGTAACCATTTTCGGAGATAATCACCCCCGAGCCAGAGCCCATCTGCAACTGAGGCTTACCATCGTCGAAGCGTTCTATACGAAATTCGGGACCAAAAAACTCCCGAAACAGGTCATTGTCAAAAAAAGGTTGCAAAGAACGGTTGGTTACCAACATCGAAGACTTGATATGCACAACGGCATCCATCACTTTTTCGGCAGTGGTTGTAAAATCAATAGGTACGAACTCTCCATTTTCATTCTGAGTGAATAATACTCCTTTGACCGGCATGCTGTTGGCAGACTCTACTTTTACGACCTTCGGCGGCAACCAGTAATAAGCTGCCAATACAGTCAGGGCGCTTGCCAGCAAAGCTGCAATACCACTTACCATCCATGTTTTTTGCACTTTCATCATAGTTCCTCCTTTCAGTTTTTTTAAGTTTCCAATGGATGTTTTACTGCCTAAAAAACGCAGCATTTTTTCCTTTTAGTATGCAACAAAAGGTGCGCCTCAAAGCCATTAGTGGACATTTTGACAGAAAAAAAGACAATATGACTATCCCGATTTTTCAGTGGAAGGTAAATGCTACAGGACATTAGCCTTTTTGTCGTAGCCGTAAAAGAAAGGGCTTACAGTGTAGATTTTCCAAAGAAAAGATTGAACTTTGCGCACAAATCAAAGCATAGGTATGGAAAAAGTTGTCTTAAACGGTCATAGACTCGATATAGAAGCCGTATATAAGGTGGCTCACGGCAAAGCCCGGGTGGAATTATGTCCTACTGCCATGGAAGCAGTCAAGCAAAGCAGCGATTTTGTACAGGCGCAAGTGAAGAAAAAACGGGTAATTTATGGCGTAACCACGGGCTTTGGTGCCAATGCTGCCAAAGTCATCAACGATTATGAACAAGCACAAGCCTTGCAGCGCAACTTATTATTGTCGCATGCTACGGGCATGGGAGCACCTTTCGATGCGCCTACAAGCCGCGCCATCATGCTCATCCGTCTCAATACGCTCATGGCAGGGCATTCGGGCATCCGCCCTGTGGTGCTGGAGCGCTTAGCATTTATGCTGAACGAGGGAGCGTATCCACTCATTCCGTCGCAAGGCTCGGTGGGTGCCAGCGGCGACCTCTGTCCCTTAGCCCATATGGCGTTGCCCTTAATTGGAGAAGGCGAAGTGGTAGATGCCGGACAACGCATGCCTGCAGCTCAATGGCTTGCAAAACACAGCTTGGCTCCTTTGGATTTGTGGCACAAAGAAGGGATTGCCTTGCTCAATGGTACTACCGTTATGAATGCCCTTGGGGCTTTAGCTGTAAAAGAAGCAGAACAATTGTTCCATTTGGCATGTTTAAGCGCTGCCATGGCTTTCGAGGCACTGTGTGCTCGCAGCGAAGCCTTCGATGCTCGCATCCACACCTTGCGCCGTCATGCCGAGCAGCAATATACAGCCGCCTTGATACGCAAAGCCACCGAGGGCAGCCATCTGATGGGGCTACAGCCAAGTGCGCTGTTGAAAGCACTGCCTCCGGAGGTGTGGCTGTCAATACAACAGCTGCCAGAAGTAGCCAGACGTTTGGAACGATTGGCAGAAGGTGAAGTAGAGCCATTTCCTCGGGAAGTGTATCGTTTACTGCCTCTGCGTGAACAACAGCCTTCATGGAAACAGTGGCAAACTATTTTCTCTATCATCGAGAAAAAAATATCGCCGCAAGACGCCTATTCGGTGCGCTGCACGCCGCAGGTATTGGGTGCCAGTCTGCAAGCCATACGGCATGTGCGTGCTATAGTGGAGCAAGAGCTGAATGCTGTCGTGGACAACCCCCTGCTGTTTGTTGAAGCAGGGGTAGCCCTTTCAGGAGGCAACTTTCATGGGCAACCGTTGGCGTTGGCGTTCGATTACTTGAAGATAGCCCTCTGTGAGATAGGCAACCTACTGGAAAGACAAATCAACAAGCTGGTAGATGAACACACCAACGATGGTTTGCCCGCTTTTTTGGTAGAAGACACCTCTGGTTTACATTCTGGGCTTATGATTCCACAATATGCTGCTGCTGCCTTGGTTTCTGAAAACAAAGTATTGGCGCATCCTGCTTCGGTCGATTCCATTCCTACTTGTGCCAATCAAGAAGACCACGTAAGCATGGGCACCATCGCCGGACGCCAAGCGGCAGAAATCTTGCAGAACGTAAAGAAGATTGTATGTATTCACTTGCTGTGCAGCTCGCAAGCCCTTGACCTGCGCCGGAAACAACTCGGCGACTTAGTACCTGTGCAGGTAGGCAAAGGAACCGATGCCTTGCATGGTGCCTTGCGCCGTATAGTGCCTTTCATCCATGAAGACCGCCTACTGCACCGCGACCTGCAACTCATAGAAGCGGCTTACGAGGAACTTGCCGCCCTTGCCTCCTTGTTTTTTGGTGAAATTCAAAACCTTTCATAAAAGTATGCACACCATTTTACCATATGAGGGGTGGCTCAGCTTCTACGACCCATCGGAAGATGAGCGCTCCCCTTTTTATGGAAAACAATACGATTTTTCGCGCTATGAACAAACCATCTACAACTACTACATAGACCCAGCATGGGATTTTTTTGGTTCGGAAACCCTCTATATGAAGCTGCTGTATTGCAATTACCACGAGCAGCTTGCCATCATAGAGCTGATGGGGGAATGGAACGACGCACTTCATAACGACATCATGCATCTAAAGCGCAATATCATCGACCATCTGTTGCGTCAAGGCATTCGTTTCTTCATTCTCATTGGTGAGAATGTGTTGAATTTTCACGGTTCCGACGACGCCTATTATGAGGAATGGTTCGAAGATTTAGAGGAGGGTTGGGTATGTGCCCTTAACTTCCGCCTCCATGTATATCAGGAGTGGGAAAAGTACGGCATCGACTATTACATTCATTATGGGCAAAGTCTGACACTCGCACAGTGGCGTACTTTGGAACCACTGCAGCTGTTCGAAGTAGTAAAAGAAATCCTCAGCCGGCGCATTGCCCTCCAATGAAACCCTTGTTTCGATGCAATATCCCTCAAAGCAAGCCGGATTGCTGCTTATCCACTGCTTGGTAATATTCATTTTTCTTACTTATCTTACTTGGTTGTTGACCTCAGCCAACACAACGCATCCATAAGCACAATCAGGCTATGCAGAAAAACCGAGAGGACAGACAGGCACTTTATAAACGCCAACAAAAGGCAGCACGCCGTTTGGTGCGCGCAAGCCAGTTCCTTTTCATTGGCATAGCCTCTTTCACCACTCTCTATTGGCTTTTTATTCCGGCTCTAAAAAAGGGAATCAAAGAATGGGTGTATTACCAAAGTCAAGGGGTGTATAGCTTAGACATAGACGAGCTCTTTATAGACTGGCGTGATGGTAGTCTGCTGTTGAAAAACATAAGCTTCCAAACCGACAAGCAACGCCTTCAGCAAGCAAGGGAAACGAAGTACACGCTGCCCGTAATCCAAAGCCACTTGGCATTGCTTCGCATAGAAGATATTGACTGGTGGAAGTATTGGCGAAATGACAGTCTTTTCATACGAAAAATAAGTATTCAAGGTGGCAATATCTATTGGCAGCAACAAGGCAGTCGTTCCTCAACAGAACGCAAGCTAAATTATTACCGTATCAGCCGTGCGCTCTTTGAAAGTATCAATGCCGTTACTCCTTCTCTGCACCTGAAAGAAGTGTCTATAAACGACTTATCCTTGCAATTAAAGATATTGTACGCCTCCGGCACACATACCCACCGGCTGGGCAAGCTTGCAAGCAGGATTTTCGATATCGTTGTTGAACGAAGTGCCCTTTATTCAACCCAACGCCCTTTTTTTGCGCATTACGCCACTTTTCAATTGCAAGATTATCAAGGCAGTTTTTCTGGAGACAGCCTGTACATCAAGGCGCTGCACTTCGACACCCGCACCCCCAATGTAGATGTGTGGTCGCCCTCATTCGGCTGGAAGCAAGGCAATTTCCAAGTAAAAGAGCTGCATATCAAGGGAATCCACTGGACTGCGCTTTTCTTTGAGCGCCGTTTGCATTTGCATGCCGTCTTGCTTCAAGCGCCGCAACTACATCTGACACGCCTGCCCGCAAGCAAACACTCTTTTCTGTCGCAAAAAGCACGATGGCAACGCCACCTGCCTGCCCTGAGCAAACAATGGTTCGACGAAGTGCGCATCGACAGCCTGTGGCTATCAGGTGGAAGCGTACACTTGCCTGAAAGCCAGCTCAAGGGCATCGATATGCAGCTTTACGGCTTCTCGCCTACCCATCACAAGCACTTTCTTTTCTGCCAAAACATAGAACTTTCCATCCAAAAAACGAGCTTCGAGAAGGGAACTATACAAGCTTCGGATATACGGCTGCACACACGCCGCCGCTTGTTGTCTATAAAGCAGCTGGTAAGAAATGCCCCAAGGCAAAAAATAAAAATAGATGGCTTACACCTTAGCCCTGATTTTCAACACTACTGGAACAGCGACGAGCTATCGGTAGATTTTGTCAAAATAGAGCAGTCTAACATTGAAACTCAAAGTAGTCAAGAAAAAAAAGATTTCTTATGGAAACAGTGGCTTCGTCGCTTGCGCGTCCGTCATGGTATTGTTGAAAAAGGGAACTTGCAGCTTCATCTTCCTACTCGGAAAGCGCAGCTAAATCTACAAGACTATCATCTACGCCTGCGTCAACTACAACTGCCGGGCACAGACAGCTTGGCAGTATGGCAACAACTGGGTCAGTGTATAGAAGATTTCCGTGCCGAGCGGCTAAGCTACCAAAGCGACAGCCTGCAATGGGGCATGGCAGACCTCCGCCTGCTGTCCGATAGTATGGGCATAGGAGCACGAAAATTGTACTTTGCAAGCCCTATGGTGGCGGGCTACCTGCCAATGCTTTATGTACCCAGCTGGCAGTGGACTTCGCTATGGAGAGAGCGGCGCCTACAAGCCGACACCTTACGCCTAAGCGGTCTGGAGTTGTATTTGTCGCCAACGGCAGCTGTCAGCCCCTCCGATAGCAGCGCGCGCTCATTGGCACCTGCCCAAAAGCTTGCCCGATGGTTGCATCAAAACCAATGGAAGCTTTCTATACACCATGTAGATGTTTCAGTACCTACACTCTACTGGCTTCCCTCTTCTTCATTATCGGTAGAAGGTGAAATCCAATCGCTTTCACTTCGTGCCGACGGTCTATATATCCAAGACTCGGTGGATGTGTGGTCGAACAGTTTTTTGGCAAAACAATTTCGTTTGAAGAGTAAAGCCTGTCGGCTACGCCTTCAAGGCAACCTAAGTGTACAGTTTGATTCCCTCAACCTCGACAAGCAAAGGGCGCAGATGCATTTGTACCAACTTCGTTGGAAAAACGGTACGGAGCAATCTCTTCGCATAGCACAAGGGCGCTTGCATGGCATCGATTGGGACACGCTTTGGCAAAAAGGTAGGCTCCATGCCCACAGCCTTGCTTTCATCCGTCCACAGCTGCGCCTGACCAGCAAACAGCAAGGCGCTTCTACTGCGTCTCTCATACTGCCTGCACGCCTGCATCTCGACAGCCTGTTAATATCGGATGCGGACATATGGTGGCAACAAAACGAACAGCAAACACAATATCGTGTGCAACATGCCAACCTGCTTGCAGGTCCGCTGGATGGGCAATATCCTCTGCTCGACTCACTCGCCTTTCTGCGTTGCACCGCACGGGCTTTCTTTCGTCTTAGCCCCCACGATACCCTTAGCTTCGCCCACATGCAGTGGGATGCCAAAGGCAACGGCTTGCGCCTGCGCGACGTACAATGGCGTGCCTTGCATGCGCGGGCTTATGTGCCTTATTTGTATGTCCGCAAAATTGACCTTCCCAAACTTGTTAGAGGCGACAGCCTGATATTGGGGCGTATGCAGGCAGGCAATGTATTTGTAAGCATAGAAAAAGACCGTTGGGCAGAGCCTCTCATGCCCCAATACAAGGCACAGACTTTTCCTCTTGCCTATCTGAGCATAGACTCACTCCAAGTGGACAACAGCCATTTGTTGTTTCATGTAGCAAAGGCAGACGGCATTACCAAACATCAGCTGCAAGGCATCGACCTTTACATAGAGCGTTTTGTACATCGTAATGGTCAAATAGAAGCAGACAGCGACTTTTGGCTTAGCATAAAGCAGTATTATTTGGAGTTCCCGGAGCCGCTTTACCACCTGCGCCTGCACGATGCCAAGCTCCAGAGACGCCTGCCGGCTGTCGAGGTGGGCAGTGTGGAGCTCTTTTCGTCTGTAAACACAGATGGGCTATGGAAGCAACGTCTTTATGCCAAAACCATCTTGCAGGCAAAGTTACAAGACCTGCGACTGCCTCATGTTCCATGGGATGCCTTGCTTCGGGGAGAAGAGTTGTACATTCCCCGTTTGCAAGTAGCAAGCTGGCAGTTGAATGCCATCGATGACCTACGTTTGGCTAAAAACCCCTTGCGCCGCCCGCCCATGCCTCATGAACTACTGCAAAGAACAGCAGGCATGTGGCTTATAGATACAGTCGTTTTTGAAGGTGGGCAAATCACTTACGAGCAAAAGCAATGGAACAATACAGGCAGTGGCAAGCTATTTTTTGATGAAGTGCACTTGCAGCTCTATCACTTAGGCAATCTTCGCGACTCGCTGCCATTGCGTATCGAAATGGTTTCGCTTTTTATGAAGCAAGGCATATTGGCATTGAACATGGATATCGACCGTCATAGCCCTGTGCTACATGCAACTTATGCGGGTACCTTGGGGCGTATGTCGGCTGTTTATTTGAATCGTATGTTGGAACCCACCACACAAGTAAGCTTGCAAACGGGCACCATCAAAAAAATCACCTTTAAAGGCACGATGCATGACCATGCACATCGCGGCAGTATGCTGGCAATATACCGCAACTTTAAAGTCAGTGTGCTGGATGCACAAGCCAAACGCAAGCGCCGCATCGTTTCGAAGTTAGTCAATATGCTCATTCGCAATACAAACAAGCACAGAACTGGTGCTATTCATTACAACCGCCTGCCTTCGGATGGATTTTTGCGTATTCTGTGGCAAGGATTAGCCTCGGGCTTACGCGACACCCTGCTTCCCGAAATCATGAAAGAACGCGAGTAGATGGCTGCTATCTTCCTTCTACAAGCTTGCAAAAACCGCTGGTCATCTATCACAAGCCTTATTTTTGAAGCATCGCCAACCAAACGTTAAGTAAGCTATGCAAAACGCACAAAGACTTTCAATTATCCTTCTATTGTGCTGTCTCAGCCATGCTGCTTTTAGCCAAGGCTATCTCTACATAGGCACTCAGCGCTATCCGTCCATCTATGTAGGGCTCTTTAGATTTCCGGGCGATGTTTTCTTCAGAAGGAATTTCTCCGCCCCTGCCCTTAGTGTAGAAGTAGCGAAGCGAAATGGTGGAGGCTGGCTGGTAATCTCAACCTATTGTCAATATTGCGATTGTGGTTTTTTTAGTAGGCATTTCGCTGGCGATGTGTATTTATACCTGAGCGATGGTTCTGTGATTAAATGCTATGACAGAGGCTTGCGCGATTGCTTAAACGATGACATAATAGGTATTTACATGCTTTCAGCCGCAGAGGTAATGCGTTTAAAACAGCATAGCATCGAGAGCATTCGCTTCACTATAGGACCCCCAAAAAATGTCATAGGAGGCAGAAGAGAGTCATTTATTGCTACGAGCAGTGAAGACACCCGCCAACCTATAAGGCAACTTTTTGGCAACTAAGAGGCTATTAAAAATTAAGGACTGCGGGGCATTTCCTCCTTTCAAGGCTGTTACGCATTCAATTCACCTTATAACTTGTTGTTTCTTTCTGCTCCTGCTGTTTTGTATGTTCACTAAAAAAACACCGGTAAAAATCAGGGCAGTAGCCATAAGCGTATAGACAGTCAGAGAGGTTTTGCCCTGCCATAAATCTATAGTGGCTGCCACCAGTGGTTGAAAATAGATGTAAAAGCCTACTACGGAAGCATGCGTGTATTGCAATGCCCACGCATTGAGCGAGTAGGCAGTGAGGGTTGTTGCCAGCAGCACATAGGCAATGGCAACCAGCACAAACCAGGGCAGCTGTTGCCAAGAAACAGAAGCTAGCCCGATATAACCAAAAGGTAAGACCCCCAAAATACCCAGTGTAAACACATAGAACATCACTACCAAAGGGTGATAGCGGCGCATGAGTGGTTTCACCAGTACCAAATAGGCGCTGTAAGACAGGGCATTGCCCAGTACCATCAGGTCGCCCCATACATTTGCCGGGCGTAACATCCACTGTCCCTGTGTGAGGAGCACATATCCCCCCAACGCTCCCAAAAGAATTCCTATCATACGTTGTGTGGTGGCTTGTTCCATGCCCATCAACAAAGACAAGAGCAGCACAAAAATGGGCGTCATGGTCATAATTACCGAGGCATTGGTTGCGGAGGTGCGCGCCAAACCCTCAAAGAAAAGCAACTGATTGACCACCACGCCCAATAGCGCACACCACAACAAGCGCCCGCGGTGTTCAGGGGCTATGTACAAAGGGGTTCCCCGCAACAAGTGCCACAAGCCCAAAAGGAACGACACTGCTACCACTCGCAACAAAATTACGGCTGAAGGATTCAGATAATGCGGAATGATAAGTTTGGCAATGTTATAGTTGAAGCCGTAGATGAGTGCAACCAAGAACAGTGCCGCATGCACAAGCCATCCGGCAGGCTTTCTTTCTGACACTAGCTTTTAATTTGATTCGAAGTTGCAAATATAACGATTTCTAATGCATCGCCTGTTCTCCTTCTGTCGATTGGGAGTAGTTATCTTGGCGGTCGTTGCTGCTGTTCCTGAAAGGTAAGGTAAAATAAAAAGTAGTACCCACCTCTACTTCACTCTCTACCCATATTGCACCACCATTGCGCTCTACAAACTCTTTTACAAGAATAAGCCCCAAGCCGGTACCCGTTTCGTTGGCAGTGCCTTTGGTGCTCACTCGCTTATCTACTTTAAACAAACGCTCCTGTATTTCCTTAGGCATGCCCACTCCTGTATCGCGCACGTACACGATAGCTTTTTGACCATCCACAAACGCCCCTACACTTACTTTTCCTCCCTCAGCAGTAAATTTGATAGCATTAGATAGCAAGTTACGAATAATCGTATGAAGAGAAGGCTGGTCGGCATAGACTACTATGTCGGAAGGCACTTCATCGAGCAACTCTATCCCTTTGTTGGCAGCTGTCATTTGCAACAGCTGCAAATTTTCTTTCACTACATTTTTCAAAGGAAACTCCTCGAAGTTATATTCAATAACCCCCATTTGGGAGCGAGACCAAGAGAGCACATTCTCTAATAGCTGATACAGGTTTTTCACTGAGCGGTTCAGACTACTGCTCATAAACTGAATATCTTCTTTGCTCATTTCGTCCAGATGATTGGACATGATGTCGAGGAAGGCAGTCAAAGAATTGAGGGGACCTTTGATGTCATGTGCCAAGATGGAAAAGAAGCGGTCTTTGGTGGCATTGAGCTGTTCGAGATGGTGAGCCTGTGCTTCGAGTTCTTTTTTCTTCTCTTCCAGTTCTTTGTTTTTTTCTTCCAAATCCCTTTTCGCCTCTTTTATCATCACCTCCAGGCGCTGCTTTTGTAGTCGTATGCGCTCTGAACGCCACCACATGATGACAAAGACCAAGGCAGCCAATACCAAGGCTATAAGCACAAAAAACCAAGTAGAACTATAAAACGGAGGGCGTATAGTGAAAGAATAACGCAGTGGTTTTTCTAACAGGAAATCGCCGTCGGAAGTACGAACATTGAGCCAGAAAGTATAATTACCCGGTGCCAAGCCTGCATAGGTAATCTCACGCCGCTTACTCCACGGTACCCACTGCTTGTCCAAGCCTTCCATCCACCAGCTGAATTCCAGCTTATGAGCAAGCGCATAATCCAAAGCTTCAAAGACAAAAGTCAAGTTGTTTTGGTCATGCGGCAGTTTGAGGTTTAGGGGTATCCTCACCACCGGGTCTATGGTTTCGTAATATGCTTTCCATTCTTCGGAGGTCCAATCTATAGGTTGCAAGAAGAGGTAAATTTTAGAAATGCCCACAAATGCCGCTTTGGGTTGACGGAAAGGCTGGGGGTAGTCAAAGCGGTGCAATCCTTGAATGGTTCCCATCCAGAGGCGCCCGCGACTGTCGTGATAAATGGCGGCTGCATTGTTTTCCCTTGCCACAAAGCCTTCTTCCGCTTCAAAGGTGCGGCGCTTCATTATTTCGCCCCTGTTGTTGATGAGCCAACAGTTGGCACCTGTTTGTGTTCCTATCCACAGCTTATCGTCAACGGCAAGAATAGAGTACACAATATGACTGTTCAGACCTTGCTCTCCCCCATAGAACTTGAATTGCTTACCATCGAAGCGGAGCACCCCGCCCAAACAGGCAAACCACACGTTCCCCCAAGGGTCTTCAGTTGCTTGCAGTACATAATCGTTGGGTAAGCGAACCGTTTCGCGTGTGTAATGCTTCCACTGCCCACCGGGCAACAACACAGAAATGCCATAGGTAGTACACACCCACAGGCGCTCTTGGCTGTCTCTAAAAACATAGCGGACAAAGTTGCTTGGCAACCCGGCACTGCGGGCATCATAGTGCCGCACGGTGTCAGGGGTCTTTTTGTAAAGCCCGTCTCCTAAGGTAGCTATCCAGAAGGTGGCAGTACTCGGCTCATAAAGGATATGAGCTATCTGCTTTGCCCCTTCCAAACCGTACTTTTCACCAACATTTGCAAAGTAGTTTTTGGAGATGCTGTATTCCCACAGTCCATAGAAGGTCCCCAACAAAAGGGTATCATCAGACAGCGGCACGATGGCAGTAATCCTGCCCAGAAAAGGTAATTCCTGCCGACTTTCCACCTGCCGCATATACTCCTTTTCTTCATCGTATCGATACAAGCCAAGGCGCCCTGCCGTACCAACCCATATATTGTTGAATTTATCTTCGGCAATAGCCCATACTTCATTACTCTGTAACCCCTCTGCTTCCCCGTATTGTATAAAAGAATCGGCTTGATAAAAAAGTAATTTGTTGTTGGTAGCAATCCAGAAATCACCGCGACTGTCTTGATAAAAAAAATCAACACTACTTGCTGGCAAGCCATGGGCTGCATCCCAACGATGCAGCACGTTTCCCTTTTGCGTACACAACAAGGTACCATTGCGCAATACCCACCAATAGTTGCCTTTGTTATCCCGGAAAGTTCTAATGGCAGTAGCTACCTTTTGGCTTTCGGGCAACAGCTCCATGGTACCATTGGGGTAGGCACGGTAAATGGCAAAAGAGTCGGCGGCTATTTCCATCGACAAAAGCAGCATGCCGGAAGGTTCTGCCCACAGCAACCGCTTGATGGCTGGATAAGCAACGCCCTCTTTTTTGGGCTTGGGCGCAAGCCATACAGTATCTACTGCCTCCGCTTTCGATTTAAGATAAAACAAGCCGTGCACATTGCTTATCCACATGTGCCCGTTAGGGTCCATCATTAGGTCTGGCAAGTAGCCCGAAGCCGAAAGCAAGGGCAAGGGCAACTTCTTTTCCTGAAAGCGCCCGTTTTCATAGTGCACCAACTTCACTTCGCCATACTCGGTGTGCACCCAAGCCCACCAGTCTTTGCCCGTTTTTCCTTTCCATACTTTAAAAGCCACGCCGTCGGGGAAGCCTTCTTTTTGCGAAAAAGAAGTAAAAGTATGCCCGTCGAAGCGAGACACTCCACGCTCTGTAATGCACCAAAGATAGCCGTCGGAGGTGAGCAGCAAGCAATGTACATTGTTATTGACCAAGCCTTTGCGCTCATCCCATACTTCAAAGTTATACCCATTCCAACGGGCAATCCCGCCTAAGGTAGCAATCCACAAGCGCCCATGACGGTCTTCCAAGATATCTTCTATTTGTGACTGAGGCAAGCCTTCTTCTACCCCGTAGCTGCGAAAAGCATAATGCTGTGCCTGGAGAAAAAATGGATGGAATACCATCAGCCAGACGAAAAAGCGAGTAAGGCAGAGAGGCACGACCTTATTCATAAAATGTCTATTTGCAGTCATTCCCTTCATTTTCTTCAATAAGCAAAGCGTAAAAGTCAGATAGGTAGCAGCAGGCAAGTGTTATTTACAATATAGCTTTTTCAAAACATAAAAACAAAAAAATCAATCGAGTGTGCAGCTTCTCTCTCTCTCAAGAGACAAAACAAAACACTTAGCAGGTTTACAAGCAAACACCTTGCCATAGAAAAACAAAAGGCAACGAATACGATTCGATGCCTTTTGAGAGAATTGAAAAAAGTAGCAGCTACCTTTTAAGGATTCCAAACGTTGTTAGCATAATTCACGTCCATCATCAACTTGTCGGGGTCTAGTGTGATGGAGGTAATACGAGAGGTAGTAGGCAACCGCAGTTCCTTACTGTTGCCTTTCATCCATATTTCTACTGGGAACTGCAAACGATGCACTTTGCCGTTCTGTTCTTTTACCTCCATGATTACGGGCATCAACAGCTCGCCTTTGTTTTCGATATTCACAATAGCCCCCTTGGCAGGGTCATTCTCTACATATTTCACTTGACGCACTGCTTGGTCCAGAGCCCAGGTTTCGTAGAACCATCCGCGCCAGAACCAGTCCAGGTCTTCGCCAGCTACATTTTCTATGGTATTGAAGAAGTCCAGAGGCGTGGGGTGCTTGAATGCCCAAGCATTGATATAAGAGCGGAAAGCGCGGTCGAAGCGCTCGGGTCCCAAAATCACTTCTCGCAACAAGAACAAGCCATAACCGGGTTTAAAGTAGGCTGTAATTCCCAGGTTATTGTCTTGTACTATGTCGGGATAGGTAGCGATGGGCTCTCTGTTGGGCGAAAGAAAAATATAAGCAGCGTAGCGGTTGGCATATTGCAGGTAGTCTGCCTCCTTATATTCCCCGTTGTTAAATGCTAAAGTGCTGTAGTGATTGATGAAGGTATTAAATCCTTCATCCATCCAAGGATACAAACGCTCGTTATTGCCTACAATCATGGGGAACCAGTTATGACCAAATTCATGGTCGGTAACCCCCCACAGCTCGTCGCCTTTATCGGACCACTTGCAGAAACTAACGCCGGGATATTCCATTCCTGCCACAATGCCGGCTACATTGACAGCCGTAGGGTAAGGATATTCATACCACATTTTAGAGTAATGCTCAATGGCGGCTTTGGTATACTCGGTAGAGCGTTTCCATCCTTCTATGCTTTCTTCTGGATAGCAAGAAATCGCCAGTGCTTGTTTGCCGCTTGGCAGGTTGATGCGAGCAGCGTCCACAATAAACGCCTGAGAGGCACCAAAAGCCACATCCCGAGCATTTTTCATCACATAGTGCCACGTTACTTTTCCACTACGGGCACGTTCCAGCATTTTGATTTTCTTCTCTACCTCTTTGGCAGAGATGATGCTTACGGTCTTATCGCTGTTTTTGGCTTTTTCCCAAGCTGCCAGCTCTTCGGCAGAATATACATCTTTGGGGTTCTGCAGCTCGCCCGAGCCAATGACCACCACGCCTGTCGGGGCGGTTATTTTATAATCGAAGTCTCCATACTCGAGGTAAAACTCACCAGCTCCCAAGTAAGGGTTCACATTCCAGCCGCTGATGTCGTCATAAACACACATGCGTGGATACCACTGTGCGATTTCATACACCCAGCCGTGTTTAAACTGCTTGCGTCCCATGCGGTCGGCACCGTATTCGGGTATGTCGAAAGCATATGCTATGGTAATGGTGGTTTTGCCTCCTTTGGGCTTCAAGGGTGCTTCTAAGTCAATGCGCATGCGGGTATCGGACACGATATATTTTGCTTCCTTTCCATTGACTTTGACTGACTTCAATTCATAGCCGTTGGTGATACTGCCCACATGACGACCGCCATCCACAGGCATGGTTGCTGTGCCTCTGGAATCTGCTTTGAATTTGTTTTGGTCCAGTTGAAGCCACACGAAAGGCAGCTCATCAGGGCTGTTGTTGGTGTAGTCTATGGTTACAGTACCTTCTAAACGGTGCTTGTCGGTGAGCAGTTCTGCTTCGATGCGATAGTCGGCACGGTTTTGCCAGTACTCTGGTCCCGGAAAGCCGGAAGCCGAACGGTAAGGGGTTGCCCGGAAGTCAAACAGCTTATCAAATTTAGGCTGTTGGTTCTTGATTTGCGCCCAAGATGCCCAATGCAAGAGCAAGAGCATGAGCAATGTGGTGATTTTTCTCATGAGATACCTTGTTTTGTTTCTTTTAACTCAAAAATCACAAAAATATTACTATGGTGGAACAAAAAAGCATTGTCTGTCGCCCAAAACAGCGGGTAGGGGATAGTCCCCCACGTACTTCTTCAAAGAAAAAGCAAAAAAGTCTCTTCACTTTTTCTTCCCTCTATAAAAGGGTTTTAAAACAAGCCTTCGAACTGCTCAAGGAAACGCCAGTCATTTTCGGTGAACAGTCGTAAGTCTTTTATTTGGTATTTGAGCATGGTGATGCGTTCCAAGCCCATACCAAAAGCAAAGCCGGTATATTCTTCGGGGTCTATACCACAGTTTTCCAGCACATTGGGGTGAATCATGCCGGCACCGCCTATTTCTACCCAGCCGCTGTATTTACATATGTTGCACCCTTTACCTTTGCATATGTTACAAGAGATGTCCAGCTCGGCACTTGGTTCGGTGAAGGGGAAGTAAGAGGGTCGCAGGCGTATTTGTGTTTCTTTGCCAAACAGCTCCTTGGCAAAATGATAGAGCGTTTGCTTTAAGTCTGCAAAGCTCACTGCCTTGTCTATAAAAAAGCCCTCTATTTGATGAAAAATACAGTGTGCTCGAGCCGAGATGGCTTCATTGCGATACACCCTACCCACAGAGAACATACGCATGGGAGGGCGGTTGTTTTTCATCACACGAATTTGCACCGAAGAGGTGTGCGTACGCAGCAAGATGTCGGGGTTACGCTCAATGAAGAAAGTATCTTGCATTTCACGGGCGGGGTGGTCTGGCGGGAAGTTCAGTCCGGTGAAGTTGTGGAAGTCGTCTTCTATTTCGGGACCATCTGCCTGACAGAATCCCATACGCTCAAGCACCTGCACTATCTGCCGCCGCACGATGCTGAGGGGATGGACTCCGCCCATAGGTTCGGTCAGCGGGGGCAAGGTAAGGTCTATGGGGGGCTCTACCGCCTCGGGCAGTTGTTCGAGACGCTCTTTGTGGCTACGCCACTTTTCTTCTGCCAACTGTTTGAGTGCATTCACTGCCGCGCCGTAGTTTCTACGCTCTTCGGGTGCTATGTCTTTGATTTTACTCATGAGCTCAGGAATAGCCCCCTTCTTACTGAGATATTGCTGGCGGAACTGCTCCAAAGTAGCTTCATTGGTAATTTCAAAGGCTTCTACTTCTTTCTTCAAGGCTTCTATATTCTCGTATGCTATGGTTTCCATCTTGCTTTTGGGGTTGTATGATTCGTCTTTTATGAAAGAGCAAATATAGACATAATCACAGCGCAAGGAAAGCAGCAAAGCCATTTTGGCTTGCTATTTCAGGACAAGCGGCAGTGGTTCTAATTGGTATCCCAAGCGCTTCAGCTGTGCCAGCAAGCCTTCTTCACCAACCAAGTGCCCCGCTCCCACCACAAAGAAAGCAGGAGCTTTTTGCATAATAACTTCCATTTTAGGTACCCACCGATGGTTGCGCTCCACTATGAGCAAGCGGTATTGTTTTTCATCAAAGTTATCGCGTAGGGCTTTTTCCAAGCGCCGTAGGTCCTGTTGTTTATATGCCTCAATTAAAAGACGTGTATCTTGCTTATCTTTCCTTTGGCGTTTACCACTTTTCACGTAATCTGCCAAGGTGGTAGCTTGCTCTTGCAGCGACATGCTGCCAGTGAGCGCTTGCATCTGCTCTCTGACGGTTTCGAGTGCCCGCACTTCTTTGCCTGCCTCACGAGCTCTCTCTTGCAAGTACACATCCATGAAGTTGTTCACATTCAGGCTCAAAACAGAGGAATCGCCTCGTGGTTCCATGAGTTCGGCTTCGTCTATGGTAGTCAGCAGAAAGTAAATAAAGATGGGACGCATACGCCCAAAGAAAGCAATGCCCATGCCCATTTTTTTCTGCATATAAGCATCCACGCGTTGATAGTCCTTTTCAGGCAAAAGGTCTTGCAAGGTGGTGTCCCCAGGCATGAGCATCTCAGCAAAAAGCTCAAACATGGCTGTGGGTTTCATTTCCAATTCCCCCACAAACACGCGGCTGTTGTCGAAAGCCTGTTTAACAGCAGGCTGCTCCAAAAGATGACTGCCATCGTATATGTGCAAGGAACCCAACAGATAAGAGGGCTGTTTGAGTCTCTTTCCCGTGATTTTCCAAAATACTTGTGCCGAGGCAGTGTAGCAATTGCTCCAAATGAGCAAAAGCAACCAAAGGAAGCGAAAATTTTGAAGCGTCTGTATCATATGTTTATGGCTTTAAAACAATTTTCCCGAATATTTTTCCGTCGCGCATATCATTGAAAGCAGCAATGCCTTCGGCAAGCGGGCGCACAGAATCGATAATAGGGCGCAACTTGTGCGCTTCTACGAAACGTAACATCTCCTCAAACTCTTGGTCGTTGCCCATGGTAGTCCCTTTAATGGTATATTGCCCAAAGAAAATGCGGGGCATGTCCAGCTTAGAAGGGCTCCCCAAAGTGGCACCATAAAAGACTAAGGTAGCTGCGGGTTTCATGGTTTTGAGCAATAAATTAAAACCATCGCCTCCAGCACTGTCAATAATCACATCGAAGCCTCCCGTCTCTTTCAGTAGTTCTTTATGCCATCCGTCCTGCTTGTAGTTTACACCTCCGGCAACTCCCAACTCTTTCATTTTCTGAATTTTAGCATCACTACTCGAAGTTACATAGACTTCTGCGCCCAAAGCAAGCGCAAATTGACAAGCCAATTGTGCCACTCCACCACCAATACCCGTTACCAGCACGCGCTGCCCTTTTTGAATACCGCCTTTACGACGCACTGCCCTGTAGGCTGTCAAGCCGGCTAAGGGCAAGGCAGCCGCTTCTTCATAGCTCAAGTGTGCGGGCTTGACATGCAAACGGTCAATAGGCACACACACATATTCTGCCAGAGTGCCATCGGTAGGCATGCCCAGGATAGTGTATCGCTCTGATTGATATTCGGGATTTTCGCCCCAGTTTTGATTAGGGTTGATGACCACCTCCTTACCCAACCATTCTTCGTGGTGCGCATCCCCTACGGCTTCCACCACCCCACAGGCATCAGAGCCCAATATGCAGTCATAGGTCATGCCCGGATAAAGCGCCACGCGTATCCATTGGTCGCGATGGTTGAGTGCAGCAGCCACCACCTTCACCAAAGCTTCACCGGCTTTGGGCGTAGGTTTGGGACGTTCGGTAAAAATAATGTCTTTCTTCTCGGCAGATAAAAAAATAGCCTTCATGTTGGATTGAATTTGTTTTTCTGAAAATTAAGCAAAATATAAACGTCTATCATGAAAGAGATAAAGCTAAGAGCGGAAACCTTGGTTTGTTGTTTTATGCTTGCCGGGCAAAGGTACACTCACCGCCCGGTATATCTCCTGCCTGCTTAACAGGCGCAGCTCGCCGGCTTCCTTTATTTGCAGGCGGGACAAAGACAAGTTGCCGACGGCTGCCCGCACCAAACGAAGCGTAGGATAACCTACTGCGGCAGTCATACGGCGCACTTGACGGTTTTTGCCTTCATGCAAGCCTATAGACAACCACGAAGTAGGCACCGACTTGCGAAAGCGTATGGGAGGCACCCGCTCGGGCAAATCAGGTGCTTCTATGCGGCTTACACGCGCCGGCAGTGTTTTATAGTTTTTCCCTTTTAAACGTATGATTACCCCTTGTCTCAATTGCTCGATGGCTTGGGCTGTTACCTCTCCTTCTACTTGCACCCAATACTTCTTTTCTACCTTGAATTGCGGTGCAAGCAAGCAGCTTTTCAAAAAATTGTCATTGGTAAGTAACAACAGCCCTTCGCTGTCTTTGTCTAAACGTCCGACGGGGTAAACATCCGGCGGGAAGTCATACAGAGACGCCAAGGTGAGGTCTCCCTCCTGCTCGGCTGTGAATTGACTAAGTACCCCGTATGGCTTGTACACCACAAAATAATAGAACTGCCCCCGGCTATGCTTCATCTGCTTCGATGTCTTTCATCACCTCTTCGAAATCATCCGTTGCCTTCAGGATTTCCCAAGTATGGTCTGAAAGCAAGCGTGCAGTAGCGCAATAGGCTTGGTAAGGGATGCTTTTGCCCCACTCTTCGGGCGCTACCAACGACAGGACGTATTGGTCAGCGCTGCGGCGATAGAGATGATATTCTTTGCCCACGACCGGCTCAAAGCCCATCTCTGCCGTATAAATCAACTCCGATATGCGTTTGCGCACTTGCAAAGCTTTGGCTTGGCGCAACAGTACTTCTACCTGCTCGTAGATTTGCTGCATTTGGCGCTCGGTTTGGTCATACATAGCCGCCAAGGCGCGCCCTTTCAGCTTTCCTTTGTCTTCGGGCTTGATGACCACCCCGCCCCGTGTATGGGCATAAGGCAGCGTGCCCGGTCTGTCTGTAACATGGTCGGGATTGATAGGATTGACAAACGCCTCTCCTTCGGCTTTTTTCTTTTGCTTTGCCATGAAAACCACTTCTTTATTCAACATTCAAAACATCCGTAAAGATACAATGGTTTAGCCACAAAGACAGGGAAATACGGGTATTTGCCTGCTGTAAGCTTGTAAAAGCCTTCACTTAGGTTTAATCTGAGTGAATGTAGCACTGATAATCAAAGTATTCAATTCTTCACGCTATCAAAAGGAGCTTGCTGTGTAGGGCGCTTGCTGGCAGCAAATAAATAAGGCGACCACTGCAAAGCGGAAAAGTTTTTGCAAAAGGCAAAAAGCTCGCGAAGCAATTCAATGAGAGAGAAATTCATGAGCTGCAACGGAAAATAGAAAAGGGCTACACACCAGCTGGCACCTGTTGAGTGCCTCTCAAAACTAAAAGCAAAGACGGATTTACTGCCGCTCCCTCCTGAATGAATGGGAAACGGCAGTATGCTAAAAAGCCAAGGTCATTCAGGCATATCTTAGGCATGGATTACTCCAGAGCCCAGCAGCTCGTTGCCTTCGTACCAAGCCACAAACTGCCCCGGTGTGATGCCACGCACCGGCTTATGAAATGTAACATACAAGCCTGCTTCATGCATATGTAATTCTGCCGGCATCAAGGGTTGGCGATAGCGAATGCGTGCCATATAGCTTCGCGACTCACCCGGTTGCATGCGCAGGTCTTCACGCACCCAGTGTAGCTCATCGGCACGGACAAATAAGCCTTTACGGTACAAACCCGGATGGTCATCGCCCTGCCCTACATATACGATATTCTTTTCTGTATCAACAGAAAGTACAAACAAAGGCTTTTCTTTGCCCCCAATGCCTAAGCCTTTGCGTTGCCCTACGGTGAAGTAATGGGCACCTATGTGTTCGCCTACCGGCTCGCCCATCTCTTCAGAAAAGACATAAGAAGCACAAAGGGCATCGAGTGCAGTTGCCTGTTCGTTTGAGGCAAATGCAGGGGCATCAGCCGGAATCTCTATTACCTTGCCTTTTTTAGGTTGAAGTTTTTGCTGCAGGAACTCGGGCAGTTTTATTTTTCCGACAAAACACAAACCTTGCGAGTCCTTTTTGTTAGCAGTTACCAAGCCTTCGCGCTCAGCAATGGCACGCACCTCTTTTTTGTGCAAATGCCCAATGGGAAACAATGCCTTGCTCAATTGCTCCTGATTGAGCTGACACAAAAAATAACTTTGGTCTTTGTTGGGGTCAGCACCTGCCAGCAAACGATAAACAGTCTTGCCGTCTTTTTCGATACTGTCTTTTTGGCAATAGTGCCCCGTAGCTACAAAATCGGCACCAAGGCGCATAGCCGCCTGCAGAAAAACATCGAATTTAATCTCTCGATTACACAAAACATCGGGATTGGGCGTGCGTCCCCGCTCATATTCGGCAAACATGTAGTCCACGATGCGCCTTTTATACTCGGCACTCAGGTCTATCACATGAAAAGGAATACCCAAGGCTTCGGCAACCAAGAGGGCATCATTACTGTCTTCTATCCAAGGGCACTCATCATGCAGCGTTACGCTTTCGTCGTGCCAGTTACGCATGAACATACCTATAACCTCGTGTCCTTGTTGGGTAAGCAAATAGGCAGCCACGCTGGAGTCCACTCCCCCCGACATGCCCACTACGATTCTTGCCATAATTTTTAAAGATGGTTTTGGTGATTGTTCGTTGCAAAAATACCATTTTAAAACGTCTTGTGTGGGCTGCATGTTCCTACAGCACACAAGGACGATACAAAAAAATAAGGCTGCCTCTTTGAGGCAGCCCTGTGGTTCTTGTTTGTCAATACCTTATGAACCAGCTTTTTCTTGTTTGCGGATAGAGAGCACAAGCTCGTCTCCTTCTGCTTTGTAATCTGCCACTAAGGTGTCGCCTTCTTCAATTTCTCCTTTGAGTATTTCCTCTGCAATGGGGTCTTCTAAGTATTTTTGAATAGCCCGTTTCAAAGGACGTGCCCCGTACTGCGGGTCATAGCCCTTCTCGCTGAGGAAATCTTTGGCAGCTTCGGTGAGCTCGATATGGTAGCCCAACTCTTCGATGCGCTTGAAGACGTCTTTCAACACAATATCGATAATCTTATGGATGTGCTCTCTTTCCAGCGAGTTGAACACAATCACATCGTCCAGACGGTTCAAGAACTCCGGTGAGAAGGCTTTTTTCAAGGCACTTTGGATGGTAGACTTCATAATTTCGTCCATACTTTCGGCTTTTGCCTTGGTGGTAAAGCCAATACCTGCGCCGAAGTCTTTGAGGTCACGCACCCCAATGTTTGAGGTCATGATGATGATGGTGTTTTTGAAGTCCACGCGACGTCCCAAACCATCGGTCAGCACCCCATCATCGAGCACCTGCAACAAGATGTTGAACACATCGGGGTGGGCTTTTTCTATTTCATCGAGCAAGATAACAGAATAGGGTTTACGACGCACTTGCTCGGTCAGCTGCCCACCTTCTTCATAGCCCACATAGCCGGGGGGCGCACCAATGAGGCGGCTCACGGAGAACTTCTCCATGTACTCGCTCATGTCGATGCGGATGAGGGCATCGCTACGGTCAAACAGATACTCTGCCAGCGCCTTCGCCATTTCGGTTTTACCCACACCGGTAGGACCCAAGAAGATGAATGAACCGATAGGACGTTTGGGGTCTTTCAAACCTACCCGCGTACGACGGATGGCACGTGCCAGCTTATCGATGGCAGCATCTTGCCCTACGACCCGTTTTTTCAGCTCGTCTGCCATGTGCAGCAGCTTTTGGCTTTCGGCTTGTGCCACACGCGTTACGGGAATACCGGTCATCATAGCGACCACTTCGGCTACATGCTCCTCGGTTACGGTGTAGCGTTTGCGCTTAGATTCTTCTTCCCAAGCAATCTTGGCTTTTTCAAGTTGTTGAATGAGTCTTTTCTCTTTGTCGCGCAGTTGAGCCGCCTCTTCATATTTCTGGCTTTTGACTACGCGCGTTTTCTCTTCTTTTACTTTTTCTATTTCTTCTTCCAGTTTCAAGATGTGCTCTGGAACATGGATATTGGAGATATGCACCCGTGCCCCCACCTCATCGAGCACATCAATGGCTTTGTCGGGCAGGAAGCGGTCAGTAATATAGCGGTCTGAGAGCTTCACACAGGCTTCCAATGCCTCCGGCGTATAAATTACATTGTGATGCTCTTCGTAACGGTCTTTGATATTATTCAATATCTGAAGAGTTTCTTCGGGTGTAGGCGGGTCAACCATTACCACCTGAAAGCGGCGTGCCAAAGCACCGTCTTTTTCGATATACTGACGATACTCATCCAAAGTAGTAGCGCCGATGCATTGGATGTCGCCACGTGCCAGTGCCGGCTTGAACATGTTCGAAGCGTCGAGCGAGCCTGAGGCACCACCCGCCCCTACGATGGTGTGCAGCTCGTCGATGAAGAGAATCACATCGGGCGATTTCTCCAGCTCGTTCATGACGGCTTTCATGCGCTCTTCGAACTGCCCGCGATACTTGGTTCCTGCCACTAAGGATGCCAGGTCCAGCGTTACGATGCGTTTGTCGAAAAGCACGCGCGACACTTTGCGCTGCACAATGCGCAGTGCCAAACCTTCGGCGATGGCGGTTTTACCTACCCCCGGTTCACCAATCAACAGCGGGTTATTCTTTTTGCGACGGCTGAGTATTTGCGCCACGCGCTCTATTTCTTTTTCACGCCCAATGATAGGGTCAAGCTTGCCCTGCTCTGCCATTTTGGTGAGGTCGCGCCCAAAGTTGTCCAATACAGGGGTTTTTGATTTTTCCCCTCCTTTGGACTCGCGCCCACTACTAAACATGCGACTTTCTTCGTCTGGGTCATCCGACTCCAAAGAAGCTTTGGGTTGGTTTTGATATTCGAGCATTTCTCTTACTACATCGTAGGTTACATTGAATTGATGCAGCACCTGAGTTGCCAGAGTATCTTCATCACGCAAGATAGACAACAGCAAGTGTTCGGTGCCTATGATGTTGGTTTTAAAAATTTTGGCTTCGAGGTAAGTGATTTTGAGTACCTTCTCTGAAGCACGGGTAAAGGGTATGTTGGCAATGTTTTTCACATTATTGACTGCAGTGCCGCGGGTAGCCCGTTCAATCGTGGCACGCAGCTCATCCAACGGAACACCCAGTTTTTTCAATATGTTGACGGCGAGCCCTTCGCCTTCACGAATCAAACCCAACAGCAGGTGTTCCGTACCTATATAGTCATGCCCCAAGCGCAGTGCCTCTTCGCGGCTTAGGGATATAACCTCTTTTACTCGATTCGAAAATTTTGCTTCCATGTGCTTGTCCTCCGGAACAAATTTAATGTTGTAATATACGCTTTCACACTTAATTTATCAAATCAAAATGCTACTCTTTCGCTCAAAGAGAGCTTCACGCCTTGCTGCAGATACAACCTGGCAGCAGGTCCCATGCAAAAGAGTAAATCCAAGATACTTAGATTTGGTACAAATTTAGCACCAAAGTTCTGCATATAAGGCTCCCAGCGGATGTTTAAAGTTGTTTTTTTCTTCGGATGCAACACGTTTCTCATGTCTATTATCTCTAAATCAGCCACTTGGGCAGCATCATAGTAGTCTGTGCTGTATGTAAAACGATTGGGAAGCTGCAAAAGTTTGAGACAAGTTGTCATAATTCTCTGCTGAAGTTGCAGCAAGGTTGTTATGGGCTCCTGCAGAATTGTCAGAATTTCCGGGGCAAAGTATTCATAAAAAGGGGCTTTGCGATAAGCCGCCTCTATGGCACGGATATGGTCTTTTTGCCAAGCATGGCGGTTGTCTATTTCTATGGCATGCAGCGGGCGCTTCCATGGCTTGCGCACAGGCACCGACAACATCCACACGCCCTTATCGGTAAGTATCTCACAACGATTACGATAAGACTGCTTCTCATAATAGGCATGGATGTCCAATACTACCTTTTCTGCCTGCACATAACACGCCCAAAAAGCAAGCGACGGGAAATAATGCGGTTCAATGAGTATTTTTTTCATAAAACGTCAGTGCTCTGATTTACAAAGACAAATTTCTTCTTTTTGAGGGTGTTCTGCAAATTTTGGTTTTTATTATTTGTATTTATTCTAAATAAACATTTACTTTGCATCACTATTTAAAACAAGTCTAAATTAAAATAAAAACATCTATGAAAAAGATTCTCCTGACCGCAAGCATCGCAGTTTTAGGGCTCAGCGCATGTAAAAAAGACGACGAAAAGGCGCCCTTGAGCATACCTTCTACTTACGAGTCGGCTAATTATGAAGCCAATACCGTTGAAGAGAAAGCCATTTTAAAAAATTTAGATGATTTGAAAGCTGCCATCAAAGCAGCTTCGGAAAGCAACCCCTTGGACGAGGCTGCCCTGAAAGCCCTCTATGAGGGAAGCAAATTGCAAAGCGCTACTTCGGCTTACTACAACACACAGGTACTGAGCTATCTGAAAGAGGTAGCTGCTGCCAGCACCGGTGGTGCCTATGACATGAAAACCGAAGGCAGAGCTGCCAACGGGAAAGGTGGTTTCTTTGGTGGACGTTTGTTTGAAGAAGGCGGCTTGGAATTGATAGAACTCATAGAAAAAGGTTTGTTTGAAGCAGCGCTCTACCATCATGCCTATGGCATCACTCAGAAAACAGAGCTTACCCCTGCCGACATCGACCGTCTGGTGGCTATCTTTGGCGCTCACCCTTCGTTCCCGAACAGCAGCGACGAAAGCAAACACCAGTACCCCGACAAATATGCTGCTAGATATGCTGCCAAGCGTGACAAAAACGATGGCAAAGGCTTTTACACCAACATTAAGAATGCTCTGTTGAAAGCGCAGGCAGCGGTAAAAGCGGGCAAAGCTTATGATGCAGAGCTGCGTGCAGCCCTAAAAGAATATCTTACCAACTGGGAAAAATCTTGTGCTGCTACCATCATCAACTACCTGTACAACGCCCAAAATAGATTGACTGCCACCTCTCCTTCCGACAACGATTTGGCAAATGCACTGCACGCCCATGCAGAAGCAGTAGGTTTCTTGCACGGATGGCGTCGCTTGCCTCAGAATGCACGCATCATTACTGACAGCCAAGTCGATGAGATTCTAAATATTTTGAAAGCTCCCGCAGAAAGTGAAGCCTCTGCTTACCTATTCGTAACTGATACTTTCAACCAAGTAGGCAAGCTGACCGAAGCCATTAACAAAATAAAAGAAATATATGGCTTCAGCAATACAGACCTGGAAGACTTCAAAAAAGACTGGGTGGTTCAACAAGGCAGATAAATCAAGCGTTTCTTTCAGCCACCAAAGGCATGCTCGCAAGTATGCCTTTGGTGCATTTGGTTTTCAGTATCTATATCTATTCTATGGTAAATGTTTCTCTAAACCCCGTTCACTCATGAACAGACTTACTTCCCTCCTACTCCATACCCTATCGGTCATCTATTTAATTGGTTTGACTGCCTGCGATTCCAAAAAAGAAGGTCAACCGCAAAACTTTGACCGGCGCGGATTGCTCGAAAACATAGCCAACAATCTAATAACTCCAGCTTTTGACAGCCTGTACAATGAAGCCAAGCGCCTACAGAAGGCTACCCAAAGCTTTGTAGATGCCCCTTCACTAAACACGCTGGAAAGCTTGCAGGCGCAATGGAAGCAAACATATACGGTATGGCAGTCTGCCAACATGTATAACTTCGATTTTCTGATTGAGCCCAATACACTCGATAAAAGTTTATTCGAGGAAATAGGCGTATTTCCAGCAGACAGCAACCTCATTGAGCAATACATCAGCCAAGGGAATTACAGCTTTGCCAACTTCCAACGAAATACTCGGGGCTTTTTGGCTATGGATTATCTGCTGTTCCGCACCGACGGCAATCAGCAAGCCATCATAGATGCATTTATAAACAACAGCAACCGCCGCCTGTATTTAAAAGCGGTTGCCGACCATTTGGTGCTGAAGATAGAAAAAACACGCGAACGCTGGAGAGAACGAAAAGCTTCTTTCATTGACAACGACGGCACGGATGCCGGCAGCTCTCTTACTCTGCTGTTCAACGAATTCAACCTGGGCTACGAACGTATAAAAAACTTTAAGCTGGGCATTCCATTGGGGAAAAAAGCCCCAATGACTTCGCCCGCACCTATGTACGTAGAGGCATATTACAGTGGTGTATCGATTGAGATGATTCGTGCCAACATGAAAGCCATAGAAAACATTTGGCGGGGCGTAGGTGCCAACGGGCAAGACGGCTTGGGCTTTCAGGACTACCTGCTGGCTGTAGCAGGAGGCAAAGAGCTCTCCGACAACACAGAAGCTCAACTGGCAAGCATTTATCAAAAACTGGACGCACTCGACAGTCAGGCAAGACTCTCTACCCTCATCGAAACGCAATACACAACGGTTGTAGCACTACACACAGAGATGCTCAAGCATACACGCTATTTTAAAAGCGACATGAGCTCATTGCTTGGATTGTATATCACTTATGACAGTGGCGACGGCGACTAACAGCAATCGACAGTTGTGCAGTCACCATAAGCATGCAGGCAACCTCCAGGTTGCCTTTTTGTTTGCCTTTTTCGAACCTGTAACTTCTTTTTTTGTTTTTATTAAAAGAGCATATCCACACCAAGCACATCTTATGGAAAAAAATAGCTCTTTCTTAGAAAAAGTAACCCAAAGGCGCGAGCCCCTCAGTTTTATGCTGTGGTTAGGGCTTATAGGCATTTCTATTATGTTTGTTTTTCTGAGTGCGGTCTTTTTAAAATACCGCCTTCAGATTCCGGCACTTCCTTTTGAAGTGCCCCGCTTGCTTGGCATAAGCACTTTCGTCATTGTATGCAGCAGCCTCACGCTGCAACAAGCATACAAAGCCTTTTTGCAAGATGCCTACTTTGCCTATCGTTATTTGCTGGGCACTACCCTCATACTTTCGCTCGCTTTTGCTTTTTGCCAATGGCAAGGCTGGGAAAGCCTCTACAAACAGAACCTTGAGCTGATGCGCAGCACCCCGCTCCATAGTTTGTTTTTTGTGCTGATAGTGCTGCATTTGGCACACTTGGGCATAGGGCTACTGGCTTTGCTGTATTTCTTCGCTATCTCGCTGCTTAAGCTAAACTACGTGGACGCCTTCATTTATGCCATGAACCCTCCCAACCGCCTTTTTCTGCGACTGCTCGTTGTTTACTGGCATTTCATAGGGGGTATATGGGTTTATCTTTATCTGTTTTTTCAGTTTATGTAAAAGTGTAATCAGAAACTTTTATTATCAAGGATAATTTATTATATTATGCAGTAAGCATACAGAACAAATGTTTCATCTAAAAACCACTAGTACTATGGAAAAAATACGGGAAAACAATATCGGACTGGAAAACAAAGCTACTACAGCTGTCGTTGAAAAACTGAACACCCTGCTGGCTACTTACCAAGTGTATTATCAAAACCTACGAGGTTTCCATTGGAATATCGAAGGGGAAAACTTTTTCACCCTCCACGCTAAGTTTGAAGAGCTTTATACTGCTGCCCAGCAGATGATAGACACCATAGCAGAGCGCATCTTGACCTTGGGCGGAACTCCACTACACACTTTTGCTGATTACATGAAACATGCTGCCATCAAAGCAGCAAAAAATGTGCGTAGCGACAAAGAGTCGGTTGCTACCCTCATCGAAAACATACAGGCGATAGTGGCTCTTGAGCGTGAGGCACTGAAAGCTGCCGAAGAAACAGAAGATGAAGGTACTGTCGATATGTTGGCAGGCGACATCAAAGCCAAAGAGAAAGACTTGTGGATGCTGCGTGCTTTCTTGAAGCGCAACTAAATAAATACGGTTTAAGAAAAGTTCAAAAATGCAAAGGAAGCTCTATATATAGGGGCTTCCTTTTTGGCTTGAGTGCCGCAAGGCTTGCATCCATTGCAAAAAAACAAAGCTACCCTTGTGTAAAGGGTAGCTTATGACTGTGGACCCTGCTGGGCTCGAACCAGCGACCCCCTGATTATGAGTCAGGTGCTCTAACCAGCTGAGCTAAGGGTCCGCATCACGCTCTTGCACGTGATTTCGAGTGCAATTTTACGTAATCATATTTGAACTTGCAACAATAGCACCAAAAAAATAATTCTCAAACCAGCTAAAACCTTGCTATTCAGTCATTATACTCAATAGCCTTCGGAAGGCTAAAAAACATTTCATCACACATATACAACGACATTAGCAAATGCACACATTGTTTTAGATATTTGCAACAACCAACGCAAAAAAGACGTGCAGTTACCTCCAAATTTGCTTTTTGACTTGGGTGGCGTTATTATCAATATAGATTTTGAGCGCACCATACGAGCTTTTACTCCACTTTTGCAGCCAGCATATCACGACCGCTTGAAAGATTGGAATGCCCTTGCCAAGCTTCCATTTTTCCATGCATATGAATGCGGGGAAATAAACACCTCCGATTTTTACGCCGCCTTGAAACAGTACATGCGCCCCGAGGTTACAGAGGCAGCAATAGAAAAAGCATGGATGGCTCTTTTGCTCGATATCCCTGCCGAACGTATCCGCCTGTTGCAAAAACTCAAAGCTGCCGGCTATCGTCTCATGCTACTGAGTAATACCAACCCTGCCCATATAGAATGCATAGAACAGATGCTTCAACAAGAGCACAGCACCTCATTCTACGAATTATTTCACGCCTTGTTTTTCTCTTATGAAATAGGATACACCAAACCCGATGCCCGTGCTTTCGAATATGTGCTTGAAACGAGCCGCACAAAAGCCAACGAGCTTCTTTTTATTGACGACAGTGCTGCCAACATAGAAGCGGCGGCGCAGCTGGGCATGCATACCCTTCATGTACCACAAAATCAGCTCAACACAGCCAAGTTTTCAACCTATGAGATACAGAAAACATAAATCCAAAGGAGGCATACACTTGCTTTTGTTTGTCATCACTTTGGTAACCACCACCTTTGCTGGTGCCGAATGGATACATGGCAAGCCTATTCTCGACTGGAGCAATGGTAGCATTTCGGACTGGGTCAACAGCCGTACTCTGAGCGACGGTTTTCACTACTCAATCCCCTTACTTTTGGCACTGAGTTTTCATGAGTTTGGGCACTACTTTACAGCACGCTATTACCGTATCCGGGTAACGTTGCCATACTATCTTCCCTTTTGGTTTTTTGACCTGAGCAGCAGCATCGGTACTATGGGTGCCTTCATTCGTATCAAAGAACGCATGCGCAGCCGCAAGCAATTTTTTGATGTAGGCATTGCAGGTCCATTGGCAGGCTTTATTGTGGGTTTGGGCATCCTGTATTACGGCTATACCCACCTGCCCCCCCGTTCTTATGTTCTGGACATACACCCTGAATACAAAGAGATGCCAGGATACCAAATCTATGGCGACGACTACAGCAAATATGCATACGAAGCAGACAGCACGGGCACACCCAAGCTGTTGGTGAGCCTGCAAAAACCCTTGCTTTTTTTACTTGCCGAGCGCTATTGGGTAAAAGACAGCAGCCGCATTCCTGACACGCGTGAGATGATGCATTATCCTTACCTTTTAGCCGCTTATATTGTCATGCTGTTTACCGCCCTGAATTTAATACCCATAGGGCAGTTAGACGGCGGGCATATCCTCTACGGCTTGTTGGGTCCCAAGTTATTCAACCGTACAGCTGTTGTTTTATTTTATGGTTTTTTATACTACGCAGGCTTGGGTTTGGTAAGTCCTTACACTCCATTTCCCCGCTTGTTGATACACCTGACACTTTATGTTTACTTTTTATATCTGTGCTTCTACTCTACCTCGCCTTTCCCCATGCATCGGCTTACGCTGGCACTATCGGTAGTGTTCTTGCAGTTTGCTACTCTTTGGCTTTTTCCTCAAGCCGAAGGATACAGTGGCTGGCTGGTGTTTATCTTTATCTTAGGGCGCTTTTTGGGGATTTATCATCCCACAGCGTACATGGAAGCCCCCATCGGCAGAGGGCGACAACTCTTGGGCTGGCTAAGCCTTCTGATTTTGTTGCTTTGCTTCTTGCCTGCACCTTTCAACATAGAAGTCATTGGAGAGTGATAAGATGAAAAATCTTTTCATATACTGCTTGCGCCGGAGCATAGGCTGGCTTTTCGTGCCATTTTATGCTTTGGCAGTGCGGGTACGGCACCTGCTGTATGATTGGGGCATATTCAAAAGCGAGCGGGCAGACCGTCCCACCCTCTGCATTGGCAACCTAACAGTGGGGGGTACAGGCAAAACACCTCATACCGAGTTCTTTATAAAAAGCCTAAGCCAATGGTACCGCGTGGGGGTAGTAAGCCGTGGCTATAAACGCCAAAGCCGTGGCGTGGTAGTAGCCGATGCAAACACGCGTGCAGAAGACATAGGCGATGAGCCTTATCAAATATGGATGAAATACAAAGAAAAAATAAGCGGTTTAAGCGTAGGCAGCCGACGCATAGAAGCCATCCGGGCGCTGCTTGTCCAACACCCAGATACGGAAATAGTCATCCTTGATGATGCCTTTCAACATCGTGCCTTAGAAGCCACTGCTTATGTACTTTTATGCGATTATTACCGCCCATTTTACAGGGATTTCATGCTTCCTGCCGGTGATTTGCGAGACCTGCGCAGCAGAGCCCGGCAAGCAGACATTGTCATAGTCAGCAAGTGCCCGGCAGACATTTCTGAAAGAGAGCAAAGAGAAATAGAAAAGCAAATAAGACGTTATACGGGGGACAAACCAGTATTTTTTTCTACTTATGCTTATGGCAGCGTCAAAGCTGTATGGCAGGGAAGCCCGCCCTGTAAAAGCGAGGTGGTGCTTCTATCGGGTATTGCCACCCCCTCGCTCTTTGAAAAGGCAGCAGCGTCATGCGGGTTTAAGATAAAAGAGCACCTTGCCTTTGCCGACCACCACAACTACAATGACCATACGCTGCAAAGTGTATTGCGCAGCTTACAGAAACACCAAGGCGCCTCTTTACTTACGACAGAAAAAGACTTTGCCAAAATTAAAAACATGCCCCTCTGGCAAAAGCAATTAAAAGACAGCGGCTGCTACTACCTGCCTCTACAAGTAAAATGGCTTGGTGCATCCCCCATTCAGCCGGTGCTGCAGCTACTCCAACCGGCGTAATTTTTCTTCCAATCGGCGATTTTCTTGCTCCAAGCGCTCTATTTGCCGACGATACTCTCCTATCTGTCTTTGTATTTCATCAGACAAAAACGAAGCGTGCGGCTCACCACTAAGGTCACAATCTACCAAATGTGCCCAATACACCCCAAAAAGTTCACCCAAGCGCATAAGGATTGCCAGATTAGGCTCGGTAACGCCTTTTTCGTAGTTGCCGATGATGCTTTTTTTCTTTCCAATTCTATTGGCAAGGTCTTCTTGCGTCCAACCTTTTCTTTTTCTTAAAAATCGAATGTTTTTACCTAAATAAAGCATATCTCTTTTCCAGTTTAATAGTGATGTCAGTCTCAAAAACTGCCAGTCGGTTTCAAAAGGTTGTTTTTTTCTTTATTTTCCAATAAATTTGGACGATTATTACAACTTTAATATTCAATAACAGGACACATAGGCACGATGCATATTTTAAAACCCATTTAGTATGCAAATGTAAAAATATTTATCAATTAAAAATAGTGCTTAAAAGTGCCATTACATCATAACCCATCTATTCTATGCAAAAGCAGCTTAAGAACTCATTCTCTAAACGGTATGAAGTATCCCCCCTCTATGCCTTATGGATACGAGAGCTATTGGAAAGTGGAGACCAAAAACAAATAGCTAATACCCTGAGTCTGCAATATGTGTATGTGAAGCAGGTACTTGGCGGCAACCGGAACAAGCCCATTCGTAGCACCAATGCCCTCCGTGTCATAGAAGAAGCCGAGAATTTGATTTTACAACGGTTAAACGCTATATTCGAGGAAAAGAGAGAAATTGTGGAGCGCATACTGACGCGCCGCTCTATACAGCTGAGTTATGCCATGAACGGAGCTTCGAAACACCCCAAAACTGCCAAAGAAAAACTCGACAGCATCTACACTCTATTGCGTGCTATCAACCACGACATGAAGTCGCCGCTCAATTCATTTGCTGCTTTCATTCAGCTGGTAGAGCACCTTGACGAAATCAAAGCTTTGGTACCTCCCACCATGTTGCATGAGATGCAGCAAAATATTCAATATTTGGTAGAGCTATGGAATGCACTCAACGACTGGGTCGTCAAGGTGGTCAAAGAGGAGAGTGTAGAAAAGAGCTTCTATTTAAACGAAGTCATCGTACAGAGTATAGAGCTACTCAGCCCTATGGCAGAGCATAAATGCATACAACTGGTGTATGAGCCAAGCGGGGAAGATATAGAATTACACTCCGATATACATATTATCAAATTTGTCATACGCAACTTGTTGCATAATGCCATCAAATTCACCCCCGAAAACGGTAAAGTGTACATAGGAAGCGGGTTAGCTGTACCGGGCAAAGCTGCCATAACAATGCGGGACGAAGGTAGAGGCATTCCAGAAGAAGTGTTGCCCACAATATTCGATTTAAATACAAAGAAAAGTACCTACGGTACCAAAAACGAAAAAGGAACAGGCATTGGCTTGGCACTTTGCAAAAAGATGGTCAATGAAATAGGAGGTGACATAGAGTTGATACAAACTTCACAAGAAGGCAGTACGTTTAGAGCTTTGTTTCCATTAAATCACGATATAAACAGAGCATAGAAAAAAGAACGGGGTGCCCTACGAGCACCCCCGTTTCTATTTTGAAGTAATCATTATTAACGGCGCCCTATAGGATCGGGATTTCCGTCGGGGTCGTTTTTGACATAGCCACTGGTATATACTGCACCATTGTTTACCAGCATGATACCTGCAATGTGCGGAGTAGCCATAGAAGTACCACTAAGGGTAGCATAGCTGCCGCCTTTGTAGGTTGAGTAGATAGACACACCCGGTGCACAAAAATCAATCGGTGGGTTAGCATAGTTCGAGAAGCTGGCGAAACGATCTTGGCTGTCCATTGCAGATATGGTCAGCACCTTACCGCCATTAGAAGAATTGTAGTAGTTTACACGCGCAGGTGAGTAGTTGTTAGCATTGGCAGAACTATTACCGGCAGCCACGGCAACATATACGCCTTTGGAAGCCAAATTTTTCACTGCGTTGTCTAAGGAGGTAGAAGCCCCACCACCCAAGCTCATGTTTACTACATCACCTTGTACTACTACGCTGGCAGTATAGTCCACACCATTGATGATGGTTGAAGTAGAGCCTTGTCCACTGGCACCAAACACACGTATAGACACCACAGTAGCACCGGCAGCTACTCCTACTACGCCATAAGAGTTGTTTTTAGCGGCAATAGTACCTGCCACGTGGGTGCCATGACCGTTTTGGTCAGTGGGGGTTCCACCTACAAACGTACGGCTATACTGGGTATTTACGTTCAAGTCGGGATGCGTGAGGTCAATGCCAGAATCAATGACGAAAGCCCAGCGAGACAATCCGGTAGATTCTACCGCACCGCCTACACGGGTGATGCCCCAGGGGGTGGTTTGTGCCGCATTGGTACCTTCTTTTACTTCTACCGGCTCCAAGAAAACCGGACGGTCTGGCTCTATGATAGCCACGCGACTGTCTTGACGTAAGATGCGCAGTTCCTCAGCAGAGAGCTGGTCAGCAAAACCTAAAAACACATTGCCGTACACATTGTCGAGGGTTGATTTGTCGCGTTGAATACCCACTTCTGCCAACAGGCGGCTTACTTCCTCGCGTGCGAGTTCTTCCACACGGCGGGAGTACTCCAGTTTGCCTTCACGGCGGTTGGGTTCAGCAGGAATACGGCTGCGGAAGGTGGCAGCTACCTCGTCTTTGAACACTACGATGTAACGCCCTTCATAGGCATCGCTGCTTTCCACCACTTGTACATCGGAAGTGGGTGCAGGGGTCATGGTTTCTTCCTGCTGTTTGCAGCCTGTTAAGCAAGAAGCCACAAAGAATGCAGCCAAGCCGGCTGCGGTAAAGAGATTGCGTTTGTTCATAACAACGTACTTTTTAGTTAAACTTTTAATAAGCATCATGTACCATAAGTACGTTGCAATTCTATAAAAAGTTTTGCAAAAGCAAAAATAATCTTCAAAAATTTTTACAAAATCACACAAACGCACAATATAATGCGGCTTTTATCCAAACAAGAAGCGCCTAACGCCCGTGGCAGCCATGTAAGCGGTAGTCCATGCAGCCTGAAAATTGAAACCGCCTGTTATGCCGTCTATGTCGAGGATTTCACCGGCAAAAAACAGCCCCGGTAGCTTTTTACTCATCATGGTCTTGGCAGACACTTCCCGCAAATCCACGCCTCCACAGGTTACAAACTCCTCTTTAAATGTGGTTTTTCCACTAATTTCATACTCATCGGCACACAGCAAACACAAAAGCGTCTGTAATTGCTTGTTTGAGAGTTGTTTCCATGTAATTTCTTCTGATAGTTGAGCCCGCTGACAAAGATATACCCACAAACGCTTAGGTAAGCCTACATAGGTATTTTTCAGTTTTTTATCAGGATTTTGCTTTATGGTTTCACGCAGGCGGGCTTCCATGACAGCAGGGAGCACCCCTATCCAATTGACTCGCACCTGCGTTTGATAAGCCGCTTCATGCAAAAGCCTCGCGCCCCATGCCGACAGGCGCAAGACGGCAGGTCCACTCATACCCCAATGGGTAACTAAAAGAGGTCCTTCTTCAGTCATTTTCCATTGAGGCAGGGTTACCCTTGCAGCAGGCACACTCACCCCCTGCAGTCCCCGCAAAGCGGCATCTTCTATGTTGAAAGTAAACAAGGAGGGCACTGGCGGAACTACCGACAACCCAAGCGATTCTATCCATGCATAGTGTTTGTGTTTGTTGCCGCCTCCTGTGGTAAGCACCACAGCTGCTGCCGGTAGGCTTTTGCCGGAAGCAAGCACAACCGACCATTGCCCCTCAGTTGCTGGCTTCAGTTCTACCACATCGGCACGTGTACACACCTTCACTCCTGCCTCCTCTGCTGCCCGCATCAAGCACTGCACGATGGTTTCCGAGCTGTCAGAAGCCGGGAATACTCGTCCGTCGGCTTCTGTTTTAAGGGCTACGCCTTGACGGCTAAACCATTCATATGCTTCACGTGGTCCGAATTCATAAAATAATTTGCGCAGGAAGCGCCCCCCACGGGGATAGTGCAGGTACAATTGCTCTACGTCGTAGCAGGCAGGCAACACATTGCAACGCCCTCCGCCCGAAATACGCACCTTACTGAGCAAGTTGGGTGTTTTTTCGAGAATAGTAACCGGCAAGCCACTGCGGGCAATGTGGATAGCAGCAAAAAAGCCGGCAGCACCACCACCAACAACTATAACCTCTTTATTCATTCGAGTTTTTGAAGGCAAACTTAAGCATTTGTCAAGAGGCACTCGCTTCACACAGATGCTTTTTTTGAATCTTTGTACCTTTGTTCTGTTGCAGCAAAGCATCGCTTTATGAAAATCCAAGAACAAGACATTTTACGCAAGCTAAGTCCTAAGCGTACCTTTATTCCGTTGCTTATTGGCTTACTTTCAACCGTGGTTATTTTCTACTGGACCTATGAGCCCTCGCAATGGCAATATTTCTGGCAAGCCTCGTTGCCGGCACTATTGGGAGCCATAGCTGCGCTCCTCGTACGTGATGGAGGATATACTGCGCGCATCCGTTATTTATCTCAAAAAGAACTCGGCTGGCGTGGCAGCCTATACAGTATTCTCTTGTGGGAGTTTGCCTCGGCTGTCACGCCCTCGGTAGTGGGCGGTACGGCTGTCGCTATTTTTATTCTCAACCGTGAGGGTATCCGGTTTGGTAAAGCACTGGCTTATGTGTTGCTCACGGCAGTGCTCGACAACGCCTTTTTTATTTTTGCTGCCCCACTTGCCATTTGGTTTTCACAAGGTGAGGTATTTGTAGGTAGTTTCAACAAAACCATGCAGTGGACTTTTTGGTTTAGCTACCTACTCATTGCTTTGTACACTTTTTTCATGGCATTCGGTCTTTTAGCTCGTCCCCGTGTGGTGAAGTGGCTGCTGCTAAAAATCACCGCCTTCCGTTGGCTCAAACGCTGGCGCAAAGCTGCCTATGACACAGGCAACGACCTTATCATAGCTTCAAGAGAAATCAAAGGCAAGCCCGTCGCTTACTGGCTGCAGGCGGCAGGATTCACCTTATTTATATGGACTGCCCGTTATGTCACTTTGAATTTTCTGATGGAAACATTTATTGACTTGTCGCTACAGGACCATTTGCTTGTGTTTGGCAGGCAGATAGTCTTATGGATAAGCATGCTCATATCACCTACGCCCGGCAGCACCGGTACTGCCGAGTACTTTTTCACAGAGCTGTATTCCGAGTTTTTAGGCAGCTTCAGCGGCACCGTGGGGGTGCTCTGGCGCTTGCTCACTTATTATCCCTATCTGCTGCTGGGAATATTGATACTACCTGTATGGTTGCGACGCACACAACAGAAACTGAAGACAGTAGAGTAGTTTTTGGTTTTAACAACATAAGCTATGAAATTGAAAGACAGAATAGAAGTAATGCAAGGCGACATTACCCGTCTGAAGGTGGATGCCATAGTGAACGCAGCCAATCCTTCATTGATGGGTGGCGGAGGCGTGGATGGTGCCATTCACCGTGCCGGTGGCCCGCAGATATTGGAAGAGTGCAAGGCAATCATCGCAAAAATTGGGCAACTCGATACGGGCAAAGCCGTGATTACGAGCGGAGGCAACTTACCTGCTGCCCATGTCATTCACACCGTAGGACCAGTATGGCATGGTGGTGGGCAGCAAGAAGCCAAGCTATTGGCAGAAGCCTATACCAACAGCCTCGCTTTGGCAAGCGAAAAGGGCTTGCGAAGTATTGCCTTTCCCAACATAAGCACGGGGGTATATGGTTATCCCAAGCGCGAAGCAGCGCAAGTGGCGTTCCGTGCAGTTACGGATTATTTAAAGACCCACCCCTTGCCTGAGAGAGTGATTTTTTGCTGCTTTGACGACAAAAATTACCAACTTTATCAAGAGCTGCTACAAAACATAAAAGACTAAAAACACAACGCATTTTTACTGGCAGGGGTTGAATCATTGCCCAAAAAAAACTTATATTAAAAGACAGTGTGACTAAACGAAATTAAAAATTATGCAAGCAACTTCTTACGTAATGATGATTCGCCCCACGCGCTTTGGTCCCAACCCACAGACCATTGAGCAGGAAGCTCTCGATGTGGCTGCTTTGGGCTTAGAGGAAATCCATCGCCAAGCTTTGAAGGAATTCGACGGGCTGCTAAACCTGTTGCGCGTGCACGACGTCAATGTGCTTGTGTTTGAAGACGTAAAAGAAGACCCTTCCCCCGACGCCCTGTTTCCAAGCGACTGGGTATCGTTCCACAGCAACGGCAATGCTGTGCTCTACCCTCTGGAAGCCCCCAACCGGCGCAAAGAGCGACGCAAAGACATCTTGGAAGCACTTAAAAAGCAGTTTGTTCTGCGCAACATCATAGACCTTACCCATCACGAAACTAAAGGGCGCTTTTTGGAAGGCACCGGAAGCATGGCGCTGGACCGCACGCAAAAAGTGGCTTATGCCTGCCTTTCTGCCTGTACCCACCCCCAAGTACTGAATAACTTTGGCAGCTTGCTCCAATATCGCACAGTTACTTTTCAGGCAGTAGATGCCCACAAAAAGCCGATACGTCATACTGACTCCATCATGAGCATTGGCACCAAATACGTTATCTTCTGCATGGATGCCATTACTTTGGACTTCGACCGCGATGTGCTGCGCCAAGAGTTCAAGAAATCGAAAAAAGATATCATCGAAGTCAGTCATGAACAAGTGGACAGCTACTGCTGCAATGTGCTGGAGGTGGTGAATAACACAGGCATTCACTACTTGGTCATGTCTTCACGGGCATATCAAGCCCTGAGCGAAGACCAAAAGGAGCACCTGGAGCGCTACGCCAAGATTTTACATACCCCCCTCGACACCATCGAACAATACGGCAAGGGAAGCGTGCGTTCCATGCTCACAGAAATACATCTGCCGACCATTTAAGTTTTTCAATGAAAATGCTGTTTGGTCAAAAGCCTTTCCCTATTTTTGCCAAAACAAAACCAAAGAGACACCATGTCCACCCCAACCGAAGATAAGTTACTCAAAATAGCGCTTCAATTAGGTCTTTTGGAAGAAGAATATCATCGCATTGTAGAAATATTAGGGCGCACCCCCAACTTCACAGAGCTCAGCTGTTATGCTGCCATGTGGTCGGAGCACTGCTCCTACAAGAACTCCATTGTGTGGCTGAAAAAACTGCCCAAAGATTCCCCTCGTATGTTGGCGAAAGCCGGTGAGGAGAATGCCGGCTTGGTTGATATAGGCGACGGATGGGCTGTCAGCTTCAAAATAGAATCACACAATCACCCTTCAGCAATAGAACCCTATCAGGGGGCGGCAACGGGCGTGGGAGGCATCAACCGTGATGTTTTTTCTATGGGTGCACGCCCCATTGCCCAACTAAACTCTTTACGTTTTGGCGACCCGAGTACTCCCAAAACACAGCGCCTACTGCGCGGCGTAGTCAAAGGCATTGGCGACTACGGCAACGCCTTTGGTATTCCGACCGTAGGAGGTGAGATATTCTTTGACAAGTGCTACCAAAGCAACCCCTTGGTGAATGCCTTTTCGGCAGGGATAGTACGTACCGACCGCATAGCTAAAGCTATTGCCCAAGGCAAGGGCAATCCGGTTTATATCTTTGGTTCGGCTACGGGGCGTGACGGCATTCATGGCGCTTCTTTTGCCTCCAAAGAAATCACCAAAGAGTCGGAAAAAGACCTGCCGGCAGTGCAAGTAGGCGACCCCTTTATGGAAAAGCTGCTGCTGGAAGCTACCCTTGAAGCCATCGCTACAGGACATGTAGTGGGCATACAAGACATGGGCGCCGCCGGCGTCATCTGCTCTACTTCCGAAATGAGTGCCCGTGGAAAAAGTGGTATGGACATCCACCTCGACAAGGTACCCACCCGTCAAGAAGGCATGCAGCCTTTTGAAATATTGATTTCTGAGTCGCAAGAGCGCATGCTCATGGTCGTAAAGAAAGGCAAAGAGAAGGAAATAGAGCAGATTTTTGAAAAGTGGGATGTAGCTTACGCCAAAATAGGAGAAGTAACCGACAGCCAAGAGCTGCGCTTTTTCATGAAAGGCGATGTAGTTGCCAAGATGCCTGCCGAGAGCTTGGTACTGGGCGGCGGTGCCCCCGTTTACTACCGAGAATATAAAGAGCCTGCCTATTTTCAAGAATACAAAAAGTTTCACATCTCACAGGTCAAAGAGCCACGCAACCTGAAAAAGGTAGCACGTTTTCTTTTGCAACAACCCAATATCGCCTCCAAACGCTGGGCATATGAACAATACGACTCGATGGTAGGCACCGCCAACCAATCGACCAATGCTCCCTCCGATGCCGCTGTAGTAGCCCTAAAAGAAACCAACAAGTCGATAGTTATCACGGTGGACTGCAACAGCCGCTATGTGCATGCCGACCCCGAGCAGGGCACTGCTATAGCCGTTGCCGAAGCTGCCCGCAACATCGTTTGCTCCGGTGGCGAGCCCATTGCCATCACCAACTGTCTGAACTTCGGCAACCCCTACAACCCGGAGGTATATTGGCAGTTTGTGCATGCCATTTTGGGCATGAAAAAAGCATGCGAGCGCTTTGAAACCCCTGTAACCGGTGGCAACGTGAGCTTCTACAATCAGTCAGAGGAAGGTCCGGTATTTCCCACCCCTACTATAGGCATGCTGGGGCTGCTCGAAAACCGCGAGTGGCAGATGACCCTCGATTTCAAAAAAGCGGGCGATTTAATATACCTGATTGGTTCGCCAAAAAACTGTATTTCTTCTTCTGAATATCTTTATGCCTATCACGGCGTGGAGGCTTCTCCTGCTCCTTTCTTCCACTTAGACGAAGAGTGGGAAGTGCAGCAGCTCATCAAGCAGCTGATTCGTGCGGGCTTACTGCGTTCTGCACATGATGTTTCTGACGGCGGTTTGTTCATCACCTTAGCTGAGTCGGCTATGCCCCGTGCGCTGGGCTTCCGTATTCGTACAGACAAGCGCTTCCGCCGTGATGCTTATCTCTTTGGCGAAAGCCAAAGCCGTGTGGTGGTTACTGTCAAGCCTACCCATCAAAAGAAATTTGAGCGCTTCATGGAAGGCAAAGGCGTAGAGTATAAACTCATTGGTGAAGTAATCAAAGAGCATTTCATAGTGGACAAAGACAAGTGGATGGACGTGCAAGAAGCCTACGAGCTGTACGAAGGGGCACTTCCACGATATATGGAGCAAGGATAAGCGGCATGCACATACTTGCTTGTTGAGGCGGGCGGTAATTGTCCGCCTTTTTTTTGCCAAAAGGAAAACAGACAGTAAGCAGTAAAAAAAAGCAGAAGGGGAACCGAAAATCCGATTCCCCTTCTGCTTTCAGAGGTAGCGGGCGGATTCGAACCGCCGTACGGGGTTTTGCAGACCCCTGCCTAACCGCTCGGCCACGCCACCATTTCCGTCTTTGCGCCTGCAAACTTAGCGAGTACAGGTAAAATATCAAAACATTTTTTCTTTTTTTTCTTCAAACAAATCGAATAATCGTCTCTTTCAACTCTTTACAGAATTCACTTTTATGAAGTCAAACAAAAAACAGCCATAGGGCTTGCACGATATGGAAAAGCTTTCTATATTTGCAGCGTCAATAAGAGACAAGCAGGAGCGGTAGTTCAGCTGGTTAGAACGCCGGCCTGTCACGCCGGAGGCCGCGGGTTCGAGTCCCGTCCGTTCCGCGCAAGGAGAAGTTCAAAACTTCTCCTTTTTTTGCTTTAGTCCTTTCAAGACTCGGTGCCTGTTTGTTTTCATCCGTAAATAATTTTTTTAATTGGTCGGATAGAACTCGCATGATGAATTTTCATCTGTGTTTGTGTTAAACGAATCATGCTCGTTTCAGCAGAGAATATTTCGGCATTTTTTCAAAACAAAAGCGGCTGAAATACAAAGAGGTAGGAATTTTAAAAAATTTTTTTCAAAAAAATATTTGCACAATTCATCGGGCTTATGCTATATTTGCATCGTCAATTAAAGACAAAAGGCAAGCGCGAGTAGCTCAGTTGGTAGAGCGCAACCTTGCCAAGGTTGAGGTCGCGGGTTCGAATCCCGTCTCGCGCTCGAATGAAAAAAACAAGCCTGCTTAGTTTTTGCTAAGTAGGTTTTTTTGATTAGATTGCTTGCAACAGGCGCGAGTAGCTCAGTTGGTAGAGCATCAGCTTCCCAAGCTGAGGGCCGCGGGTTCGAGTCCCGTCTCGCGCTCTCACAAGGCGCTCACACTTATCGTGGGCGCCTTGTTCTTTGCTCCCATACTTAAGCATCGGTATAAAAAACTCGCTTGACCCGACTGCCTATCCCTGTCAATATTTCGTAGGGGATGGTACCTAAGCGCTGGCTCAATTCTTTAAGCTGTTCTACATTTTCAAAAATAATGACCCGGTCTCCTTCTTTTGCTTCCGGCACTTCGCTTACGTCAATCATACACATATCCATGCAAACATTGCCCACAACCGGCACTGCTTTTCCATGTACATACACTACTCCTCTGCCGTTCGATAATGCGCGTCGAAAACCATCGGCATAGCCGATGTTAATGGTGGCAATGTGCATTGGTTTTTCTGCCATAAAACGGCGCCCATAACCTACACTTTCGCCCGCCTGAATATGTTTAATTTGTGCAATATTGGTGCTAAGACGCACCGCCAATGCCAGTTCTTCCTGCAGCAGCTGCGATGGGTCGATTCCATAAAGCGCAATGCCCAGGCGCACCATATCGTACTGAGCCTCCGGAAAGCGCAAAATACCTGCCGAATTCAAGGCATGTCGCAAAAAAGGATAATGCAACGCCTCACGGAAATAAAGGCAGGCTTCTTCGAAGAGCTGCAGTTGGTGACGGGTAAAGCTGTCATGTGCCGGCTCGTCGGCAGCCGCCAGATGCGTAAATACCGACTCCACTTTTAAGTGTTGCTGTTGTGCCAAGTGTTGTGCCAACGCCTTCCACTCATTTTGTTCAAAACCGAGGCGCCGCATGCCGGTGTCTATTTTGATATGCACCGGATAGGCACTTTCCCCGCGCATCTCTACTAAAGTCTGAAAACTACTGAGTACTCGATGGTTGTACAGCTCCGGCTCTAAGCGGTGTTCAATCAGCGCTTCGAAGGCGTCGGCTTCCGGGTTCATTACCATAATGGGCAGCGTGATGCCCTGTTCACGCAATCGAACCCCCTCGTCGGTATAAGCCACCGCCAAGTAGTCGGCTCTTAGGAAGGAAAGCATGCGTGCCACTTCTTCTATGCCGCTGCCATAGCCAAAAGCTTTTACCATAACCATAATTTTGGTAGCAGGATGCAAACGGCGGCGCACGCAGTGGTAATTATGCATGAGCGTATCGAGGTTTACTTCCAGAAGCGTGCGGTGCAGGTGTTGCTCCAGATGGCGCACCAACTGCTCAAAAGCAAACTTACGCGCCCCTTTGATTAAAATGTGGCTATGATGCAGGCGGTCGAGCAGTCCGCTTTCCAGCAGTGTCGAAGTAGAGGGAAAGCAATGCACCTCCGGGATAGCAGAGAAAAAAGAACGGTGTAGGCAGATATTTTCGCCCACGCCTATGAGGGTGTACACCCCGGCGGCTTCCAGCATTTCGGCTATACGATGATAAAGTACCGAATGAGGCAAGCCCGTTTCCAGCATATCGGACAACACCACCACTTTACGGCGCTCCTGTGCCTGATGCTGCAAAACAGACAAAGCAACATGCAAACTTTCCACATCGTTGCTATAGGAATCATCAATGAGCACATTGTGGCGTACCCCCTGCTTCACTTCCATACGCATAGACAAGGGGCGCAAGCGCTGGACACGGGCTGCTATTACTTCCGGGTGATAGTCCATGTAAAGCATGAATGCTACGGCAGAAAGGGCATTTTCTATGGAAGCTTCGTCTATGAAAGGCAAATGCAGATGAAAGCTCTGCGCCTGATAGCGTACAGCCAAGCGTACGCCTTCTTTGTGCTCTTCCAGCACTTTGTACTGCATAACTGCCGATGGGTGCGTTCCCCACGAAAGGTGATATACATGCGCTGGCAGTTGTTCCCATGCCTCAGGATAGAGCTCTTTTAGCTTCGAAGGGTAAATAAGACAACGGGCATGAGTAAAAAGCTTCAATTTCTCCTGCAGCTTTGTCGTACGATTGGGAAAGCCACTGTCATGTGCAGCGCCTATGTTGGTCAAAATACCAACAGTAGGGCGTATGATACGCTCCAGGCGCTCCATCTCACCGCTTTGTGAAATGCCCGCTTCGAACAGTGCCAATTGATGGTAGGGACGCATCTGCCACACCGACAAAGGGACTCCTATTTGCGAATTGAAACTCTTAGGACTGCGTACGATAGAGTACTCCTGCGCCAGCAGCATGAATAGCCACTCTTTGACAATGGTTTTTCCATTGCTGCCAGTAATGCCTACCACGGGGATGTGGAAGCGGCTGCGGTGTGCTGCTGCCAAAGCTTGTAAAGCCTCTACGGTATTTTTCACTTGCCACACATTCACATCCGGGAAATCGTGATGCCACTCTTTTTGCACCACAAAGTGGCGCACGCCCTTTTCGTATGCCTCTGCGATGAAGCGGTGTCCATCGTAGTGCTTGCCCGGGATGGCAAAAAAAAGCGTATGAGCAGCCTTTTGAATACTGCGCGTGTCGGTCAGCAGCTGCCGGATGATGGCTTGCGGCAAGGCAAGCCGTGGCGACGCTGTCAAAAGAGACTCCAAGACAGTGTGCACTCGGGCAGCTGTCCATTCTTCCATTGTGCTTTCGTGCTTATCAGAAGCTACATTCACATTTTTACATATTTTGAAAGGCAAAATTAGGCATTGCTTGCAAAATGAAGTTATGGAATATGTGGCATCAAGCAAAATGTACTTCTCATTCTTTTGGTAGTCATTCTCCGATATAGCATCGCCCGAAAAGGTTATCGCCACAAGCAAGCAGGCTGTATGTTACTTTATGGCATTTAGTTTTTAAATATTTTCGCACTCTTTCACAAATAACCACAATATCAAGCCTTTATGCGGCTAAGGAAGTCAATCCAACAAGCAAAACTAAGGCTTTATTACACCAAGTTTGCTTGATGCAATAAAATTTTCGTACTTTCTCGAACAAAAGTCAAATAAGTATTTTTCATGAAAATTTTAGAGGTAAAACCTCAAGACAAGCAGTTAGTAAAGCTATTTTTAGAGGTACACAAAAACATCAACCGCCACGACCCCAATTGGATATGCCCCTTAGACAAAGACATAGAGGCGGTATTTGACCCCAACAAAAACTCGGCGCATAGCCATGGCGAGTGCACACGCTGGGTACTGATAGATGATGCCGGGAACCCCATAGGGCGGGTAGCCGCTTTCGTGGATGAGCATACGAAATGGATGGGCAACAAGCAGCCTACCGGTGGTTTTGGTTTTTTTGATTGCATTGACAATCAGGAAGCTGCCAACCGGCTATTTAACAAGTGTCGCGAATGGCTCGAAGCTCGGGGCATGCAAGCGATGGATGGTCCCATTAACTTCGGCGAGCGGGACCGCTGGTGGGGGCTTTTAGTAGAGGGCTTTCATCCGCCCAACTACCAGCAAAACTACAATCCCCCCTACTATCGCCGTTTGTTTGAAGCCTATGGCTTTCAAAACTATTTTGAGCAATATACTTACGGACGCCCAGTGGGCAGTGTCAACGAAGATTTGCATGCGCGTGCCAAGCGTATTTTTTCCAGTGAGGCTTACCGTTTTGAAAAGCTGAACAAGAAAAGACTCAAAGACTACGTACATGCCTTCACACAGGTATATAATCAATCATTTGCGGTCATAGAGGACGTCCCTCCCTTGACAGAAGCCGAAAGCTACGCTTTAATGCAGAGCATCATGCCTATCGTTGACGAACGCTTGATATGGTTTGCCTTTTATAGAGACATGCCCATAGGCATCATGGTTATGTTGCCCGAAGTAAATGATTTATTCAAACACTTGCATGGCAAGTTCAATCTGTGGGCAAAGCTCAAGTTCATGTATTACAAAGGGAACATGCGCCGCTATTGCAAGCGCATGACCGGCTTGGTCTTTGGCATTGTACCGCGTTTTCAGGGGCGAGGTATCGATGCTGCACTCACCTGTTGCTTAGAAGAAGAAGCGCTAAAACCTACATTCCCTTATGAGTGGGTAGAACTCAACTGGATTGGCGACTTTAATCCTGTGATGCGGCGTATTGTAGAAGATATGGATTTCAAAATACATAAAAAGCATATCACTTACCGCAAAATTTTTGACCCTAACATTCCTTTCGAACGCCACCCAATTCGTACTTTTGAACGTCGAAATTCCTTAAACAAAAAATAAAAAGCTATAGTATGTCTTTGTTAGTTGTTGGTTCTGTTGCTTTCGATGCCATAGAAACTCCTTTTGGTAAGACCGATAAAATCATCGGCGGAGCAGCCACGTATATTTCTCTTTCTGCTTCTTTCTTTCACCGTCCTATCAAGCTGGTGTCGGTAGTCGGGGGTGATTTTCCCAAAGAAAAAATAGAAATGTTGCGCCAACGCGGCGTAGAAACCGAAGGGCTGCAAATCAAAGAAAACGAAAAGTCATTCTTTTGGGCAGGACGTTACCATATAGACATGAACTCACGCGATACACTGACTACCGAACTGAACGTACTGGCAGATTTTCACCCCGTTGTTCCCGAAAGCTATCAAGATTGCGACTATGTCATGCTGGGCAACCTGTCGCCGAAGGTGCAGCGCCAAGTCTTAGAGCAGTTGAAAAAGCGCCCCAAGCTTATTGTCATGGACACCATGAATTTCTGGATGGAAACCGCTTGGGATGAGCTGCAAAAAACGCTTAAGATGGTGGACGTGCTCTCTATCAATGATGAGGAAGCCCGTCAAATGACCCAAGCATATTCTCTGGTCAAAGCAGCCAAGAAAATACTTTCTATGGGACCACACACCCTCATCATCAAAAAAGGGGAGCACGGTGCGCTGCTTTTCCGTGGCAATCAAGTGTTTTTTGCCCCTGCCCTGCCCCTCGAAGAGGTATTTGACCCCACTGGCGCAGGCGACACATTCGCAGGCGGCTTTATAGGCTACTTAGCCGAAAGCAACGACATCTCTTTCGACAACATGAAGCGTGCCGTCATTTACGGCTCCGCTATGGCATCGCTGTGCGTAGAGAAATTTGGCACCGAGCGTCTCGAAACACTCACCCCACAGCAAGTACAAGCGCGTGTGCAGGAGTTTGTGGACTTGGTTCAGTTTGAAATAGAACTGGAAAACTAAAAAAGTGCGGAAGAGGACATGAACAAGCACACTCAGCATCTGTATGCCGATGTTATCATCCCCCTACCTCTTCCGCAACTTTATACTTATCAAGTACCCGAAGAGCATGCAAGAAATGTTCAGGCAGGCTGCCGCGTGGTCGTTTCGTTCGGAAAACAAAAAACGATTACGGCTATCGTGCAGCGGCTACACCATCAGGCGCCCGAGCACTACCGCGCCAAACCCATCCTTGAAGTGCTCGACGACACCCCTACCCTGAATGACCTGCAGCTGTCGCTCTTTGCTTGGATGGCTGACTATTACATGTGTACCCCGGGCGAGGTGATACAGGCAGCCCTGCCCTCTGCACTCAAAATCAACACACAATCATTTATCAGTCTGGTACCGGGCATCGATATCGAAGCACACACACTCAGCGAAGAAGAGCGGCGCATTGTGGCGCTCATTCAAAAGCACGAAGCCCTGCAATATGAAGAACTCAGCCGCAAAGTGCGCAACAGCCGGCTCTATGGCTTGCTCAAGCAACTGCAAGATAGAGGGTTGATAGACATCTTCGAGAAAACCAAAGAGCGCTATACGCCCAAGAGACAGCGCAAAGTGCGTTTGGCTGCACAATGGCTGCACGACAAAAATGCCCTGAATGAACTGCTCTCTTCTTTGGAGAAGCAAGCGCCACAGCAATGGTATGCGCTGCTTAAATACATAGAGGCATCGGGGATTCTGCGCGACTGGACCCGCAACGAAAGCGGAGTAGAAAAAAAAAGCCTGTATGCCACCGATGCACGCATTAAAGAGGCTGCCATCCAAGCCCTCATTAAGAAGGGTATATTCGAAGAGTTCGAAGTCGAAGTATCGCGCTTTGCAGCGGTGGATGCTGACAAGCTGCTTCCACCACCCACCCTAAGCCCAGCACAAGAAAAGGCATTGCAACAAATAGTAAAAGCCTTCTTCGAAGAGAAAAAAGACATTGCTCTTCTACATGGAGTTACAGGCAGTGGCAAAACAGAGATTTACATCCACCTGATTCAGCAAGCGCTCGAGAGCGGTTCACAAGTCCTATACCTGCTTCCAGAGATAGCTTTGACCACTCAGATTGTACAACGCCTGCGCAAAATATTTGGCGACAAGATGGGCGTATATCACTCCCGCTTCTCCGACAACGAGCGTGCGGAGGTATGGCGTGGCGTGCAGTCGGGACGTTTCAGTTTTGTTGTAGGGGTGCGCTCGGCTGTCTTTTTGCCTTTCGACAACCTGTCGCTCATCATCGTGGACGAAGAGCACGAGGCTTCCTATAAGCAGCATGAGCCGGCTCCGCGCTATCATGCCCGCGACGTGGCTATGATGCTGGGCAAGCTACATTATGCCAAAGTGCTTTTGGGCTCGGCAACTCCTGCCTTAGAAACCTACTACCATGCCCAGCAAGGAAGATACGGATACATAGCCCTACAAGAGCGCTATGGCAATGCCCAATTGCCACAAGTGCACATCAGTGACCTGCGAACAGCACAAAAGAAAAACCGCCTGCAATATTCCTTTACACCCGAATTGTATGAAGCCATCCGCAAGCGGCTCGAAGCGCAAGAGCAAGTCATTTTATTTCAGAACCGGCGAGGCTATTCGCCTTACCTGTATTGCGAAGATTGTGGATGGATTCCTAAATGCCGCTTTTGCAATGTGAGCCTTACCTATCACATGCACGAGCGGGCATTGCGCTGCCACTATTGTGGGCATCATCAAGGTGCCAAAGGCACTTGTCAAGCCTGCGGTTCTACGCGTGTCAGGAATGTAGGCATCGGCACCGAGAAAATAGAAGACGAGTTGAAGCTGTTGTTTCCAGAAGCGCGGGTGGCACGCATGGATTTGGACACTACCCGCGGAAAAGAAGCTTATCAAAAGCTCATTGACCGTTTCGAAGCCCACGATATCGATATTTTGGTAGGCACTCAGATGCTTACCAAAGGGCTTGACTTCGAAAAGGTAACGCTGGTGGGTGTCATAGATGCCGACCAGCTGCTTTATTTCCCCGACTTCCGCGCCCACGAGCGGGCTTATCAGCTGCTCACCCAAGTAAGCGGACGCGCCGGCAGAAAAGACAGCAAAGGCGAAGTCATCATCCAAAGCAGGCACCCAGAGCACCCCGTTTTGCTGGATGTACAGCAGCAAACCTATGAGCAGTTGGTAACACGAGAACTGCAAGAAAGGCAGAAATACAACTACCCGCCTTTCGTACGCCTCATTGGGCTACAAGTAAAACACAGCAAAGAAGAAGTTGCCCATGCCGCTGCCCATGACTTAGTAGAGCAGCTGCAGAAGCAGTTGGGCAAAGCACGCATCTTGGGTCCCGACATTCCCCTGGTTGACAGGGTAAAGAACTACTATTTGCGTAATATACTGGTAAAAATAGAGCGACAAGGCATACACTTGGGTAGCGTTAAAAAATACATAGCCCACTGTATTCAACAGTTGACCTTACAAAAAGACTACCGCCGTTTGTTGGTAGTGGTCGATGTAGACCCTGCTTAGCCCTCTTTTAAGAGTTGAAGTGCTTGCTGTCCAGCGCTTATCACACAAAAGGCTGCCTCTGCCCCACTGGTCCAATCAAACATCAAAGTAGTTTAGCTGAAGCCTGAATCCACCGCTCGGGCACTTCACCCTCCAAAGCATGCTGATAGTCTTTGTAGGAACAAGGCAAATAATGAGGCTCAGTGAACACATCGCTTCGGCTATAAGGCACTTCTACCCACCACATTTCGGTGGTTTGTTGTTTGTAGAAATGCAATTCATAGACTTGCTTTCCTTTGCCTATAGGCACCCGATAGTGAATAAAATCTTCGCTTTGAAAGTTGACTGGTCGGCGGCGGTAAAAGCCATCTACAAAGTACCAAACCATGGTTGCTAGTAGAAAAGCCGTTTGTCCGGAAGGGTCTTTCTGCGGATTGAACTCATAGAAGCCTACCGAACGAACATTGGGACTTAAACCAGCAAACCACGCCAGATGGCAGGCTTCTTCACCACTAAAGCCAAACAGATGCCCGGCGCCATGCCCGGGTGCAGCCAATGAACTCATCGCTTTTAAATCGAAAGCAACCAGCTGCGCCCCACGGATGAGTGGTTCTACCTCCAGCCAGTCGTTGCGCATTTGTCCGAGGCTCAAAACCGAAAAATTCAACTTTTCAAGCACTTCCAAAGTCTTGGCATCGTTGAGGTAAGCCTGATGCCCCAATTGTACAAAATCAAAAATATAGTTGGGTTGGTGCATCAACACCTTGTACAGGTGCTGCTTGCATGGGGGGGCTTTCTCTTCGCCCAAATCCACTACTGCATCTATATTGGCTAAAGTAATCATCTGCTCGAGCCTTTCAAACGCCCGAAACTGCCCATATAGCAGGTCGTGCGTGCCTCCGACAATCAGGGGCAGGGTCTTCATGCGCAGCAACTGCTCGCAAACCATATGTAGGCGGGTATAGGTGTCTTCGAGGGTATCGCCCATAATAAGATTGCCCAAATCGACGATTTGATAATGGTTGTGGTGTGTTTTGAGACGGTAGAAGTGTTTGCGCCATACGTCGGCTGCCTGTTGTATTGCCTCGCTGCCCGCACATCCGCCCCTATATTCTCCCAGTCCTATGATGGCTATGTCGCATGATTCCACTTCCCGGTGGGCAAGCGGATGCCGTCCATGTATTTTCAGACTATGAAAGAAATCACCAGCTTCATAATGGTGCTGCAAAAGCGACTCTTCCACAGGCTTGCACCACAGCGCGGGTTCAAAGTTTAAATGCTGCATAGTGCTTCTTTTTTCTTCCCTTGAATATATAAAAAAAGCCCCCTTGTGCTCAAGACACAAGGGGGTAAAACAAGAGGTAAGAGGGTGTACTTATTAGCTTCCGAAGTCGTCGTAACGTACGTTCTCTTCGGGCACGCCCAAGTCGCGCAACATATTGGTTACGGCTGCCAGCATAGGCGGAGGACCGCAGAGGTAGTACTCCACTTCATCTGGCTCGGGGTGATTTTTCAGATATTGTTCATACAGCACTTGGTGAATGAACCCTACAAAGCCTTCGCCTTCGGGGTCGTCTATGTTTTTCTTCACCTTCCAGTTGTCTTCAGGCAGCGGCTCGGAAAGCGCTACAAAGAAGCGGAAGTTGGGAAACTCTTTTTCTATCTTACGGAAATGGTCGATATAGAAGAGCTCGCGACGCGAGCGTCCGCCATACCAGTAAGACACTTTGCGTTTGGTGCGCTCGGTTTGGAACAAGTGGAAGATATGCGAGCGCAAGGGAGCCATGCCGGCACCACCACCGATGTAAATCATTTCGCGGTCGGTGGGGTTAATGAAGAACTCACCATAAGGACCAGATACGGTCACTTTGTCGCCGGGTTTGCGAGAGAATATGTAAGAAGAACATACACCAGGGTTCACATCCATGAAAGCACCTTTCTTTCTATCCCACGGCGGCGTGGCAATACGCACGTTCAGCATGATGATGTTTCCTTCCGCCGGATGGTTTGCCATAGAGTAAGCGCGGAACTGCGGCTCTTTGTTTACCATCTTGAGCGCCCACATGTTGTACTTGTCCCATTCAGGGCGGAACTTGTCCGGTCCGGCAGGGTCATCTGGGTGCGGGCGTATGTCGATGTCTTTGAAATCTACCACAATGGGCGGAACATCTATCTGCACGTATCCACCGGGCTTGAAATCGAGGGTTTCACCTTCGGGCAGCTTCACTACAAACTCCTTAATAAAAGTAGCCACGTTGTAGTTCGAGACTACCTCGCACTCCCATTTCTTGATTCCGAAGATTTCTTCGGGAATGTGTATTTCCAAATCTTGACGCACCTTTACCTGACAAGCCAAACGGTAGTGTTCTTCCCGCTGCTTGCGGTTGATATGCGGCTCTTCGGTAGGCAACAGGTCGCCGCCACCGCTCAAGACTTGGCACTTACACATGGCACAGGTGCCACCACCACCACAGGCAGAAGGCAAAAAGATTTTCTTCTCGGAGGTAGCCAAGGCGCTCAAGAGCGACTGCCCGGGCGACACTTCCAAGGGATGCTCTTTGTCCCCATTGATGATGATTTTTACTTTTCCTTGCGGCACCAGCTTAGACTGGGCAAACAGCAGCAAAAACACCAATAGCAAAATGACTACGGTAAATGCTGCAATGGAAGCGACAATAACAGCTATGGACATTATTGTTCTTTTTTAGAATGGTTGCAATGCTGCGCAAATATATCAATAAATCGAATAGCTAATCAAGTGTGGAGGATTTTTGTTTAAAAAACCTTCCTCATCTATGCGCCTCTATTTTCCATACTTTTATGGTTCTGTCGTCACCGGCAGAAAGAATCAAGTTTTTGTATTTCATCCAACAAAGAGCATTCACAGACGAACGATGCCCGGCATAGCGCTGATGGTCAATAACTTTCAATAGGCGGAAAGAATTGCCATCCCACCACTTGATGGTCTTGTCCATGCTGCCAGTTAAGAAGTCCCCCCCTTGATGATGAAAAGACAAGGTATTGAGGGTGTAATAATGTGCCGGGATTTCTTGTTTTAGCGTAAAGTCTGCGGATACATCCCATATTTTCAGACGGGCATCGCGCCCACCGCTAAGCAGATAAGTGCCCGCAGGGTGAAAGCGCACGGTAAAGATAGAAGAAGCATGTGCCTCAAGGCGCTGTTTCAGTTGCAGAGTGTTTTTGTCGAGCAAAAACAATACGCCTTCGCTGCCCCCCACCGCTATAAGCGACTGCTGGGAATGCACGGCGATGCTGCGCAAACGTTCGCTTGAAAGTTTTATTTTCTCCACACAACGAAAGGTGCTGCTCTCGATGACAAATAGCACGCCTTCTTCGCCAGCTACCAGCCAATAACGTTCATCAAGGGCTTGTATGTCGAAAAATCGCTTTTTGCTTAAAGCCAACGAAGCAACTTCTTTTTTTTGTTGCAGGTCTATCAAATGTAAGCCCTCATGATTTTCTGCCACGAGCAAATGGCGGTTTTGTGGATGGAAGTACATGGCAAACACCGGGTTTTGCACGCGAGCAAGCATAAGTCCCTGCTCGTTGTCATGCACGTTCCAATGCGCAATGATACCATCGCCACCAGCAGAAAAAAAACCACCTTCATCGCCTTCTGCAAGTGCGTATATACTGCTTTTGTGTCCTTCGAAAGTATTTAACAGACGAATATCTAACTGCATACTGTTTTCCCGGCAATTTACGAATATTGTCGATACTTGAGCGTGGAAGGAGCCAAGCCAAAGCTTTCGGACAAGCACATCTGCGGATGGTAATGCAAAACAGCCGTGCGTATCAAAGCGGCATGGTGGATGACATGCTCTAAGTTATACACAAGTTCACGGAAAAGCGTAGTGGGCACACTCACTTTGGCGGTATCCGGCATTATCAAGGCTTTCAACTGCAGAGACACGTCTTGCCCAAAAGTAAGCAGTTGATTTTGCAAACGGGCGATGGCTGCCAAGGCAGCTTGGCGGTCCTGCTCTATGTGTTTTTGCCTTTCGCGAAGGTCGTAATCTATGATGCCCTGTGGTAGTTGCTTTGCAAGACACTCAAAAAACTCAATCACATGGCGTACATGCATGCCTATGCTGTTGCCTTCCAAAAGAGGCAACGGACGCTCATAAAAGCCAGCAGGCAGCTGCGCCACTACTACCGCCATTTCTTCCAGAGTAGCTGCTATAAGCCGGGGCAGACACTCGGAAGAGGGTGATTCTGTCATAAGCTAAAAAATTTTGAGTTTTACTCTATGGCTTTCGAAACATTTACACAAAAAAACAATTTTACATGTATCTCTTAATATCTAACTTTTTTCGCCCACAACAAAATGCAGGCGGTTGCTTTCCCAATAGCCGATAATTAGCGCTTTTGGCAAGCTTAAAATCGTAAGACGCTCTATAGCAAGGTAATCGGCAGCACTAAGACGCTTGTCTCTTGCCTTATCGTCGGCATTGATGGTAGTTAGCTACTCTTGTTTCTGTTTTGCCCTTCAAATGTTTGGGGTCAAAAGCATGGAGCAACCCCCACTGAAGCGCTTCCAATGCGCAGGCTTGTCAAGAGCATTGTCAATGTTTTACCATTTTCGTTTTTTCTGTCAATATCATGCAAAATATATTTGTCAAAGGTCATAGGGCTGACATTTTTTTGATACCTTTGCAAAACCAAACCTCACCGACCCCCAAGCCGCATTTTGTCATGACTCACCGGATAGCTGTTTTTGCCTCGGGCAGTGGAAGCAATGCCGAACAATTGATTCGTTATTTCAAGGAGCAAGCCCCCGACGTGGGAGAAGTAGCGCTCATCGTATGCAACAAGCCGGATGCCTACGTGCTGGAACGTGCCAAGAAGTGGAACGTTCCTTTTTTGCTTATTGACCGTGAGCTGCTTTATGAGCGCACCGAAGAGTTAATCGCTATGCTTAAACAGCACGACATAGGTTTTATCGTATTGGCAGGTTTTTTATGGCTCATCCCTCCGAGGCTTATCGAAGCTTACCCGCAGCGCATCGTGAACATACACCCGGCACTCTTGCCACACTACGGTGGCAAAGGCATGTATGGCATGCATGTGCACCGAGCAGTAGTAGCAAACAAAGAAAAGGAATCGGGCATCACCATTCACTATGTGAATGAGCACTATGACGCAGGACAGCATATATTTCAAGCACGTTTGCCAGTAAAAGAAGGCACCACGCCAGAACAGCTGGCAGAGCAAATCCATGCTTTGGAGCACAAGTACTACCCTAAGGTAGTGGAAGAGCTATTGCGCGCGCTGCCCTTCTCCAGTGCTTAGCAGCATAGTTATTTGCATCCTAACCCTCAAAAAAGATAGATTCATCATCATGGAACTCAAAAAGAAAGTTCAAACAGCCCTTATTTCTGTTTACCACAAAGAAGGACTGGAAGAGCTGCTACGCCTGCTGCATCGTCAAGGTGTGCAGCTTTACTCTACGGGCGGCACCTGCCACTACATTGAATCGCTGGGCTTGCCCGTACACAAAATAGAAGACCTCACCGGCTATCCTTCCATTTTAGGGGGGCGCGTCAAAACTTTGCATCCCAAAGTATTTGGCGGCATCTTAGCACGTACCCATCTCGACGACGACCGCCAAGACCTACAAACACACGACATCCCCACCTTCGACATGGTGGTAGTAGACCTTTACCCCTTCGAAGCCACCGTAGCCTCGGGGGCAAGTGAAACCGATATCATCGAAAAAATAGACATCGGAGGCATATCTCTGATTCGGGCAGCTGCCAAAAACTTCCGCGAGGTGGTGATTGTGCCTTCCCGCGCGCAATACGAGGCAGTGTATCGCCTACTACTCGAACAGGACGGACACACCACGCTCATACAACGCAAGCAGCTGGCAACCATTGCTTTCGATATCAGTTCGCATTACGACACAGCCATCTTCAATTATTTCAACAACGACACCCACAGCAGTGAAAGCCTGAAAGTAAGTATCAGCGAAACCCAAGCGCTGCGCTACGGCGAGAATCCTCATCAAAAAGGATTCTTTCATGGCAAGCTCGACGACATGCTGGAGCAACTGCACGGTAAGGAAATCAGTTACAACAACCTGATAGACATAGATGCCGCCATACAGCTGGCTGCCGACTTCGCCCAAGACCTACGCCCCTTCTTTGCCATATTGAAGCACAACAATGCCTGCGGGGCTGCTTATGCCCATACCGTTGCCAATGCTTACGAGCGAGCGTTGGCAGGCGACCCCGTGTCGGCATTCGGTGGCGTGCTCATTTCCACACACCCTATTGACCTTGCCGCTGCTGAAAAAATCAACGAGCTGTTCGTAGAAGTGCTCATTGCGCCTGACTTCGACGAGGACGCCCTCCAACTGCTCAAAAGCAAAAAGAACCGCATCTTGCTGCGCCAGAAACACCAAGTGTTGCCACAATGGCAAATACGTACCGTGCTGAACGGCATCATACGCCAAGAGCGTGATAGTAAAGTAGAAACTGCCCAAGAGCTGAAAACCGTAACCAAGTGGCAACCCACCGAGGCAGAAATCAAAGACCTGCTTTTTGCTAATAAGCTGGTAAAACACACCAAATCGAATGCCATTGTATTGGCAAAAGACGAGCAATTGTTAGCCAGTGGCACAGGACAGACCTCCCGTGTCGATGCTCTCAAGCAAGCCATTGCCAAGGCAAAGCATTTCGGCTTCGACTTACAAGGGGCAGTCATGGCTTCCGACGCCTTCTTCCCTTTCCCCGACTGTGTAGAAATAGCCCACCAAGCCGGTATCCGTGCCGTCATTCAGCCCGGCGGCTCGGTCCGCGACCAAGAATCTATAGACTTTTGCGATGCCCACGAGATGAAAATGGTATTCACCGGATACCGCCACTTCAAACACTAAATCTCATGGCATCCAGCGCCCAAAAAAAGAGTACCCCATGGGGTACTCTTTTTTTTTCTATATTTAACCCTACTCTTTTGGCGCTTTCTCATAAAAGTGCTATCAGGCATAGCTTTTTTTTATATCTTTGACGCCTAAAATCACGCATTCAACTATGGGATTAAAAGACCTGTTTATTGCCGATATTGCCATTGACTTGGGCACCGCCAACACCCTGATTATCTACAAAGACAAAATCGTTGTAGATGAACCCTCTATCATTGCCATTGACCGCCCTACCAATAAGGTACTGGCTGTAGGGCGCACCGCCATGCAAATGCATGAAAAAGCACACAGCAACATCAAGACCATCCGCCCGCTTAAAGACGGCGTGATTGCTGACTTTACGGCTGCCGAGCTGATGATTCGGGGCATGATTAAAATGATAGACACCGGACGGCGTTTGTTTCAACCTTCCTACCGTATGGTGGTGTGTATTCCTTCGGGCGTAACCGAAGTAGAGAAACGTGCCGTGAAAGACTCCTGCGAGCATGCCGGCGCCAAAGAAGTTTATATGATTCATGAACCCATTGCTGCTGCCATTGGTATAGGCATCGACATAGAGCAACCCGAAGGTTCGATGATTGTGGACATTGGTGGGGGCACCACTGAAATTGCAGTCATTGCCCTGTCGGGCATCGTGTGCGAGCAGTCCATACGTACTGCTGGCGACGTATTCACCCGCGATATTCTGGACTACATGCGCCGCCAGCACAACCTGCTCATCGGTGAACGCACCGCCGAGCAAATCAAAATAGAAGTAGGCTCGGCACTGGCAGAACTGGACAACCCACCCGACGACTATGAAGTGCGAGGACGCGATTTGATGACCGGCATTCCCAAAGTAATTAAGGTGAGCTATTCGGAAATAGCCTTCTGCTTGGACAAATCCATCCTCAAAATAGAGGATGCCGTATTAAAGGCGCTGGAAATGTCGCCCCCGGAGTTGTCTTCCGACATTTACAAAAATGGCATTCACTTGACCGGCGGCGGGGCTCTGCTGCGCGGACTCGACAAGCGTCTGCATATGAAAACCAAGCTGCCGATTCACGTAGCAGAGGACCCCTTGCGCGCCGTGGTGCGCGGTACGGGCATTGCTCTCAAAAACCTTGAGCATTACCGCCCTGTGTTGATGACCTCTTAAAAGCAGGCTAAAAAAGACCCAGCTCCCAATAGGCACCTCTTAACCAAGCTCCTGTATTGCTATGCAAGCATTTTTTGCTTTTTTATATCGCATTCGTGCTTTTTTGCTTTTTGTAGTGTTAGAAGTGATAGCTATTGTCTGGATGGGTCAAGGCAATAGCTATCATTCTTATATACTAAGGCAGTGGGGGCGCGAGTTCAGCGGCTTCGTGCAAACACAAGTTGCTGGTGTGTATGCTTTCTTTCATTTGAAGCAAGACCACCGCATGCTGCTGCAAGAAAACAGCCGGCTGCGCAGCGAGTTGTGGCAGGCTTATGCCCATATCAACCAATTAGAAGCACTCCGGCATTTACCACAGGACAGTCTGCTGCGCACACGTTATGAACTGGTAGATGCCAATGTAATTAGTAATCAAACACAATTCACTACCAATTATTTCCTCATCAACAAAGGTAGCCGGGCAGGTGTCGCCCCGGGCATGGGGGTCATCAGTTCCACGGGTGTAGCCGGCAAAGTAGTAAAGTGTAGCCCACATTACGCCGTAGTGCTTTCATTGCTGAGTACCAAATTTGGGGTTTCTGCCTACCTGCCTCGTGTAGGACACGAGAGCTTTGTGCGTTGGGAAGGACGCAATCCGCAATATGCAGTGCTTAAAGATATACCCCAACCTGTAAAGGTCAGCCGGGGCGACAGCGTGTTTACTTCCAACTTTAGCCGCATCTTCCCCAAAAACCTGCTGGTGGGCACAGTAGTAGAGGTAAAAGACATTCCCGGCAGCACCTACCACGACGTGATAGTAAAATTAAGTACCGATTTCCGACAACTGCGTTATGTGTATGTGCTCAAGGAAAAAGACAAAGAAGAGATAGACCGCCTCACCGAAGGCATCAATTTTTAGGCGTTTATGAGAAGCAGAAGCATACAGGATATATTTCTATTTGTGTTTTTTTTGCTCTTTCAGTGGCTCATAGGCAGTCGCCTGTTGTTGTTCAAACAAGCCGCCTGTTTTGCCTATGCCGGCTACTGGGTACTGCTGGGGCAGCGTCGCCCCATAGATACCCTTCTCAGCGGATTTCTTATGGGAGTACTCATGGACTGGCACTATGAAACCAATGGCATCCACACGGCTGCTACTACCCTGCTGGCTTATCTTCAACCACACGCGCTCAAGCTGCTGACATCGAGCACAGGCAATGACACAGAGTCTTTCGAGCGTCTCACTCCAAACAACATCGGCATGCTTCCTTTCTTTGCGTATGCGCTTTCGCTGCTGTTTATACATCATTTGGTGTTGTTTTTTATTGAAGCCGGTGGCAGCGGGCTTTCTGTGTGGTTTATCCTACTGCGCATAGGAGCAAGTGCATTGTTCACCGCAGTAGTCGTTCATCTGTTTGGACTCATGAGCGGTTTAAAAGCAAGCTGAAAGTATGCAATTTGAGAGACGGAAATATGTATTCTTTGCTTTGTTCATACTGGTAGGCTTGTTATTTGCCGTACGGCTTTTTTACCTACAACTGATTGACGACTCCTATAAAGAAGCCGCAAACCGCAATGTGGTAGAGCGGCTGATAGAACAGCCCCACCGGGGGCTTATCTACGACCGCAATGGCAAGTTGATAGTCTATAACGAGCCAGTTTACGATTTAATGTTGATTCCTTACGACTTCCGCCAAGTAGATACGGCAGCCTTTTGCCGGCTTGTCAACTTATCGAAAGAAGAACTCATCAAGCGCATTCGGAAAATACCCAACCCACGCAAGGGCGGAGTAATCATACCTCAACTCAGCAGGCAGGAGTATGCCCGCCTGCAAGAGTTTCTATCAGACTTTCGAGGGGTGTACGTACAAGCCCGCTCGGTGCGAGTATATCCACACCAAAGCCTTGCTAATGCATTAGGCTACATTGCAGAAATCAGCCCTAAAGAGCTGGAAAAAGACACTACCGGCTACTATCAGCAAGGCGACTACGTGGGCAAAAGCGGCATAGAGGCATTCTATGAATATTATATGCGTGGCAAAAAAGGCGTGCAATATGTGGTAAAAAACAACTTCAACCAGGTGGTAGGCGCCTATAAAGGGGGGAAATTAGACCAAAAGCCACAGGCAGGCAGTGAGCTAATTGCTTCTATCGACCTTGATTTGCAAGCCTATGGTGAGCTGCTCATGAGCAACAAGACCGGTGCCATCGTGGCTATTGAGCCCTCAAGCGGTGAAATACTGGCTTTGATTTCAGCACCATCTTATGACCCTAATTTATTGAGCGGTCCCAGCTTGTCGAAGCATTTCGCCGAGCTACTACAACACCCGGGCAAGCCTCTATACAACCGCGCGATACAATCACGTTACCCGCCGGGCTCTACCTTCAAGACTGTGCAAGCCCTCATAGGGCTTCAAATCGGTGCCTTACAACTCCATGACTACCTGCCCTGCAACCAAAAATTGGTAGGATGCCACGGACACCCCTCACCTACCAACGTGCTGAGCTCGATACGCTACTCTTGCAACCCATTTTATTATTTGGCATTTCGCCGCATAATTCTTCAAGAAGGCGACGACTTTCAACACATCGTCCGGAATTACAAGCGCTGGAAGCAGTACGTCGAAAGCTTCGGATTTGGCAGACACTTGGGCATAGACATCGCCAACGAAGGCAGTGGCTACTTGCCAGACGTAGACTACTTTAACCGCATGTATGGAGAAGGACGATGGAATTTCTCCAACGTTTATTCACTGAGCATAGGACAAGGCGAAATAGGCGTAACTCCGCTTCAAATGGCAAACTTGGCAGCCATCATTGCCAACCGGGGGTATTACTATACGCCACATCTGATAAAAGAGGTGAGTGCTTTGGGAGGACCTTTGCCCATCTACCGCCAAAAGCATGTAGTTCCAATAGATACTGCCTACTTTTCACCCATCATAGAAGGCATGGAAATGGCATTTAAAGCAGGCACCGTGTCGTGGCAAGCCCAGCTGCCTGCCGAAAAGCAAGACATAGTCATTTGTGGGAAAACGGGAACCGTGCAGAACCCTCATGGCGAAGACCATGCCACCTTCATAGCTTTTGCCCCCAAGCAAAACCCCAAAATAGCCATTGCCGTGTATGTGGAAAATGCCGGCTTTGGGGGCGTATGGGCAGCTACCATCGCCAGCTTGATGATTGAAAAGTACCTGACGGGCGACGTGCTCCGAAAAGAGCTGGAAAAGACAACCATTCAAAAGAGTTTTTCACCTAAAAAATATTGACCCACGTGAGAAACCAACCCCTACGATATATCGACTGGCTGAGCGTACTGCTTTATGCGCTCTTGGTACTCATAGGCTTGTTGAGCATCTACTCGGCAGTGCATAATCCCCAAGACCCGCAACCCATTTATTCACTTTCGCATTCGGCAGGCAAACAACTGTTATGGATTGCAGGTGCCTTGCTGATTGTGAGTGTCATTTTTTTCACAGACTACCGCCTATTCGAGTCCTTAGGCTATCTGGCTTACGGCACCGGTGTGTTGCTGCTTATTCTGGTACTGATTTTCGGCGTAAAAATTGGTGGTGCGCGAGCATGGTTCGATTTTGGCGGCATGCGGCTTCAACCTGCCGAATTTGCCAAGGTTTTCACCTCGTTGGCACTGGCAAAGTACTTAAACAACAAAGAAGTGCGACTTAACCGCTGGAGCGACTTATTCATTGCTTTTAGTATCATAGGGCTGCCGGCATTCCTCATCTTGCTGCAACCCGATGCTGGCTCTACACTGGTGTTTGCTGCTTTCGTGCTCGTGATGTTTCGTGAAGGACTCTCACCCTTGTTTTTGATTGCCCCAGCTCTGTTCGGGCTTACTTTTGTGCTGGCGTTGGTCATAAAGCCCATCAGCTACTTACTATTTACTTTCTTGATGCTGGCAGCCCTTCTTATCATGTTGATGAGTTATTTGAATAAAGGCTTCTCTGCCAAACTACTGCTGCTTGTAGGCATTCCTACACTCCTTTTTATGGGCTTTGCCGCCAGTGTTGACACGATTTTTCAATCCGACAAAATACTGAAACCGCATCAGAAAGAGCGTATTTTGGTACTGATTGATGAAAACGTAGATAAAGAAGCGCGGCATGCGCGTTACAATCTACAACAATCCAAGATAGCCATTGGCTCGGGCGGTCTTAGCGGAAAAGGCTATCTGCAGGGCACGCAAACCAAATTCAATTTTGTACCCGAACAACAAACTGACTTTATCTTTTGTACCATAGGCGAAGAGTTCGGATGGCTGGGCAGCATGACACTTATCGTGCTTTTTATTGTGCTGATGTTCCGCATCGTATATATAGCCGAGCGTCAAAAGCTGCGCTTTGCCCGCGTGTATGGTTATTGTGTAGCCTCTATTTTGTTTCTGCATTTTACGCTTAACTTGTCTATGACCATGGGGCTGTTTCCTGTGGTGGGTATTCCCTTGCCCTTTGTTTCATACGGAGGCTCTTCTTTGTGGGCTTTTACCATGCTATTATTTATCTTGCTTAAATTAGATGCTCACAGAAATCAAATTTTTTGGACATGAAACAAGCATTGAAAGCATCTTGCTATACATTTTTTGTAGTTGCCGCACTTCTCTTGCCAAGTAGCGCTACTGCTCAAATACTGCCTTTTGCCAAGCAGAAAACGGCTGGCAAACAATATGTATTGGCTTTTTACAACGTGGAAAACTTATTTGATATTTACAACGACCCCACCACTCTCGACGACGACTTCACCCCCACCGGTCGCCTCCATTGGACTAAAGAACGCTACCAAACCAAACTCAAAAACCTATCGACTGTTATTTCCCGCATAGAAAACTATGCTCCCGATATACTGGGGCTCTGCGAGGTAGAAAACAAACAAGTGCTTGAAGACCTTGTCAATACCGATTACTTGCGGCTAAAAGATTATGGTATCGTTCATTACGACTCGCCCGACGAAAGAGGCATCGACGTGGCACTGCTCTACAAACGCTATGCCTTCAAGCCTCTAGTAAGCAAAGCCTATCCTGTGAACCTGCCCGATGACAAAACACGCGATGTATTGTTGGTGTCGGGCATCTTGGGCGGAAAAGATACCCTGCATGTGCTGGTGTGCCATTTTCCCTCACGCAGTGGTGACGTGGAAAAGAGCGCCCTCAAACGGATGGAAGCCGCCCGTACGGTACGTTTAATTATAGAGGCGATTCGTGCCGGTCAGCCCCATGCCAACATTGTTGTCATGGGCGACTTCAACGATGAGCCCACAGATGCCAGCATTTGGGACGGGCTGAAAGCACGCCCCCACTCTTTCGATTTGAAAGAAGATGAGCTGTACAATGCCATGGGGGTACTCGATTACCTGCAGGAAGGTAGTTATTGTTATCGTGGCTCTTGGCAGATGCTTGACCAAATTATATTGTCCGCCCCACTGCTCAATCCCAACAGTCGGCTGCACTACAAAATAGGCAGTGCCCGCATTTTCAATCCTGATTATCTGCGCGAAAAGACAGGGGAATATCAAGGCTACCCGCTGCGTACATATGCAGGCGAAAAATATCTGGGTGGTTACAGCGACCATTTCCCCGTTTATATCATCCTTGAACAACTGCCAACGTCCCAATGAAAATATATAAGTTCATACAGAAAGGAAGCGAACACCCCAATTATTGTGAAGATTTTCTATTGGACCTGCCCATAGGGCGCTCCTTCTATTTTGGCGCCGTTATCGACGGTTGCTCTTCGGGCTACGACAGCCAGTTCAGCGCCGCCCTCTATGGCAAGTTGCTTCGCAAGGTGGTACAAAATATGCCTTTCAATACCCAAGAGTACGTACAATCTGAAGATTATGTGCGCCAGATTATGCTCCAATTTGTTAAAGAATTGAAGCTCATCCAAAAGCGGCTTCAACTCAAAACCAACGAGCTACTGGCAACTTTTGTCTTGATGTTTTACAGCGAAGAGCTGCAAGAAGTTTTTTTGCTGGTGTCGGGCAACGGCGTGCTGTGCATCGATGGTGAAATCACCGAAATAGAAGCCCACTCCGAAATGGACTATTTGGCTTACCACCTTCCCCGTTTCTCTTTCGACAAATGGTATAAACACCACACCTATTGCTTCAAAATAGAGAAACCTCAAGACATCACCATTTCCAGCAATGGCATAGAAACCGTCGCATCGCCGCACCTGAGCGTTGAAAGCGAGACTTTCGACATCGTCCATTATCTGTTCATAGACAACACCTACGATTATATGCCCACGATGCTCCAGCGCAAGTTTGCACAGCTGGCAAGTGAATACAACTGCCTTCCTACCGACGATATTGCTATCATTCGTGCAAAATTTTAGTTTCGCTCTACAAAAATGCTTTAGCTCACAACTCTATGAACCCTCCTATTACATTCAACCCGGGACCTGCCCAAGTGTACAGCCTGCTGCAAGAGGCATTGCAAGAGGCTTATGCAAAGGGTATTTTGAGTCTGCCCCACCGCAGCAAAGCTTTCGAAGAAATGGTAGCACGCTGCCGCCTGCTCATACAGCAAAAGCTCGACCTGCCGGCAAACTACGCTTTGCTCTTCCTTTCTTCAGCTACAGAATCATGGGAGGTGATTGCGCAATCGCTCATCCGTGAGCGCAGCACCCACCTGTATAGTGGTGCCTTTGGCGAGCGTTGTTTTGCCTATACCCAGCACCTGCACCCGGCAGCCACAGGCTTGGCTTTTGAGCTGAACGATGACCCTTGCCACCTACTTGAGCAAATACCCAGCGACAGCGAGTTGATAGCCATCACCCACAATGAAACATCAAACGCCACTACCCTGCCTGCCCTCTTTCTGTCGCAGCTACACGAGCAATTCCCCGATGCGCTCTTGTCGGTCGATGCTACCTCTTCTATGGGCGGCGTAGTGCTCCCTTGGACACAGGCAGACATATGGTATGCTTCCGTGCAGAAGTGTTTCGGCTTACCCGCCGGCTTAGGCATTATGTGTTTGTCGCCAAGGGCAGTAGCACGTGTACATGAAATTGGCGAAAGCGGGCGTTACAACAGCCTTTCCTACATGCTCGAAAAAATGGAAAAAAACCAAACCACCTATACCCCCAACGTGCTGAACATATACCTGCTGATGCGTGTGCTCGAACACATTCCCCACATAATTGAAATAGATTTGAAGCTGCGGCAGCGCGCCAAGACGTGGTATCACTTCTTTGAAGAACATTCTTTGTGGCAGCCACTGGTAGCCAACGCCTCCAACCGCTCGGTAACGGTCATAGGCGTGCAAGGGGAGCCCACACAGGTGCAAGCCTTCAAGCAGCATGCACTGAAAAGGAGCATATACATAGGCAATGGCTATGGTCAATGGAAAAACCACAGCTTCCGTATTGCCAATTTCCCGGCAATCCCCGATACTCATTTTCAACAACTGTTAGATGTTTTTTCTACCTTTCAAAGCGTTTAAACATACCTTACAATATCACCTTTAACTTTAAAACAATGGCTATGGAACACCTTTATTGGAAAGATGTACTTACCGTCTCGCTGGTTTTATTTTCAGTGATTGACATTTTGGGCTCCATCCCTATCATCATAGACCTGCGCAAGAAAGCAGGTGAACTGGATGCTGCCAAAGCCACCCTTGTGGCAGGCTTTATTATGGTCGTTTTCTTGTATTATGGCGACCTCCTACTCCACTTTTTAGGTGTGGACATTCAGTCATTCTCTATTGCTGGTTCTATTATTATCTTCCTGATTGGCATGGAGATGGTACTGGGCGCTCATTTCTTCAAAGACACCGGCGATGCCAAAACCTCGGCAATTGTGCCTTTGGCGTTTCCGCTGATTGCCGGCGCCGGCACCATGACTACGCTCATCTCTCTGCGTGCCGAATATGAGCGCCCCGTGATTCTCATCGGCATTGTCATTAACCTATTACTGGTGTATGTGGTTTTAAAAGCCTCGGCATGGTTGGAAACGCGCTTGGGCGTTGCCGGCACCAACATTCTTCGAAAAGTATTCGGTATATTGCTGTTGGCTATCGCTATCAAGATATTCAAAAACAACATACACTATTTCATGCCTGCCTAAAGCGCTGCTTACAGCATGTCTTCGCAAGAAATCATAGAAGTTTATACAGACGGCGCATCGCTGGGCAACCCGGGTCCCGGAGGTTATGGCGTCATCATGCGCTACAAACAACATGAAAAAGAATTCTCCAAAGGCTTCCGACTTACTACCAACAACCGCATGGAACTGCTGGCTGTAATTGAAGCACTCAAACAAATCAAAGGCAGTGGCTGGCAGGTGGTTGTCTATTCCGACTCGCAGTATGTGGTAAATGCCATAGAAAAAGGATGGCTAAAGAAATGGCAACAGCGCGGTTTTAAAAACACCGCCAACGCCGATTTGTGGAAGCAGCTCTTGCCACTTCTACAAAAACACCGAGTGCGTTTTGTGTGGGTCAAGGGGCATGCAGGGCATGCCGAAAATGAGCGTTGCGACTGCTTGGCTGTGCAGGCTGCCCAGCACGGTGCTTTGCATATAGACCATGCCTATGAAGCCACCATTCATGAGCACAATGCTAAAAAACCAAGTAAAGAATAATATCCATGGAAGTGTTAATCTCTTATGTTTTACTTACACTACTCACCTCATTCCTTTGTTCCTTAATGGAGGCTTCCCTGCTAAGCATACCGGAGTCGTTCGTAGAAATGAAGCTACAAGAAGGCAAAGCATTTGCCCGCCACCTAAAAGCCATGAAAACCGACATTGACCGCCCGCTGGCAGCTATCCTTTCGCTCAACACCATCGCCAACACCATTGGTGCTTCCGGCGTAGGCGTGCAAGCCAGTGTGCTCTTTCCCGAAACCTCACCGCTGATTTTTTCGGGCGGACTCACCATTGCCATCTTGGTGTTTTCAGAAATCATACCCAAAACCATTGGTGCCAGCTATGCCCAAAGCCTTGCCAGTTTTACTGTGGCTACCCTCCGGGGCATCACCTTTATTATGTCGCCTTTGGTGTGGATGACGGGTTTCATCACCCGCCTACTCAAACGCAATAAACAACAAAGCGTTTTTAGCCGGGCTGAATTTTTTGCCATGACCGAAGTAGGTGCCAAAGAAGGCATCTTCCGCAAAGAGGAGTTCCAAATCATCAAGAACCTGCTGCAGCTCAACAGCATCAGGGTGTCGGACATCATGACGCCGCGCACCGTGATGCTGGCAGCCGACGAAAACACCCTCATCCGGGATTTTTACGTAAAACATCCTAAGTTGCGTTTCTCCCGCATCCCCATTTTTCGTGAAAACATCGACAACATCACTGGCTATGTGTTGAAAAGCGAAATTCTTGAGCATATCATCAACCAAAAGGAAAACGAGCCGCTGGTTTCATTGAAAAGAGATATCATTTTCATTCATGATACGCTAACCTTACCCGAGATATTCAACAAATTCATGCAAGAACGCGAGCATATTGCCATCGTAGTGGACGAGTACGGTGGCGTAGCCGGTCTTGTCACCATGGAGGATTGTGTAGAAACCCTCTTGGGTACCGAAATCATGGACGAGCTGGATAATATAGAAGACCTCCAGCAATGGGCACGTAAAAGTTGGGAGCAACGTGCTGCCCGCTTCGGTATTCAGAATGCCCCACCACCTGACGAAAACTGAAAAAACGACCTATCATGAGCCACTCAAACCAATTCGACAAAAAAGCACTACGCAAAAAATTGGAGCAAGCCATCACCGCAGTGCTTGCCGGAGAAAATGAACACCTCACCGAGCACATGAAAAAAGAAATAAAAGCTGCCGCCAAGCAGCTTGCCAAGCAATACGCCAAAGAGCAGAAACAGCTGCTGACGTTGCAAGAAGAAGCCATCCAAGAAGCCAAAGAAAAGCTATATGAGCAGACACGGCAAAAAGTGAAAGAAGACGCCGACGCACAGGAAATCAATGTGGAGATAACATTCGATTTGGAAGAGCTCATTGCCAAGAAACTGCCGCATCTGAAAGACCTTATTGAAGAAGCTTTTCAAAGCAAGCGCCCGCGCAATGCCCAGCTCTTCGAAGAATTGCGCCAAGCACAAGAAGAGCTGCAAAACATCTTACAGGAAGTACTTACAGGAATTTTTCAAACAGCTAAAAATCAAAAATCGGATGAAGCAAAATCACCCGATGAAACGAGGAATGAACCCGGAGCTTAAATGCCGTATTCAAACCGCCTTGCCTGAGCACTTAGACCTTTTGATTGCCTTTCAGCAAGCAATGGCAAAGGAAAGCGAAGGCATGGAGCTCTCACAAAAAACACTCTATGAAGGCATCAAAGCCGTTTTGGAAAACCCTACCAAAGGCAAATACTACATAGCCCTGCATGGCAATGAGGTTGCCGGCTGCATGATGCACACCTATGAATGGAGCGATTGGCGCAATGCCTATGTCATCTGGATTCAATCGGTGTATGTAAAGCCCGAATACCGCCGACGCGGGGTGTTTCGACAGTTCTATGCCTTCACTCAAAAGCAAGTGCAAGAAAACAAGCAGTTTTGCGGTATCCGCTTGTATGTAGAACAAAACAACGAAGCAGCCATTGCCACCTATCGTGCTTTGGGAATGGACGACGGGCACTACCGCCTTTTCGAATGGATGCCCTGAAGCCCTCTATCAAAAGACTGTGAGCCCATTCCAACTATATTGGATGCACATAAGCTGTGGTTTCGAACGGAGCGTAAGCGCGGTAAAAAACCTGAATCTCATCAAAGCAAGGCACAAGAAACAAAAGAAATTTGTTCACCTACACCCGAAACGACAAAAACAGACGGAAGAGCCGGCAAGCCCTTCTGTCTGTTTTGTTTAAACAGGATTTAAACAGAAGCCTTCAATACGCCCAGCTCCTGCCCTACTTCCACAAAAGCATGAATGGCTTTGTCGAGGTGTTCTTGTTCATGAGCAGCCGACAGCTGCACACGAATGCGCGCCTGCCCTTGCGGTACTACCGGATAGAAGAAGCCTATCACATAGATGCCCTTATCCAAAAGGCGGTTGGCAAACTTCTGCGCCAACACAGCATCATAAAGCATGATGGGCACGATGGGGTGCTCGCCCGGCTTGATGTCGAAGCCGGCTTCGGTCATCTTTTTACGGAAATACTTGGTATTGTACTCGAGCTTGTCGCGCAACTCGGTGGTCTCACTCAGCAGGTCAAAGACCGCAATAGAAGCCCCCACGATAGCCGGTGCCAAAGCGTTGGAGAAAAGATAAGGACGTGAGCGCTGACGCAGCATCTCGATGATTTCTTTGCGTCCGGAGGTAAAGCCGCCAGAAGCACCGCCCAATGCTTTCCCCAAAGTGCCGGTGATGATGTCGATGCGCCCCATCACATTGCGGTACTCGTGCGTGCCGCGTCCGGTCTTGCCCATGAAGCCGGTGGCATGGCACTCATCTATCATCACCAGCGCATCGTATTTTTCTGCCAGTTCACAAATTTTATCCAATTGGGCGATGGTACCGTCCATAGAGAACACCCCGTCGGTAACGATGATACGGAAACGGGCGCTTTGGGCTTCCCGCAGCTTGGCTTCCAAGTCTGCCATGTCGTTGTGTTTATAGCGGAAGCGCTGTGCCTTGCACAAACGTATGCCATCGATGATGGAAGCGTGGTTCAATTCATCGGAAATGATGGCATCTTCGGGACCAAAGAGCGGCTCGAACACCCCACCATTGGCATCGAAAGCGGCAGCGTAAAGGATGGTGTCTTCGGTACCTAAAAAAGCCGATATCTTCTCTTCCAGCTCTTTGTGAATGTCTTGGGTGCCACAGATAAAACGCACCGATGACATGCCAAAGCCATGAGTGTCGATAGCCCGCTTGGCGGCTTCTATTACCTTCGGATGCGACGAAAGCCCCAAATAGTTGTTGGCACAGAAGTTCAACACTTTGCGCCCATCTTTAAGGGTAATTTCGGCACCTTGAGGCGAACTGATGATGCGCTCTTCTTTAAAGAGACCTGCTTCACGAATCGATTGCAGTTCTTTTTGCAGGTGTTCTTGTATTTTTCCGTACATGTTTTATCGTAGGTTTATGTTGAAGATACAGAGGCAGAAAGCGGAAAGCGACGACGCAGACGGTTGAACAAAAATTTCTTTTGGGCGTCAAAGCTCTGCGGACTCATCTCCTGCCACAGCGCTTGCCACTCATTCCAGAGCTCCGGCATGTGCTTGCTCAAAGCGACCACGTCTATTTTTTTCTTTTGCAAAAACTCTTCTAAACTCAGCGGCTGCGTCTGTGCCATGAAATTATTCAATTTTTACTTTAAATGCTAACTTTGCACAAACTTAAAGAAATTGTTCAAGACAACCTATCTTCTATGACACAAGACAATATATTGGTGATTGGCGCAGCCGGGCAATTGGGTACCGAACTGGTAGCCAGCTTGCAAAATATCTACGGCGAAGCACACGTGCTGGCTTCCGACGTGCGCAACCCCGATGAAAGACGTAAGCAGCTGTTCCCTCGCTTCGAAAAACTAGATGTACTCAACCCCAAAGCCCTTGCCGAAGTGATTCAAAAACACAAAATCACACAGATTTATCATTTGGCAGCCATGTTGTCGGCTACGGGTGAAAAACACCCCAAGCACGCTTGGCAGCTAAATATGCAAGGGCTGCTCCATGTGCTGGATGCCGCCATAGAGTTCAAGATTGCTAAAGTATATTGGCCCAGCTCTATTGCAGTCTTTGGTCCTACCACTCCGCGCCAAAACACCCCCCAACACTGCTCTATGGAACCCACCACAGTTTATGGCATCAGTAAGCAAGCAGGCGAAAACTGGTGCCAATATTATTTCAACCGTTGGGGTGTGGACGTGCGCAGCCTGCGCTACCCGGGACTTATCGGCTATAAATCGATGCCCGGCGGTGGCACCACCGACTACGCCGTAGAGATTTATCACAAAGCGCTTTTCCAAAAGCATTTTGTTTGTTTCTTGAAAGAAGACACCTATCTCCCCATGATGTACATGGAAGATGCCGTGCGCGCCACCCTGGAGCTAATGCATGCCGATGCCAACAAAATCAAGGTGCGCACCAGCTATAACCTGCATGGAATGAGCTTCTGCCCGCGCGAAATAGCCGCTTCCATTCAAAAACACATCCCGGATTTCACCATAGAATACCAACCCGACTTCCGGCAGGCAATCGCCGACTCTTGGCCTCAAAGCATCGACGACAGCGCTGCACGCCAAGACTGGGGCTGGCAGCCGGCTTATGACCTAGACCGCATGACCGAAGTGATGCTTAGCAACATCAAAGCAGGCATGGAAAAAGGCGAGATTGTTTGACTGGCAAGCCGCCCGCCGCTGGATGTAACCCAGAAAGAGCTGTCGTGCCCGAACATGGCAACTTTTAGCCATTAAAAAAATTGTTATCACCCCATCAAAAGCCCTTTCTTTGCAGCATCAAAACGAGCAGACCGCTATGGAATCTTTCTTTATCGAACACTTCGGTATTAGCTCCGAACAGTTTCGTTGGTTTGTATTGCCCGCCATGATTTTCTTAGCAAGGGTAAGCGACGTATCCATTGCCACTGTGCGCATTATGTTTGTCATGAACGGCAAGCGCAAAATAGCTACTTTTTTGGGCTTCTTCGAATCGCTGATATGGCTGTTGGCTATCGGGCAAATATTTCAATACATAAACAACCCCATTTCTTATGTGGCTTACGCCGGCGGCTATGCTACGGGCACTTTCGTGGGCATGCTCATCGAAGGTAAGTTGGCGGTGGGCATGCTCATTGTACGTGCCATTTTACCAGAATTGAACCCTTCGCTGCTGACTGCTCTCAGCAACGAAGGTTTCGGCTATACCTTAGTGGATGCTCGCGGCAGCCGTGGCAATGTAAAAATTCTTTTCTCGGTAGTAGAGCGCAAGCGCCTGCCCCGCTTCATCGAGCGCCTGCGTCATTACCACCCCAAGGCGTTCTATACCGTAGAGCAGGTACGTGCCGCACAAGAGGGTATTTTCCCGACGGCAGCCACTACCGGCAGCCCAGTGGTGAATATTCTGCGTGGACTGACCAAACGCAAATGATGAAGGGCACCCCTGCCAACCTAACTATACATCCCATTCAAAAACGGATTGTGCTGCTTTTCAAAACCTATGGTAGTGGGCTCGCCATGCCCAGTATATATCAGGGTGTCGTCGGGAAGCACAAACAACTTTTCACGGATAGAACGCAAAAGCGTGAGATGGTCGCCACCGGGCAGGTCGGTGCGCCCTATGCTCATTCGGAAAAGTACATCGCCATTGATGCAATAGCCCTCGGCGGCATTGTAGAAAACCACATGACCGGGCGAGTGCCCCGGTGTAAAAAGTACTTCAAAAACGGCATTGCCCACCACCAACTGCATGCCTTCTTTCAAAGGGTGGTCTATACTGCCCGGGTCAAAAGGCGGGATGCCAAAGTAAGTGCACACCATCGCCATATTGTCTAAGTTGAACTGCTCTTGAGCATGTGCCCACAAGCCCACTTCGAAGGTGTCGGTTGCCCAGCGATTGCCAAATACGTGGTCCAGATGGCAGTGCGTATTCCAGACTGCCTTTACTTGCAGTCGCTGTTCTTGTATGTATTGCATCAGACTTTGGCGCTCGGCAGCTTCCCAACAACCCGGGTCTATGATGACTGCCTCACGGCTCTGCTTGTCATACACCACATACGTGTTCTCTGAAAAAGGATTGAACGTAAACAACTCAACATGTGTCATGGTGTCGGCTTTTATTAGACCTTGTGCAAAACTACATATTTCAAGGCGTTCGCAAACAGCCGTCCCCAGCTTTCTCTTTTGGCGCACTATTTAACTTGTCCAAGTGTTTTCTCAAAAAACGTTTTTTACCTCATGAGTTCACAAAGCAAGCGAACCCCCAATGCGCTGATACACGAAACCAGCCCCTATTTGCGCCAACACGCCTACAATCCCGTGCAATGGATGCCTTGGGGCAAAGAAAGCCTCGAACTGGCAGAGAAACTGCAAAAACCCATCCTGTTGAGCATCGGCTATTCTACCTGCCATTGGTGCCATGTGATGGAGCGCGAGTGCTTCGAAAACCAAGAGATAGCCGACCTCATGAATGCCCACTTTATCAATATCAAAGTGGACAGAGAAGAACGCCCCGACCTCGACGCCATCTATATGGATGCCGTACAGGCGATGGGCTTGCCCGGCGGCTGGCCACTCAATGTATTTCTACTCCCCGACCGCCGCCCCTTTTATGGTGGCACCTATTTTCCACCCCAAACATGGAAGCAACTGCTGCTCAATGTAGTAAAAGCCTTCAAAACCGAGCGCCAAGCCTTAGAAGAAGCCGCTGCCAAGCTGAGCCATGCTCTGCAGCAAAGTCTCTCGCAGCGTTTCGGGTTGCGAAAAGACAAACAGCTGCCCACCGAAGCAGCCATGCAGGCAAGCCTGCACCGTCTCGAAGCAGCCTTCGACACCCTGCATGGTGGTTTTTCGGGCGCTCCCAAATTCCCCACTCCTTGTGTGTATGAGTTCATGCTTTATGCGGGTGTTGCCCTCAAGCAAACATCGCTGCTGCAACACACCGAGCGCAGCCTGCAAGCCATGTACATGGGTGGGCTCTACGACCACGTGGGCGGTGGCTTTGCCCGCTACTCGGTGGACAGCCGTTGGCATGTGCCTCATTTCGAAAAGATGCTCTACGACAATGCCCAACTCATAGGGCTTTACGCTCAAAGCTATCGCTTGCAGCCCGAAGCATATAAGGCAGCAGTGGTTTTCGGCACCTTCGATTTTCTGAACCGCGAGCTACTAAGCCCCGAAGGTGTCTATTATGCCGCGCTGGATGCCGACTCCGAAGGCGAAGAGGGCAAATATTATGTGTGGCGTTATGAGGAAGTGCTGGATGTTCTAAAAGACGATTTCGACGCCTTCACAGAAGTATTCGACCTGCAGCCCAGCGGCAACTGGGAAGAAGGCAAAAATGTGCTGCGTATGCACCGCCTGCCTGCCGATGAAAAAGAATTTCGCCACCTGCACAGCATGCTCCAGCGCCTGTTGCACGTGCGCGCCCTACGCACCCCACCCGCTCGCGACACCAAAATATTGACTGCATGGAATGCCCTGCTCATCAAAGGACTATGCGAAGCATACAATGCCTTTGGACAGGAAGAGTTCAAAAATACTGCTTTGCGAGTAGCAAAATTCATAGATGAAAAGCTGAATACGCAAGGCATGCTCTATCACAGCTACCAAGAAGGACAAGCCAAAGGGCATGGTTTGGCAGAAGACTACGCCCATGTGATTGCTGCCTACATAGCGCTTTACCAAGTTACTTTCGATGAGCGGTTCCTGTCAAAAGCACAAATATTACTCGAACAAGCCCAATCTCTTTTCTTGGATGAAGAAGGGCTTTATCGCATGGCACCCCTCCACAGCAAGGACCTCATTGCCAATAAAAGCAACCTCTTCGACAGCGTCATTCCCTCCGAAAATGCAGTAATGGCACACAATCTGTTTTACTTGGGCATCCTACTCGAAAAGGAAGCATGGCAACAGCAGGCACAACGCCTGCTGGCTACTGTCAGCCCTATGCTTCAAACAGAGGTGCGCTATTTGGCACATTGGGCACACCTGTGGCTACACTATGTGCGCCCCACCGCCGAAGTGGCAATTGTAGGCAATCAAGCCCTTGAAATGCGCAAGCAGCTGAGTGTCTATTACCTACCCCACGCTCTTTGGATGGGTAGCTGCGAAAATGACGGTAAAAACAGCATGCTGCCCAACTTGAAAGAACGGAAAGCCATAAACGGATTAACTACCTGTTATGTGTGCGTGGACAAAAGCTGCTTGCTGCCTGTACACGAGGTGTCAGCGGCGCATGAGCAACTCTTAAGCTTACTGAAATCTTAATAAAAACGCCCTGCGAGAGGTCAGTGGGGCGCCTCGCAGGGTATCTTTTCAAAAAGTAAAGTGCTTCTCCTGCATGTAGAGTTCTTCAAATTTCTTTAAATGCTCGGGCAATCCCAAAATAATCAACACATCTTCTTTGCGGATAGGGCGGTGTGGGTCAACATTGAAAACAAACTGCCCACCTTCACGCAATGCCAACACCACTGCCCCCCCTGTGGCACTTCGTATATTCAATTCTGCCAACGACTTGCCTATTACATCAGAATGCAGCCAATAGCCGCGCACTTCTTCCAAATCAAGGCGAGTATCGCCAACGCCCGAAAGCAAATCAAGGAATTCTATTACATAAGGTTTGGTGACCGTTTGAGCCATATGGATACCTCCGATGTGGTCGGGCATCACCACCCGATTGGCACCGGCACGGTACAGTTTGCGCTCAGAGGATTCTTCCGATGCCCTCGCTACAATGAAAATACGGGGGTTCAACTCTCGGGCAGTCAAAGTGATGAATACATTTTCGGCATCTTTGGGCAAGGTGATGACAATGGCGGCAGCATGCTCTATGCGTGCTTCTTTGAGTGTTTCGTCGAGGGTAGCATCGCCCAAGATATACCCAAAACGTACATCTTTGCCAAATACAGGGCGACTTATCTTAGGGTCGTGTTCTATGATGACGAAATCGCGCTTTGCCTTAAGCAGTTCTTCACATACCTTAACACCGTTGCGTCCATAGCCGCATACTATCACATGATTGTTCATTTTGCGTACGTTTCTGCTGACACCTAAGCTATAAAATAGTTTTTGGATTTCTCCTTCAAAGAAGAAGGAAGTGAGCGTAGATATCCCAAAACCGGCAACCAATAAGTTGAATACAATGAAAAGAGAAGTAAACAGGCGCCCTTCTTCCGACAAAGGGCGTACTTCTGTATAACCTACGGTAGAAAAAGTAATGACAGTCATATAGAAGGCTTCCGAAAGCGTATAGCCCTCTATCAGCTGGTAGGCAAGTGTACCCACCACAAAACTCATCAAGATGAGGAAAAAAGCAATCAACAAACGTTTAATCCCTACCTGAAGCATCATATCAAGCGCAATCAAAGCCAAAACGCATCGAATATAAACAAAGCGCCGAGCCTTTACAAAGCCGGCGCTTTGCAGCTGCCACGACAGAAGCAAGCACTATAACCTCGCTATTTCCATGACCACCTTAATTTTAGTTGGGGTTCATGAAATCTACCTCTTCCAAACTCAAAATATTCATAGGATTGATGCGCAAACCGGTCACATTTTTTTGCGACATACGCAACACGTCATCGTAATACAGGATGATTACTGGGCACTCTTCCAGGATGAGTTTTTCCATCTGGTGATAAATAGAATAGCGCTTAAAGTGGTCCTCTGCGTTTTCTTTCACATACATGGCAGCCACATACAGACTGTCATAGGTGCGGTTGATAAAGTGGGTTTTGTTGGGTCCTGCGGGCGACAAATACTTGCTGTAAAACATAGCCAGATAGTTCTCGGCATCAGGATAGTCTGCTAACCACGAGCCACGGAATAGGTTCACCTTACCATTGTCCACACGCTGCTGATGTGTAGAGAATTGTGCGGTTTCTATTTCCACTTTCACGCCTATATTCTCCCATTGTTTTTGTATGAACTCCGCAATATTGAGGTCAGTAGAATAGGTCGCAAGCTTCAGTTGGTATTTTTCTAAGCCTTCGCCGTTCGGGTAACCGGCAGCTTTGAGCAACTCACGTGCCTTTTCTGGGTTGTAATGATAACCTTTCACCACCGAAGAATCGAACGAAGGCATGCCTATGGGTACAATACCTGCAGTGCCCGGCTTGCCCAAACCATTGCGCAGCGAATAAATCAATTCGTTACGGTCTATAGCATAAGCCAGCGCCTGCCGGAACTCTTTTTTGAGGAAAGGATGCTTTTCCGGCTCCACATAGTTTTCGGGGTTCATCTGAAAACCTATGTATTCGGTATTGAGATAATCGGCTTTTTCAACATTAAACTTCGCTGCAAATTCAGGTTTTACGTTGCCCTGTGCGTCTAAAATGTCTTTGGCATTTTCCGGTAAACCGGTGATGAAGTCTAAGTTGCCAGCTTGAAACTCGCGAAATGCTTGGTTGGGGTCTTCAATAAAACGCACCTGCACAGCATCTAAATAGGGTATATCCTTACCCAACTCTTTGGCTTTCCAGTAATTGGGGTTTTTCTCCAGCACCAGGCTTTCGCCTTCTTTCCATTCTCTGAACTTAAACGGACCAGTACCCACGGGGTGGCTGCGGAAGTCGTCTTTGTAGTATTCTACTGCCTCTTGGGGCACCACATAAGTATAGGGCACTGTCAGCAGGTCTAAGAATGGCGGGAAAGGCTCTTTTAAGCGAATTTGCAGGGTGTAGTCGTCCAAAGCAATGAATGCCGAGTCGGATAAGGTGCCGTCGGGGTTGGTCAACACTTTGCCTTCGAACACCCAGCGTCCGGTGCTGGCGGTTGCTGGCGACATGATTCGCTTGAACGAATAGACAAAGTCCGAGGCTTTCAGCTCCCGCCCTTTTCCCTCGGGGAAACAAGGGTCGTCATGAAAATAAACTCCTTTCTTGATGATGAAGGTGTAGGTTTTACCATCTTCTGAGATGCTCCATGTGTTTGCCAGTGCTGGCATGGGGTGCAGGCTTTCGTCCATCTCGAACAAGCCGTTGTAAATCTGGGTGGTTGCCCATACCGTTGCCCGGTTGTTAGCAAATGCCGGGTCAAGCGACTTCAATCCCCCCGTTTGATTGTAACGGAAGACTTTCTTTGGGGCGCCTTTTTCAGACTGCCCACCACAGGCAGCCAAGAAAGCAGCCAAAACAATAAACGATAAGATTTTGCGTACCATATGAGAGATTTTTAAAAAGTTTAATTGTATCCTTGATTTCAACAAAGGCGTATATTTAATGCTAAATCTGCATATTTTATTCGTAAAAAACAACTCACTGTAACGAAAATACCGTTTTGCTTTTAAATGCAAGAATTTATCTGTACTTTTCGCTTATTAAAACCGGAATCTTCATGGGAAAAGTGATAGCTATCGCCAATCAGAAGGGTGGTGTAGGCAAAACTACCACCGCCATCAACTTGGCTGCCAGCCTGGCACACTTAGGATATCAAACATTGGTTATCGATGCCGACCCCCAAGCCAACTCCACTTCGGGTCTGGGGCTCAACCCCCGCGAAGTAGAAAACAGCATCTACGAATGCATGGTTGACGGCGTGGATATCCAAGGTGCCATCATGCCTTCGCAAGTGCCCAATCTTTATATTGTGCCTTCTCACATCGACCTGGTGGGTGCCGAAGTAGAGATGATTAACCTCGCAGAAAGGGAAGTAAAGATGCGGCAGGCAATTGAACCCATACGCAACAGCTACGACTTCATATTGATAGACTGTTCGCCCTCGTTGGGGCTTATCACCGTGAATGCCCTTACGGCTGCCGACTCGGTGGTGGTACCCGTGCAGTGCGAGTACTTCGCCTTGGAAGGCTTGGGCAAGCTGCTCAATACCATCAAAATCATACAGGCACGCCTCAACACTGCCCTGCAGATAGAAGGCATCTTGCTGACCATGCATGACCTGCGTGTCCGCCTGTCGAATCAAGTCATTGAAGACGTGAAGCAGCATTTCAAAGAGATGGTCTTCGATACGGTCATTCCGCGTAACGTGCGGCTGAGTGAGTCGCCCAGTTTCGGGCTACCAGTCATCATGTATGACCCCGCCAGCAAAGGCGCCGAATCATATTTAGCTCTTGCAAAGGAAATATTAGAAAAGAATCAATTACCTTTGAAGGCGAAAAGTCCTAAAGCACAAAAGTGACGATGAATAAACGCAAAAAAGGATTAGGCAGAGGGCTGGGCGCGCTGCTCTCCGACAGCGACGCAATGCAGCAAACCACCCCTTCTACCAACCCAAAACAAGACAGCATACAAGAAATCCCAATTAGCTCTATCGAACCCAACCCCTTTCAGCCACGCCAGGATTTTGACCCCGAGGCGCTGCAAGAGCTTGCTGAGTCCATCAAGGTGCACGGCATCATACAACCCATTACTGTACGACGCTTAGAAGACGGCAAGTATCAAATCATTTCGGGCGAACGTCGCTGGCAAGCCTCACAGCTGGCAGGGCTTACAAGCGTGCCTGCTTATGTGCGTACCGCCAACGACCAGCAAATGCTGGAGATGGCACTGATTGAAAACATCCAGCGCCAAGACCTCAACCCTATAGAAATAGCCCTGAGTTATCAACGCCTCATTACCGAATGTGGGCTGAAACAGGAAGAACTGGGCGAGCGTGTGGGCAAGAAGCGCTCTACTGTAACCAACTATTTGCGTCTGTTAAAATTACCCCCCGACATTCAAGCAGGCTTGCGCGACGGACTGCTGAGCATGGGGCATGCCCGCGCGCTGATAAGCCTCGAAAACCCTGCCCAACAACTCTTCATTTACCAAAAAATCATCAGCGAAAAGCTATCGGTGCGTCAAGTGGAACAGCTGGTGCAGGCAGTGCAAACCAAAACCTCACCAAGCCAGAAACCAAGCCGTAGCGACTTGACACCCGAACTCAAGCAGCTACAGCAACGCTTGTCCTCGCATTTTGGCACCAAAATACAAATCAAAACCGGTAAGTCGCCCGATAGAGGGGAAATCAAAATACCGTTCACTTCCATAGACGAGCTCAACCGCCTGCTCGAAATCCTCAACATATAATCAATGTCCATGAATCACCGGTTAGTAGTGTTGTGTTTGCTTGCTTGCTGCTGGCAAGCCGGATGGGCACAAACCGATAGCCTGCAAGTGCACCCTGCGCCTGCCCTACGTCAGGCACAACCCACAGCAGCCATGCCCTATATCGAAAAGATAGGGACTAACCCCTTTTCGCCTATCGAAGCAGCGAAGCGCTCTGCTGTCTTGCCCGGTTGGGGACAGGTCTATAATAAAAAACCTTGGAAGGTGCCAGTGATTTACGCTGCCTTAGGCGCCATCGCCTATGGCATTTACTGGAACGACTCTTATTATCAATACTTCGACAACCTGTATAAACAAACCATCCTAAACGGCAACCCCAACCAGCTGGATTTGAACCGCACCCGTTATCTACGCAGCTTCACCCGCCGCAACAAAGAGTTGCTTATATTGGTGGGCATCCTCACCTACGGCTTGAATATTGCCGATGCCATTGTAGATGCCCATCTGGCAGGCTTCGATTTCAGCGACGACATCAGCTTGCACCTGTCGCCTCACATAGAACCACTCCCCCACAGTCATGGCATTTGGGCAAAAGGTGTTACCTTTACGCTCAAGTTTTAACTTTATTTCAACAAACGGTTAAACAAACGCATGACTTTGAACATAGCACTAATCGGCTACGGCAAGATGGGTAAAGCCATCGAGCGCATTGCCCGCCAAAGAGGACACCACATAGCCGCCATCATAGGTCGTGAAAACAAGGCTCAACTATCCACACTATCGCCAGAGAATACCCACGTAGCCATTGAGTTTACGGGTCCTGAAAGTGCTTTTGACAACATCCGGCAATGTTTGCAGCAACAAGTGCCGGTAGTGAGTGGCTCCACCGGTTGGCTCCGCCATCTGCCAGAAGTAAAACAACTCATAGAGAAACATCAAACGCCGTTTTTCTATGCCCCTAATTTTAGCATAGGTGTCAATTTGTTTTTTCTTATCAACCGTTTGACTGCCCGCCTCATGAGCAGTCAACCACAATATGAGGTGAGCATGGAGGAAGTGCATCACATACATAAAAAAGATGCGCCCAGCGGCACCGCCATCCGTTTGGCAGAAGATATTCTGGCACACTATCCGCAAAAACAAGGGTGGGCACTCGCTACCGAAGCCCAAGCCATACACCTGCCCATCGAAGCCAAGCGCATCGATGAAGTGCCCGGTATCCACATTGTGCGCTACCGCTCAACCGACGACCTCATAGAGTTAAAACATGAGGCTTTTTCGCGCCATGGTTTTGCTTATGGCGCGGTGCTGGCTGCCGAATTTCTGGCACGTCAAAACAGCGGTTTTTTTGGCATGGAACAACTGCTCGAAGAGCAGTTGGGCATTTCCTTTTCGTCGTTCTAAAACGTAAATAATCACTTTTTCAAAACATACCGTACCATGAAGTTGTCCTTTTTGAAAAGCAAAGAAGAAAAAAATAAAAAGCCCAAGTCCAAACTGCGCGAGTGGCTCGACTCCTTGCTCTTTGCCGTTGTTGTGGCTACCTTGGTCCGTTGGCTTTTTGTGGAAGCTTATACCATTCCCACCCCTTCTATGGAACGCAGCCTACTGGTAGGCGACTTCCTGTTTGTAAGCAAATTAAGCTACGGGGCACGTACCCCCCAAACCCCTCTACAGGTACCCTTGACCCACCAAACCATCTGGGGAACAGACATTCCTTCTTATCTGGACTGGATACAGCTGCCCATGTATCGCCTGCCCGGCTTGTCGAAGGTGCAAAAAGGCGATGTGGTGGTGTTCAACTTTCCGCCGCAAGAACCGGGGCGCCCCAAATATCCTACCGACCTGAAAACACACTACATCAAGCGCTGCGTGGCTACAGGTGGCGATACCATTCAAATCAAAGCTGCCAAAGTGTATATCAACGGTGTGGAACAAGCATACCCCGAAGGCGTACAGTTTCGCTATGATGTCTATACCAACCAAGGCATTCGCCCCCGTGTATTCGAAGAGTTGGGCATCCGTTATTCGAGCGACAGCAACACCGACGTGTATGCCACCAACTTTGGCTACCACATCACCATGACGCCCGCAACCGCCGAAGCCCTGAAAAAACTGCCCGCAGTAGAAAAAGTAGAAATGTCGCTTGCCGAAGAGGGTATCGGCAACTTGCGTGTATTTCCCCACCATCCGCAGTTCAATTGGAATGAAGACTACTTCGGTCCGCTTTACGTGCCCAAAAAAGGCGATAAAATCCCTATGACTCCTGAAAATGTTATCCTCTATGGGCATACCATTGTCCAATATGAGGGGCACGCTAAGGCGGAAGTAAAGAACGACAAGCTCTATATCAACGAAGAGGAAGTGAAAGAATATACTTTTCGCCAAGATTACCTCTTCATGATGGGCGACAACCGCCACAATTCACTGGATTCACGATTTTGGGGCTTTGTACCCTACGACCATGTGGTAGGCAAGGCGGTGTTTGTATGGCTTTCCATAGACCCTTATGCTGAGCTGCTACATAAAATACGCTGGAGCCGCCTATTCTCCGGTGTAAATTAAAAACCTTTGCCTGGTGCGTGTTGTTTTGTAAAAGCAACCCTACCTTTGTAAGGCGGCAAAATTACAAACCCAAACGATTATGAAAGAGGAAAAAGTGCTGGACGAACTGTTGTATGTCGAAGAGCCCACCCCCACCTTCGGCATGAACCCGAAAAAATTCATGCTTTGGCTGTTTATAGTGTCCATTGTCATGATTTTTGCCTCGCTCACCTCTGCCTATATTGTCAAACAGGCAGACAGCGCATGGCTCTCCATCGAGCTACCCAAGGTGCTTTGGTATAGCACAGGCGTACTGTTGCTTAGCAGCCTGAGCGCTCAAATGGCTTACCGAGCAGGCAAGCAAGGAAACCGCAAGCGCTCCTCTGCTTTTTTGTTGATTACCCTCGCCTTAGGTTTGCTGTTTCTGGCTATGCAATGGATGGGCTGGGTGGACCTCGTGCGCAGAGGCATTTTCTTTGGAGGCGTGGACTATGAAGGCAACCCTGCCAACCCTGCTGGCTCATTCATTTATGTACTAATGGGTGTACACGCTTTCCACCTGATTGCCGGCTTGATTTACTGGCTAATCGTGATTGTAATGAAGAAAAAAACCGAAGCTCAACAAGAAAATTGGCGCTTGCATCTCGAAATGTCCACCATCTTTTGGCATTTCCTCGACGGACTTTGGGTCTATCTGTTTTTATTTTTACTGCTAAATCGCTAATTTAGCCACGTTGAAACGCTTCATACGTTCATATTACTGAATAACAAACGAATAAAAACTTAACACTGAAAATTATGGCATCTACAACTGTAACAGTGAGCAATGTGCAAGACAAAACCAGCCCTTGGTTTGGCGGCAAATCGCCCATGAATGCCAGCTATGGCAAACTGATGATGTGGTTTTTCTTGCTATCCGACGCCTTTACCTTCTCAGCTTTTCTAGTAGGTTACGGCATGGTGCGCTTCATACATCCGGCTTATGACCCGGCTGTGCATGGTAAATTCAAGTTCTCTACTGAGTACTGGCCCGTCCCAGAATATGTATTCAATGCCTTCCCGGGTTTCCACGGGGTACACCTGCCTCTGGTCTTTGTAGGTTTGATGACCTTTATTTTGATTGTAAGTAGTGTAACCATGGTGCTGGCAGTAGAAGCCGGACATCGCCTCGACAAAGACGCAGTAGCCAAATGGATGCTTTGGACCATCCTCGGTGGTTTGACCTTTTTGAGCTGTCAAGCGTGGGAATGGACCCACTTCATCATGGGTGACCCAGAATCACCCTACGGTGCTGCTGGTGGCTTTATAGGTGCCAACCTCATTCAAAACCAATACGGACCAACACCCTTTGCCGATTTCTTCTTCTTCATCACGGGTTTTCACGGCATGCACGTGTTTAGTGGCGTCATCTTGAACCTGCTCGTCTTCCACAATACTGTATATGGTGTATATGAACGTCGTGGACACTACGAGATGGTAGAAAAAGTAGGGCTTTACTGGCACTTTGTGGACTTGGTATGGGTATTTGTATTTACCTTCTTCTACCTTGTGTAAAACTTTTGCTCGAAACCAATCACTGAAATAAAGAAAACAACTATGGCAAATACAGCTTCAAATAGCACTCCACAAGTAAAAAGGCTGCTTCAGGTATTCTGGATACTGCTGGGGGTAACAGCGCTTGAGTTCCTTATAGCCTTTACTATGAACCCCGGTGCTTTGAAAATAGCTATTTTCATCGGCTTGACTATTATAAAGGCATTCTATATTGTAGGCGAGTTCATGCACCTTAGGCATGAAGTAAAATCACTGATATGGTCTATTCTGCTCCCCATGATTTTTGTGGTATGGTTGATTGTAGCACTCATCGCAGAAGGTGGGGCTCACTAAGAAGTTCAGTTGTACCATGAAAATAAAACGTATCACACAAACGGGTGTCCTCCTACTCATGCTGGGGGCACCTGTTTTGGTTTTTGTTACCCTTTATCTCTTTGGTGAAAATCACTATGATTTGCCCTACGAGGGGCGTTACGAGCTGAAAGCTCCGGGCGATACCCTTCCTCTGCCTTTGCCTGAATCCCAGTTGCCATGGCTCAGCCGCGGCAAGGTGCACATAGTAAGGCTAAAAGCCACTGCCCCTTCCCCAGCAACCGAAGCGCAGTGGCAACGCCTGCAGGTTTATTTTCGAACCAACAAGACGGTAATGCTGCATGATATTGCCCCCGATTCGCTCCACTTGTCGTACCTGTCGCCGTGGCACGATTACCGCCAGCAACCTTTTGTATTAGTGGACAAACAGGGTTATGTACGTGGGCATTACGGCAGTGATATGGAGGAGTATGACCGCTTGATTACCGAAACGCTGATTGCGGTCAAACTTCCTTAGTTCATCCTCTGTTTATAGGACAAAACCCTTCTTAAAATCTAAATACAAGACGCCATGAATACCCTATCTACCTCCTCACAAGACCGACTCTATCGCCGTATCATTGCTGTGGTGTCGGTAGCCATTCCCATAGTCGTGGCTATATTGGTTTACATGCAACGCACCGGCAAAAACATCACCTATGAATCGGTAGATTTCCTGCCTCATCTGAATGCTTTTATCAATAGCGCCACCTTCGTGGCTCTTGTTGCCGGCTTCATTGCCATCAAACGAAAAAACATAGCTTGGCATCGCCTGTGTATGATGACCGCTTTCGTGCTCTCGTCTATTTTCCTTGTGTCGTATGTGATTTATCACACTTTTGGTACTCATACTCCTTACGGCGGTGAGGGCTGGATACGCAGCCTTTATTTCTTCATCCTAATTACACACATTGCCCTGTCGGCAATAGTGGTGCCTTTGGTACTGTTCGCCTTATATTTTGCTTATACGAAACAATATGCCAAGCACCGTAAAATAGTCAAGTGGGCATATCCGGTTTGGGTTTACGTGGCAGCCTCCGGGGTAACCGTTTACCTTATGATATCGCCTTACTACAGCTAATACCCATGATAAACCTAAACAAAGGCACGGTACCTAAACAAGATACCGTGCCTTTTTCGTCTTAACAGGTGCATGACTGTCTGCCCATATAAGCCATGCTTTCCTCTTGCGGTGCTTGAAATGTAGGCGTGATTGGCTCGACTACCTCTTGATAAGAGGCGAAACAACGGCGCTCATTTGATACAATATTTTATTCTCCGGTACGGATTGCCTTCACGGGGTCGAGACGGGCGGCACTCCAAGCAGGAAGAATACCTGACAACACCCCCACCACCGCCGACAACACAACGCCACGCAGTATATTGCTTAAAGTGAGTTCCAACTCTAAGGAACCCAAAGAAGCGAAGCTTATTAACCAAACCAAGAAGAGTCCTATCATGCCACCAAAAAGGCTCAAGAAGACCGCTTCAAACAAAAACTGGTTGAGAATAAAGAAGTTTTTTGCCCCCAATGACTTCTGTACTCCTATGATAGACGTTCGTTCTTTGACCGACACGAACATGATATTGGCAATACCAAATGCTCCAACAAGCATGGCAAAGCTACCTATGACCCCGCCGGCTAAGTTCAACACTGCAAAGATGGCATTGAGCTGGTTGGTCAAAAACTCCGGGCGGTTGATGGCAAAATTATCCTCTTCGGTAGGGCGCAAAGCACGCTTACGACGCATCAGACCTCTGGCTTCTGCTTCAAGGCGCATCAACCCCACGTCGCTTTCTTTCCCTTTCAAAGCAATGATTGGCTCGCGTCCATCCTTCCCCACCCTGTAGAGCTTAGAAAAAAACAAGAAAGGCACAATACAGCTCTTATCCGAGCTGGGGGCACCCAAGAAGTTCGCCCCCTCGCGCTTCATCACGCCAATTACACGCAACTTACGCCCTTTCAGGCGGATGTCCTTGCCTACTGCTGAACGATTCGGGAAAAGTGTTCGAGCTATTTCGTGCCCTATGATAGCCACATTCAAGCCGTTGTCTATTTCATGAGGCAGGAAGTAACGTCCTTCTGCCAGTTCGACATTCGCCACCGCAGAGTAAGTATAGGTAACTCCACGCAAAGTAACCTCTTCCACACTGAAGCTACCGCTTTGCAAGACGACCCCACCCCGCCCGGCAAACAGAGCCACTGCTGAAGCATTTTGCGCATAGCGCGCCACAAACTCATACTCTTCATAGGTGTTTACCGGGCGATTGACATACTTCCACCAAGGATATTCTGGACCAAAAACCCAAGGCCACTTCTGTATGTAAAGCACATCCTTGCCCAAAAAATTCAGACTTTCTTTGATGCTGCGCTCCAGCGAATCGACCACCGTAAATACGGTGATGATGGCAAACACGCCTATAGTTACTCCAAAGAGCGACAAGATGGTGCGTAGCCAGTTGGCACGCAGCGACTGCACAGCAAAAGAAAAGCTCTCCCAAACCAAAAGGGTGTAGATGCGCAAGATTTTATAGGCTTTTTGCATATCTTTGACTTCTTCTGTTTGCTACCTAAACGCAAACAAGAGGCAGAAAAGTACAAAGAAGATGAAAAATATCGGGCTATTGCCTGCATTTGACTTTTTCTAAGAACTATATTACACAAAAAGCTGTTTTTTTGCGTGTTTCGAATGATTTTTCTTAAGTTTGCAAGCCTAAAATTTGAGGTATGGCGAAGTCAGAAATGAAATTATCGGCTTATCGTTTTGATTTGCCCAGTGAATTGATAGCTCTTTACCCTGCAGAAAACCGCGATGACGCCCGTTTGATGGTTGTGCACCGCAACACCGGTGAAATAGAGCATCGTACTTTTCGCGATATTGTAAATTATTTTGACGAAGGCGACCTCATGGTCGTAAACAATACCAAAGTTTTCCCGGCACGCCTCTATGGCTACAAAGAAAAAACAGGTGCCGAGATAGAAGTGTTTCTGTTGCGTGAACTGAAAAAAGAGTCGCACCTGTGGGATGCCATGGTGGACCCTGCCCGTAAAATACGGGTGGGCAACAAACTATTTTTTGGTGATGGCGAACTGGTGGGTGAAGTAATCGACAACACCACCAACCGCGGGCGTACCATCCGCTTCCTATGGGATGGCGAAGAAGAAGCCTTCTACGCCACGGTCAAGCGTTTGGGCAACCCGCCCCTTCCAGACCCTATCTACAGCCATCGCAAAGCCGAAGCCATCGATGAAGAGCGCTTCCAAACCATCTTTGCCGAAGTAGAAGGCGCCATTGCCCCCCCAGCTGCCGGCTTGCACTTCACTAAGCAGGTAGTCAAACGACTGGCAATCAAAGGGGTAGCTATCAAACCCATTACCATGCATATCAGCTTGGGTAGCTTCCGCGAGGTAGAGGTAGAAGACCTCACCAAGCACCGTACTGACTCGGAACAGTATGTCATTCCGGAAGAAACCGCCGAAGCCGTGAATCAAGCATTGGAAGCCAAACGTCGTGTGTGTGCGGTGGACATCAGCACCTTGCGCACCTTAGAAACCTCTGTTTCGGCGAGCAACCGTCTGAAAGCAGGCGCCGGCTGGACCGACAAATTCATCTTCCCGCGCTACGATTTTAAAATAGTCAATGCCTTGTTGGTCAACTTTGAACTTCCCCAAGCCACTGCCCTGATGAGTGCCTGCGCCTTTGGTGGCTATGACCTCATCATGAAAGCCTACCAAGAAGCGATTAAAGAAAAATATCGCTTTTTCACTTATGGCGATGCCCTGTTGATATTGTAAAAAAGGATGCGCTGGCTCATTGCTTGCGATAAATTCAAAGAAGCACTGTCTGCGCAAGAAGTATGCGAGCAGATAGCCCGAGGACTGCAACAAGCCGATGGGTTATCTGCTTTTTCTATTGACTGCTGCCCTTTGAGCGACGGCGGCGATGGTTTTCTTCAGGTTATGCATAAGGCAGGCGGCAGCCAATGGCAACACAGCACCTGCCACGATGCCCTGCTGCGACCTCATGAAGCCACGTGGCTTTGGTTACCCAACGAACAAACTGCCTTCATAGAAGTAGCCGCTGCTGCCGGTTTGGCAGCTATTCCTGCCAGCAAGCGAAATCCTCACCAGAGCAGCAGTTATGGTGTGGGTGAGTTGATACAGGCAGCCATCAAGCAAGGGGCACGCCGCATTTATGTCGGCATTGGGGGCAGCGCCTCCCACGACTTGGGCTTGGGTTTGGCAGCCGCCTTGGGCGTACGTTTCTTTAACCACGAAGGCAACACATTCATTCCCACTGCACATAGTCTGTATGAAGTAGAGCGCATAGAGATGCCCGCCAACAGCCTTCCACACAACTGCCACATCGTAGCCCTGTGTGATGTGCAAAACCCCTTGACAGGTGTCGAAGGTGCTGCTTTTACTTATGCTTTGCAAAAGGGCTTCTCAAAAGAAGAACTGCCACAGCTCGAAGCACACACACGGCAAGCCATAGAGCGTATAGCCACCGTTTGTCCTCACGCACGGGAGGCAGCCTGCCTTGCAGGAAGTGGTGCTGGCGGCGGTATCGCTTTCGGTTTGCATGTCTTCTTCGATGCGCCGCTCATGGCAGGGGCGTCGTGGATAGCCCAACGGCTCAACTTTGGCGCCCGTCTGCAACAAGCCGATGTAGTCATTACAGCTGAAGGTAAGTTAGACCGGCAAAGCCATTTCGGGAAAGTTACTCATTTTGTAGGGCATGAAGCGCAAAAACAAGGTAAGCTGTGCGTGGCTTTCTGTGGCACTTGCGAGGTTTCAATGTCAGAAAAACTCCCCTACGATTATGTGTGCAGCATATTGCCTGCGCCCATGTCTTTGGAAGAAGCCCTCACACAAACAGCTCAGCACTTGCAAGCTGCTGCTTTTCAGCTTGGCAAGCTCATGACAAACGACAAGCTTCGAGGCTTGTTTTTGAAGAAATAGTGCTATTTTTACGTGTTTAAGAACCTTTTAAAAATCAAAGCCAATACCATGACCATACACAAAGAAGGACGCCGCTTGCTGCTCACTTTACTCCTAATACTTTTCGCCCTGAATACGGGCTTATGGCTGAGTGGCGTAACTGACTGGCTCCGATGGGGTGTTCTTGCAGCAAGTGTGTTTTTTTACTTACTCATTCTTCAGTTTTTCCGTCATCCCAAGCGCCACACGCCTACGGGTGAAGGGCTGGTAATTGCCCCTGCCGATGGCAAGGTAGTAGTTATAGAAGAAACCGAAGAGCCGGAATGCCTCAAAGGGAAGTGCCGGCAAATATCCATATTCATGTCGCCGTTCAATGTGCATGTCAACCGCAGCCCCGTAGAAGGCTGCGTGAGATATTACCGCTACCATGAGGGCAAATATCTCGTGGCTTGGCACCCCAAATCCAGCACCGAGAATGAACGCACCACCTTGGTACTGGAAACACCCCAAAAACAACTGGTGCTGGTACGTCAAATAGCCGGTGCTTTAGCCAAACGCATTAAGTGCTACGTAAAAGAAGGAGACCAGCTACATGCCGGCGAAGAGTTCGGTTTTATTAAGTTTGGCAGTCGCGTGGATGTATTCCTTCCGCTCGACGCCGAAATACTGGTCAACATAGGCGATAAGACCAAAGGGGGCGAACAAATCATAGCTCGCTTAAAATCGTCATAGAGCAACCTATCTACCCCATTCTCCATTCTCCATTCTCCATTATCAATTCTCCATTATCAATTATCAATTCTCCATTCTCCATTATCAATTACTTTTGCTGAACCAAGCAAGAACAACAATTGTTGTACTAACACAGAAATAACTATTCGCTTCTTCATTATTTTGCAATTAAACTTCAAAGAATGCTGCCTATGGAACCTTTAGCAATACCACAAAAAGCCCCCTACGCCGTAGAGGTAGAGGCAGGTAAAAAGTATTTTTGGTGCGCCTGTGGCAAGAGCCAAAAACAACCTTTCTGCGACGGCAGCCACAAGGGCACAGAATTTTCACCTAAGATGATTAGCTTTGAGGAAAGCAAAACCGTTTATTTCTGTGGCTGCAAACATACGCAAAACCCGCCCTTTTGCGATGGCTCTCACAGAAAACTGTAATTTACACCCGTCCCAACCTAATTTTAAGAAAAAAGGCTGCCTCAAAAGGCAGCTTTTTTCGTAGAAAAAAGAATATGGAACAGCATCAAAAAAGGCTTAATCAAATATTGTCCCAATAATCTTGACTCTGCTGGTCCATGTCTAAATCTTCGTTGTAGTAGTCGTTATACATATCCAGCTCCACCTCATTCCAAGCATCGTCCCACTCCTCTTCAAAGCATTCATCCTCGTCAAATACTTCCTCCTCAAAGCCTTCATCCTCGTCAAATGCATCGTCTGTATCAAAAAATAGGAATTTGCCTTCTGTCTCTTGGTGGTCATGATAGGCATCGAATGCTTCGTCGTGATGGTGCAGGTTGTCTGTCATAGTTGTGCAGTTTTATAGGTGAAACATGTCTGCAATATAAGCAAATGGAAATAGATACTTGCCGTCTTTGCAAGCTTGTCGTAGTCTCCAAGCAGCTATCTCATTCTGAGCCTTTCGAGAGCATCATTAGTTTGATGAAATTTTTCACCACGCTTGCGCTCCCTTCCACCTAACTAAGGCTGTATTTTGTAAGCTCTGAAAAACAACGCCATTTAACAGCTGACGATACAGGAAGCAAGCATCTCGCCCGTAGTTACCAAAACAACACACACAGGCATAGCTTACACCAAACGTTCACCACGCGCCCATACGCCCCAGGGCTTCATGCGCCCCTGTGCATACCATATCTCCCGATGGTCGTTTGTGGGGAAGACCGCCAAATCACACCAGAAGCCGGCTTGCAAACGCCCGACCTCTTGTCCCAAACCTAAGGCATGCGCCGCACGATAGGTAATGGCTGCCCACAACTCGGCACTGCTCAACTTCTCGTAAATACCCAGCAAGGCAGTTTGTACCAACAGGTCGCCCATAGGTGCCGAACCGGGATTCCAATCCGAGGCAACAGCAACGATACAACCAGCATCCAACAAGCGGCGTGTGGGTGCAAAAGGAATACCCAAACCTAAAGAAGCACCGGGCAATACCACCGCTACAGTGTCAGAAGCCGCCAAAGCAGCAATGTCTTCTTGAGCAGATGCTTCGAGGTGGTCGGCACTTTGAGCCTTCAACTCAACAGCTAAACGTGCCCCTCCCGGCGTAAATTGGTCGGCGTGCACGGTAATATGAAATCCTTTGGCTGCTGCCTGCTGCAAATAAAAGCGCGCCTCTTCTACTGAAAAAGCGATGTCTTCCACAAAAATATCGACACGCCCACTTAAGCCTTCTTCTTTCACCACAGGTAGCACTTCTTCAATTAAAAATTGTAAGTACGCTTTTTTGTCTTGAAATTCCGGCGGGCAAGTGTGCGCACCTAAGAAAGTAGGCACCACGTGTGCAGCCGTACGCCGCTGCACTGCCTTAATAGCTCGTAGCATTTTCAGCTCGCCTTCTTTATCCAGAGCATAACCACTTTTTATTTCACAGGTAGTAACGCCTATAGTGTTCAAAAAATGCAGACGACGGCTGATGCCTTCTGCGAGCTCCTGCCCGGAAGCGGCACGCGTAAAACGTACCGAGCTGAGAATACCACCCCCAGCTTTGGCTATCTCTTGATAGCTCTTGCCTGCCATACGCATGCAATAGTCCATGGCACGGCTGCCCGCAAAACACAGGTGTGTGTGTGCATCTACCAAACCGGGCACCGCTACGGCTGCCTCCTCTATCCACTCGACACGTGCCGTAGGATAATCGCGCAACAGCCTATCGAAAGTCCCCACACGCACCACCCGTCCATGCTCGATAAGCACCCCCGCATTTTCCAACACCACGCATTCTTCATCTTTAATGGGTCCACGCAAAGGCATATTCTCCATACTTAGCAACTGCTCGAAAGGTCCTATGATTTTCATGATAAACCGCTTTCCTTTTGATTTCACACTGTAAAGCAAAAAAAGATGTTTTCAAAAGAAGGTGAAACTTTTTTTCGAGCAGAATCGAAAAAAAACTATATTCGTGAACAAAATCACAACAAGTAATTCAATGAAACACTTCATACACCTTACACTCGCTGCTCTTTTGGGAACATGGTTATGGACTGGCAGCAGCTGCAAGTCCTCTTCGGAAAATGGTAAGACTACAACCAACGCCGACAGCAGCGCGGTCGCAGCGCTCGACACCCCGCCAAGAATGAAGCTAACGCCCACCAACGGGAACCAGTACACGGTCGAAACCCAAGCTTTCAGTCTTGTTTTTCCAGCAGAGCCCCGTCATCAAATAGACACACTGATGCTCGCCAAAGGTGTGAAGGCTCAAAGCCATGCCTATCTTCTCGACCTTGGCTCACAAATCTTTGCCCTCATCTATATCGACTATCCCGGCAAACCCCAACCCCAACAAATCATCGAAGAAGCCAAAGCGGGCATTTTGAGTAGCTTTTATGGTGAACCCGTCATACGCAAAGACAGCTCCTTTGAGTGGCAAGGACATCCAGCAATAGAGCTGACGGCTGGCAGTACCAAAGATGGTTTATTTTTGCACTACCGCCTGTTGGCAGTAGGTCCCCGATTATACCAAATAGCGATTTCCAGCACCGATGACTTTCTGGAAGAAGACTATGTACAAGATTTTTTCAATCATTTTCAATTGAAAAAATAAATGGCTTATTGCTTAAAAAGCGGGGAGCATAGACAGCTTCCCGCTTTTTTTATAGATTGCCCTTTCATTAAAGGGCTTTTATTTATTAAAAAAGTTGGTATTTATGGCAATTGCATTTCCCAAAGCAAAAATCAATATCGGATTGTATATTACCGAGAAACGCACCGACGGTTATCACAACTTGTGCTCTTGTTTTTACCCCATTCCTTTTTATGATGTGCTGGAAATCCTGCCCGCCCCCAATTATAGTTTGCATATTTCGGGATTAAACGTGCCCGGTGCCCCCGAAGACAACCTTTGCACCAAAGCTTTCCGACTCATGCAGCAAAAGCATGGTATAGATGAAGTAGCCATCTACCTGCACAAACATATACCTATGGGAGCAGGGCTGGGCGGTGGCTCTTCTGATGCGGCTGCCACCCTGAAACTACTCAATGAACTTTTTGACCTGAAACTCCCCACTGCAATCCTCAAAGAATATGCAGCTGCTTTGGGCAGCGACTGCGCCTTTTTCATAGAGGAGCAAGCGGCAATATGTACCGGACGCGGCGAAATATGCCACCCACTCCCGCTTAGTCTTTATGGCTATCACTTGGTAGTCGTTTATCCTGAGCTACATATTAGCACTGCCAATGCGTATCGCCACATACAACCGGCGCCTGTCGGCTACGACTTGGAGCGCTTCTTGTGCACCCACGAACCCGAAGCATGGGGCACAGTGGTTGTAAACCGCTTCGAGGACTACGTGCTTGAACTATATCCTGATTTGGCTTTGTTAAAGAAACAGCTCTATGAAGCCGGTGCCTGCTATGCTTCCATGAGCGGCTCCGGTTCAGCTTTTTATGGTATATTTAAAAAACCATTGACAGACTACCAGTGGTCATATCCCACTTGGCAGTTTGCCATACAAAACGACTGAGTTGCATACGCCTAACCCCTTCAATTCGTTTGAAACCTATGAAACATAAGATTTGGTACATCATGAAAAGAGTTCTGATTGCCTTGATTCCTTTGAGCCTTGTTTTTTTGGCTTTCAAGTATCAACAAAAACAAACCTCCTCGCCCACTCTACCAGCCCAAGTGTGGGAAAAGTTTCAAGACACGCTGCCGGTCATTCGCCCGGGAGAAATGCATCAAAAGCGTGCCCGTGTGGTGAGTGAGATGGTTTCTCGCTATCATTATCGTCAGATTCCACTCAATGACTCGATGTCTTCGGCTATTTTTGATATGTATTTGAAAGAGCTGGACGAAAACAAACTTTACTTTTTAGCTTCCGACATCGAAGACTTTGAACAATACCGTTATGCCCTCGACGACCACCTGCTTGCCGGTGATGTAAGCGTGGGCTTCTACATTTTCAATGTGTATTTGCGGCGCAATGCCGAACGCATACAACGTAATATGCACATCATCCGCCAAGGCTTCGACTTCTCCAAAGACGAAGTCTATGACCGCAACCGCAGCCAAGCGAAGTGGGCACAGTCTATGACTGAACTGGACGAAGCATGGCGCAAGGTACTCAAAGACCAGTTCCTTACTTCCAAACTCGCAGGCGAAGCCGACAGCGCCATTCAAAACCGCCTGATTAAGCGCTATGAACGCCTGCAAAAGTCCATCATGCAAACCAATGCCGAAGATATATTTAGCAGCTACCTAAATGCACTGGCACACACCTACGACCCTCACACTGCCTACCTCTCGCCTATCGATGCCGATAATTTCCGCAGCAGCATGCGTCGTTCGCTGGAGGGCATCGGTGCTGTACTCTCTACCGAAAACGACTACGTTATCATACGCGAAGTGCGCCCGGGCGGTCCTGCCTACAAGAGCGGCAAGCTGCACCCCAATGATAAAATCATAGCCGTAGCCCAAGGCGATGAGGGTGAGTTTGTGGATGTAGTCGGCTGGCGTCTCGACGAAGTGGTACAAATGATTCGCGGTCCTCGGGGCACAGTAGTGCGCCTGCTGGTTTTGCCTGCCAAAGACGGTGCCAATGCCAAACCCATGGAAGTACGCATGGTGCGCGAAAAAATCACCTTTGAAGAACAATCGGCACAGAAGAAAGTGATTGTTTATACTGACAACAAAGGCAAAAAACACAAAGTAGGTGTTATACAAGTGCCTGCCTTTTATATCAATATCGAAGAGTATCAGCAAGGGAAACCCGACTACAAAAGTACTACCAACGACGTGCGCCGCCTGATAGGTGAGCTGCAAGCCGAAGGCATCGAAGGCTTGGTCATAGACCTCCGTTACAATGGGGGAGGCTCTTTGAAAGAAGCCATCGACTTGACCAGCTTGTTTATCCCACGTGGTCCGGTGGTGCAGGTCAAAGACGTAGATGGCAAGGTGCGTGTAAACCAAACCGAAGAGGTAACCCAAGTGTATGACGGCAAATTGGTGGTTTTGGTGAACCGCCTGAGCGCCTCCGCCTCGGAAATATTTTCCGGCGCCATTCAGGACTACCGCCGCGGGCTAGTCATTGGGGAAACTACCTTCGGCAAAGGCACTGTGCAAAGTGTCATTGACTTGGCTCGCTACATAGGCGAGCAAAACCAAGGGCAGCTCAACATCACTTTGGCAAAGTTCTACCGCATCTCGGGCGAGAGCACCCAGCTCAAAGGCGTTACGCCTGACATTCAGCTTCCCAGCTTCTACCCGGAAGATGAAGTAGGCGAAGCCTCCTATCCTACTGCCTTGCCATGGGATAAAATAGCACCCGCTTCCTACAAAACTCTGAACTTTTTGAGTGAAAAGACAATAAAGCAGCTGCAAAAGCAGTATGATAAGCTGGTGCAAGAAAAAGAATACATGCAAAAGCTGCTCAGCGACATACAAAAGACGCGTGAACGCTATAAACGTACTACGGTAAGCCTCAACGAAAGTAAACGAAAGGCAGAAATGGAAACAGAGCGTGAGCAAAAAGATGACGATGAAATCGAAAGCAACAACACACAGGAGAACTCGCAAGAAAAACCCAAAGTAGTCGATTTCTCGCAAGAAAAAGACGCCTACTTGAAATTAGCTACAGAAATGCTTTTAAGTTGGTAAGCTCACCCAATCGCTTACGTAGCAATGTCCCTTCTTTCCGCATCTGCCGGCATACAAAACCTATTGAATGCTTACCAGAAAGACTTTGACAGAGGGGCACAGCGCGATTCCAACTATATCTATGGACCAGCGCGCCCCCGCACTTTCAGCATAGGCATACGCCTGCAGCCCTAAGCTTACAAGGTGGCTTTCTTTTGAAAAACCACCTTTGATTTCGTTTGTCTTTGAGCTTTATTCTCAAAGTACAATCTGTTTATCTCTGGCAGTCTATAAAAAATTGGCTGCTGTTATTTAATTTGGGTTATCTTTGAAACAAAAGCAAGCTGTTTTTTTATGTGTGGAATCACCGGCGTGTATGCCTTCAACGAAATCGGGCGTATTGCTCTAATTCATCTGCAGCAGGCAACCCAAAGCCTTGCACACCGAGGACCCGATGCACAAGATTCTTTTATAGATTATTTCGTGGGCATGGGGCATTGCCGCTTGTCTATCATAGACCTGTCGGCGGCTGCCAATCAACCCATGAGCGACGAGAGCGGGCGTTATGTGATTGTTTTCAACGGAGAAATATACAACTACCGTGCGCTGCGTGAACACCTGAAAGAGATGGGCTATTCGTTTCGCACACAGTCAGATACGGAAGTATTGTTGAATGCCTACCGTCATTGGGGGAAAGACTGCCTGCATCAGCTACACGGCTTTTTTGCCTTTGCTATCTACGACAAAGAAGACAAAAGTTTATTTTTAGCCCGTGACCGTTTCGGCATCAAGCCACTGTATTGGTACTTAGATGAAGACCGTTTTTTGTTTGCCTCTGAATTGCGTGCCATTCTGCATTATGGCATAGAAAAAAAAGTGAATGCCACCGCTCTGCTGGCATACCTCCAGCTAAACTATGTACCTGCCCCCCTCAGCATGCTGGATGCTGTGCAGCAACTCGAACCCGGACACTTTATTTTGCTGCGTAGGCGTGAAATGACCAAAAAGTGCTACTATGCTATAGCGCCCCAAGCCGCTACCACACCGCCCCCAGACTATGAAAAAGCCCAGAAAACACTGCGCGACCTTTTGGAAAAATCTGTGGCTAAACGCCTGATTGCCGATGTGCCCGTAGGCACTTTTCTAAGTGGCGGCATCGACTCCTCTATAGTCAGTATTTTGGCAGCCCAGCAGGGGCAAAAGATACAGGCTTTTTCGGTCAGTTTTCCAGAAAACCGCTTCTACGACGAGCTCCCCTACGCCGAAGCCGTCGCAAGGCAATACCACATGGAGCATCTTGTATTTGAGCTGCGCGAATATGACATGCTGCATCATATCGACCACATACTGGCGCACTTCGACGAGCCCTTTGCCGATTCTTCTGCGGTAGCTGTTTACATGATTAGCAAACAGGCAAGCTGCAAAGTAAAAGCTATTTTGTCGGGTGATGGTGCAGACGAAGTTTTTGGTGGTTATCAAAAGCATTTGGCAGAGTATTATGCACGCCGCTGGGCATCATGGGCATGGTTGTTTGCATTGCCTTATCAGATAAGCCGGCACCTGCCCCAACATAGGGGCGGTTTCTTGCCCAATAAAATACGACAATTCAATCGTTTTGTAGAAGGGGTGCGTTTGACTCCCCAAGAACGCTACTGGCGGTGGGCTTGCATTGCCGGGTACCAGCAGGCACTTCAGTTGCTTCAACCTGCCTTCAAAGAAGCTCAAAGCCTCAAAAGTTTTGAAGACTTACGCCTTGGCTATATTCAAAACATTAGCGGATACGACCTGAACGAAGTTTTGCATGCAGACCTGCGTTTGGTGCTTCCGAACGACATGTTGAAAAAAGTAGATAGCATGTCTATGGCACATGCATTGGAAGTGCGGGTGCCGTTTCTGGACCACGAAGTAGTCGAGTTTGCCTTTTCACTGCCGGGCAGTTACAAAGTGTCGGGGGGCATGCGCAAACGCCTCTTACAGGACACCTTCCGCGAATTGCTGCCCAAAATGCTGTATAAACGCCCCAAAAAAGGCTTTGAGGTGCCTATTGCCGAATGGCTGCGCGGTCCTTTGCGCTGGCGCGTAGAGCACGAATGGTTAGAAGAAGATTTCATCCAAACGCAAAGCATTTTTGACGTTCATGCAGTCAATCAGCTCAAAAAACAATTGTTTTCCAATAATCCGGGCGATGCTCATGCACGCCTGTGGGCACTGATTTCGTTTCAAGTATGGTGGAAAAAAGTATTTCAAAGCTAAATGCTGTCATGCGCTTGCTGCGCCTGCCCAATCTGCTCATGATAGTGCTGGTGTTGGTGTTCAGCAAGTATTTCCTTTATGAGCACAGCCTGCATGCCCTCTTGGATGCTTCTTTTTGGCTGTTTGTGGGCAGCGTGGTATGCACTGCAGCAGCAGGCTACATCATCAACGATTATTACGACATAAAAATAGATGCCATCAACCGCCCCCAAAGGGTGGTAGTTGGACGACACATCAGCCGGCGGCAAGGCTTGTTGCTCTATACCCTGCTCAATGTTTTAGGTCTTCTGCTTGCTTTTCCTCTGTCGCTCTTTCTTGCTATGGCTGTATTAGGGGTTCAGTTCTTGCTTTGGTTTTACTCTGGTGTATTAAAGCGTACCGCCTTTTGGGGCAATGCCTTGATTGCCCTACTTTCTGCCCTCCCCTTGTTGTTGCTTGCCCTGCTCGAGAAAGAAGCTTCTCCCACCCTTTGGCTTTATGCCTGCTTTGCGTTTATCATGACGCTCATCCGCGAAATAGTCAAAGACTTGGAAGACCTGCACGGCGACCGCACCCACGGATGCCGCACCCTGGCTATTTTATGGGGGCTACCCCAAACAAGAAAGCTGCTGTATGTCTTGCTCGTGTTTATGGGCATTCTTCTGCTGGGCAGCTACTGGCTGCTGCCGGTGCGGGCTGCCATTTATCTGCTAAGCACCACAACGCCGGCTGCGGCTTACCTGCTTTGGAAGCTGGCTCATGCAGACACCCAAAAGGAGTTTCATTTTTTGAGTCAATACTTAAAGTTTATGATGCTGTTGGGCATCAGCAGTCTATTGTTTTTGTGAAACCCACTGCCTGTAGAACTGCCATGCAAGCTCTGCATAGGCATAACGAATAGAATGGTAACGCCCATAAGGGAAAGCTTTTACTCTCATCCAGTCAAGCACTTCTTGTTCGCTTGCCTCAATACCATAATTATAGAGGGCTGCCAAAAAACGAATGCGCTTAGCCGGCGGCGCTTGCTTCAACCAAGAAAAACGGGCATATGCCACACAAAAAAAGGCTTTTAAATACAGGAGCTGCCCTTTGAGCTCTGTCAATTGCTGCAAACGCCTATGTCGTTGCTGTTCTGGCGTCTCTCCTTTTAGGTAGGGCAAAGGATTGGCACAATGGCAGTTTGCTGCCAAGTGCTCTAAGGTTTCTGCAAAAGAGGGCTTCATTTGAAAAAGTCCTATGGAAAAATTGGCGTAACCTGCCCCATAGCGCACATACAACTGCTGTAAGAGATAAATTTCTGCCTCATCGCGCCACAACGAATAACGCAACAACTCGGGATACACCACCGCCCAAGCTTCGGGCAACAGTGTGTCGCCTAAAAGGCGCTCTCCTTCCGGAGCATAAGCCTCCAATTGCTGGCAGGCTGCCCGATGGGCATCGGCAAAATAGTGCTCTGCCGGAGGCTGAGCACCTACCCCAAACACGCTCCCAAAAAAATAAAGCGCCAAGTAAAAGAACCTTTTCATTTTTACGGAGTATATACTTTTATTGCTGTGGCAAGCAAAGAAAAAATAGAGAATATGAACGACGGAAACAAATCCTTCGAAAAAACATTCAATGATACTTGTAAACGGTACCGCAAAAAAGTTCGTCCGGCTACAAGAATGAGCGCTTGCAAATACAGGGTCCCCCCTTCATACCCATGCATGTAGGCTTTATAAAAAGAACGGCAAAATTTAAGTGGCATTATTTATGCGCGACATTTCGCAAGCTGTTTTTTGCTCACACTCGCTTATTTTTGTGATTCTTCATACCCAAAAACCTTCATTCTATGACTACCAATACAACACTATCGCCAGAAATAGAAGCACGAGTAAAGGAATGGACACAACCGCCCTTCGATGAAGATACATGCCAGGCGGTGCTTCAAATGCTTAAAGAAGGCAATATTCAAGCCCTCCAAGATGCTTTTTACACAGACTTAGAATTCGGCACCGGTGGCTTGCGTGGCATCATGGGCGTAGGCACCAACCGCATGAACCGTTACACTGTGGGCTTGGCTACTCATGGATTGGCACTCTATTTAAAAGAGCAGTTTCCTAATGAGCAACTGCGTGTAGCCATAGCACACGACAGCCGGCACCAAAGCGATTATTTTGCCCAAGTTACTGCCAGTGTATTTTCAGCACATGGTATTGAAGTTTTTTTATTTGACAACCTGCGTCCTACCCCACTGCTTTCGTTTGCTATACGGGAACTGAAATGCCATAGCGGGGTAGTCATCACAGCCTCTCACAACCCACCTGCCTATAACGGCTACAAAGCCTACTGGAAAGACGGAGCACAGTTGGTAGCACCCCACGACCAAGCCGTTATACAAAAAGTAAAGCAGGCGCGCATAGAAGAAGTACCGCTCAGCGCCCGCCCCGAGCTGATTCATACCATCGGTCCAGAGCTGGAAGAGCGCTATGTACAAAAGATTTGTGCTCTGTCCATTCAAAGAGAATGCGTGGAAAAACACAGCCACATGCCCATTGTATATACCCCCTTGCATGGCACAGGCATCACCTTGGTGCCTCGACTGATGCAACGGTGGGGCTTTCATAACTTACATGTGGTAGAAGCGCAAGCCCAACCCGACGGTAGCTTCCCTACGGTGAAGTACCCCAATCCAGAAGAGACAGAAGCCCTAAAACTGGCTATAGAACTGGGCAAGAAAGTAAAAGCAGCCCTCATATTGGCAAATGACCCCGACGCCGACCGTCTGGGCATTGCTGTACCCGATGACTCGGGCGAGTATGTACTGCTCAACGGCAACCAAACCGCCTGCCTTTTGCTCTACTACCTTGCCAAGCACCGAAAAACCGACACCCTGCCGCTCTATATCGTCAAAACCATTGTGAGCACTCCTCTCATAGAAAAAATAGCAGAGGCACACGGACTCCGTTGCTACGATACCCTTACCGGTTTTAAGAACATCGCTGCCATCATGCGCCAAAAAGAAGGGGTGGAGCAGTTCCTGATGGCTGCCGAAGAAAGCTATGGTTATCTGATAGAAGACTTCGTGCGCGACAAAGATGGCATTTCGGCTTGTGCCATGATAGCCGAAGTAACTGCTTGGGCAAAAGAGCACTACGGTGGATTGTTGCAGTTGCTCAGGCATATACACCTTGAATATGGGCTTTATTACGAAGGGCTCTTGTCTATTACTAAAGAAGGGGCAGAAGGGCAAGCAGTGATACAAGCAATGATGCAGGCTTTTCGCGAACAGCCCCCAAGAACTTTAGGAGGAAGCCCCGTAGTAGAAATACGCGACTATCTCAAAAAGAAGGCATGGAACCCCTCTTCCGAGAAAGCGCGCGCGCTGGATACTCCCGCTTCCAATTTGCTGCAGTTTCTTACCGAAGAAGGCGCCTTGGTTTCGGTGCGCCCCTCGGGTACGGAACCCAAAATCAAATTCTATTTTAGCGTATCGGCGCCTCTCACCTCCGCAAGCGATTATGGCAATACACTCAAACAACTGCAAGAGAAAATAAAGCAGCTGCAACAAGAGATGCTAAAATAAAACGCAAAGCAAACAAACAAAGGCACCCGAAAAGGTGCCTTTTCTTTTCCTGCCTAAAACCAAGACAGACCGCTTCGGCGGTCTGTCTTGGGGAGTATCCTACAGAGGATATTTAATTTCTATCCCAGAAGAGTTTGACAGTGGGTATGTCATCCCCTCCTATTTTCTGTACTGCTGCTCTCCAGTTAGCTTCATTCAGGTTTTGCTCCTGTACCGGATAAGGATAGCGCACCGGTACCACAGGCCATTGAGCATCGGGAGGTGCTTCCAAGGTAGGTGCATCAAAGAAACGCCAGTAGGTCCAAGCTTCCCAGCCACGATTGTACATCGCTACCCACATTTGTTCACCGATATCAGTGGTACCGCTATAAGGAAGTCCGCTCGCAAAAGCACTGGCTGCAGGATGATCTACCCCCCAATACTCAGCCGAAGCAATCACTGCATTTTTAAAGTGGCTCGAGGCAGCTCCTCCTACATTGTATCCACGCTCGACAGCTGCTGCCAGCAAGAACTCAACTTCCACATAATCCAGGAGGATGTGCTCAGCATTCGGGGCAGTTACAATATCGCTTGGCTTCGAGTAAGTAGCATAGTTGTTGTTGTCCCCGTATATTCCACCCGAATAGCCACCACTTGCGTCTTTCGTGAAATAGAAAGGCACCCGAGGGTCACTTTTTGCATTCATAGAATCAACCAGGGTATTGGCTGCCACAAAATCTTTACGCCCTGATTGCACCAAGTCAACCCATACGGGGTTGGTATTGGGTGGAGCAGATAAGTAACGGAAAGCTGCGCGCTCTGCTTGACTGGTAAATACCCCCTTGCTGACAGCGTCTTCCACGGCTGCTTGTGCATTGAAACCCGGAACATCTGCCAAGAGCATGGCAATGCGAAGCTTCAAGCTGGCTGCGAACTTTTTCCAGAGGTTTATGTCGTCGCCATAAATCAGGTCATAAGCACCGAAAGCCTCATAACCATTGTCCAGCTTGGCATAGGCTGCATCGATACGTGTCAGCAAGTTCCGCACTATATCATAGGCATCATCGTAAGCCGGCTGTGGGTTGTTGATGTCCATCGCCTGTGAATAAGGAATGTCGCCATAGGTAAACACAAGGATATGCCATGCGTACACCTCTACGAGTTCGGTAATGGCTTCACGGTTGGCACGGATTTTAGCATCGGTGGTACCTGCCGCATACTTTTCCTCTGCATACAAACGTTTGGCTTCCCGCAAATTCTTGATTACACCCAGGTAAATCCTATTCCAAAAGTTTTGAGGAATGTTACGAGTTGCCAAGTCGTAGTTAGACTCATCAATATAAGTAGTTTGCGCCCATTGTTGAGCCAAGAGGCGGAAAATGCCGGAGTTCACGTTGGGCGTTGCCAATTGGTCACTCAAATTACGCACTGCGTTGGCAAACAAGGTCTCTGAAGGCACCTTTGAGGGTACCTTGGGGTTTTCGTTTAGTTTGGTCAGGTCTTTACAACCATACGAGATGGTCAGTAAAAACAAGGCGACCAATGCCAATATTTTATTTGCTCTTTTCATAGAAATCAATCGTTTAGAATTGTACTTTCAAGTTGAAGCCGATATTACGAACCGTAGGATAAGAACCTACTTGGTAACCTTGAATATTACCAGCACTCATGCCGTCTTCAGGATCTGCATAAGGCAGATTTTTGTGCAGGATAGCCAAGTTACGTCCAACTATCGACAGAGACGCTCCCTTTACAATGCCCAGACGAGAGGTGATTTTCTCTGGGAATCGGTAAGAGAGGGCTAGTTCACGCAATTTGATATAGCTGGCGTCGTAAACAAAACCGGCTGCAGGATTACGACGATAACCAAAAGTACCAAAGGTTACAGCCGAAGCATATACGTCGTTGGGCGACCCATCGGGCTTCACACCAGGGAAGAGCACCCCACCACCCTGACTTACAGGGTCACGCACAGGATTGCCTTTGTCGTTCAAGCCGGCAGTTTCTGGATACAAACCGGTTGCCATACCATAATACAGGTCCAAAGAGAAAACATCGCCCCCCTGACGCATGTCAATCAAAGCGCTCAGTGATACGTTCTTATAGGTGAAAGTATTCGTTACACCGGCTATCCAGTTAGGATTCAAGTTGCCAATGATCTCGTTAGAGGTAGTTGTTCTCCGATAGTAGCCCGTAGCAGGATCTACTACTTTCTGCCCATTGAGATATACAAAGTTGGTTCCACGAATGGTACCGTAGGGTTGTCCCAGAGCAGCATTGATGCTCACACCGCCTTGCATAGAGGCTAAGAGAATGTTGTCGATACCGGGAGCCAATTCAAGCACCTTGTTGCGGTTGCGGGTCCAGTTAGCCGAAATTTTCCAAGTAAAGTTGTCAGTTCTTACGGGCTCACCAAATAATTGTACTTCCCATCCTTGGTTTTGCACATTACCGGCATTGATATAAACAGCACTATAACCAGTAGTACGAGATACCTGTGTCGGGATAATTTGATCCAAGGTATTTTGCTTGTAGTAGGTTACATCAAAGCCAATACGTCCGTCGGCAAAGATGGCTTCCAAACCTACTTCATAGCTGCGCGTACGCTCAGGCTTCAGATCAGGATTGTTTTTTACACTGGGTGCAGTAGCCAAAGCAGCACTGCCAAAGGGAGAGTTCACCAAGAAGTAGTCGCCTACGGAGTTGAAAGGCGCTGTGTTACCTACTTCTGCGTAGTTGGCACGTAGCTTGGCTCCAGTCAACCAATCGAAATCCAACAATTCAGAGAATACAAAGCTCAAAGAAGCAGAAGGATAGTAGTAAACGTTCTTACCTTTGGGCAAGGTAGAAGATTCATCACGACGGGCAGTCAGGTCTAAGAACAGCAAATTGTTGTAGCCCAAAGTAGCGCCGGCATACACGCCATTCACCTGGATGTCCGAGAAACCTTCGGAAGGAGCTTCCAGCGGGTTGCGAGAGTTTGACAAAGCAAACAAACCAGGGATTACCAAGCCGTTATTGGTAGCAGCATAAATGGACTCTATTGTAGTACGACGAATGTTGATACCAAACAAACCTTTTGCGCTAAGTGCTCCAAACGCTTTATTGGCACGTGCCAAGAAGTCGTAGTTGGTTTCACGGTAGCGGCGGTTGAAGCGAGAGTAAGAAGAAACACCTACAGTACCTACATCTTTACGCTCTTCTTGCTGTTCATCGTAGGCATCCAATGACACACGCCCTTGCAGATTCAACCAGTCGGTAGCTTTGTAGTCCAACTGAGCATAGCTCAAAGTACGTACGCGATTATCATTTTCATAGTTACGATAGCGCACGAAATAGGGGTTGTCCCAATAAATAGGCACTAAGTCGCTGGGGTCAGCCCAGTTCCATGTAATATTCTTCTCGCCAGAGCGGAAGAAGGCATCCTCTTGTTCTTTCAAGTCCACGTTTACTGCCCACCACTGGCGGAAGTTGGTCATCATGTTTTGTTCGTCGTAACCGGTTCCGTAACGTCCTAAACCTTTCACGGTAGTCAAATTCACCGAAGCGGTAGCAGTCAAACGGTTGGTGATGTTGTAAGCAGCTGAAAAGTTGGCATAGTTCTTTTTCAACTCGCTGTTGGGCAGCAGACCAGTTTCATCGGTGCGGGTGTAGCCCAGTTTGTACCAGCCTTTGTCAGAGCCACCACTAATCAATATGTTGTTGTTGGTCTGCACAGGCTTTTGCAAGAAGTACGAAGGTCCATTCTTGGCAGCTACCCAAGGTTTAGGCTTCCCAAAGTTAGGTGAAGTAGGGTCGAAAGCTTCCCAGTCATATACCAGCAAGTTGGGATCGAAAGGTGCACCGTAAGAGGCATCTTCAGAAGTAGGAGCCACCAAATCGAGATTTCCATCACCATCTACATCACGATAAAGGAAAAATCCAGAGGGATCTTCATAATAAGGACCATAGCCTTGACCATATTTCTTTTGATAGGTGGGGAAGGTAGAGTTGATGATACTACCGAAAGTAACGCCGGTATTTACAGTAATACCCAGCCCTTTTTTACCTTTCTTGGTAGTAATCATTACCACACCATTGGCTGCGCGAGAGCCATAAAGCGCAGTAGCTGCAGGACCTTTCAGTACAGTAATCGACTCGATGTCGTCGGGGTTGATGTCGGCAGCGGCATTACCATAGTCATAACCACCACGTCCGGTGCGTTGAGCAGTAGTATTAGGCGTTGAGTTGTCCACAGGCACCCCGTCAATCACAAACAGTGCCTGGTTATCGCCCGTGATAGACTTAAAGCCACGAATCACTACATTGGTAGAACCGCCCATGTTGTTGTTGCTTTACGATAAAACAAAGCAACCTCCTCAAGCAAAATAGCCCACCTACCGGCGGGCTGCATACTACTGTCAGGAAGTAGTTCTTTGTTCTTTGGCTATACGTTCATTAAGGAAGTACGCTTGCGCATCTTTCCTGCCGAGATACCAAACATCATTTTGAATCGACGGCAAAAATAAGCGGTATCTTTGTAGCCTACTTCACGCCCTATTTCTCTGATACTCTTTTTGGTTGTGCGCAGCAACTCCACAGCCTTTTCCATGCGCTGATACTCAATATAGTCTTGCGGGTTGATGCCCATCATGGCTTTGAAGTACTGCCCCACATAGTCTTCTGATATATTGGCTACGCTTGCCAGCACTTTGTTCGACAAATCTCCCGAAAGGTAATTTTTAATATAGTTCAGAATATCAATCAGGCGGGGGTCCTTGAAGTAGTTCATGTTGGTAGCTAACTTTTCCATGAACAAATTATTGGCAACAATATAACGCAGGATACCAATTACCAGCTCCTCGGTTTTGTTTTTCAGCATACGCTCTTTGCCTATATTCTGCTCAAACTCCTCCCACATGATGTCTTGTAGCTGTCGTTGCAAGCCGGCTTCGCGTGAGATGACAAACGGCGGTATGTCCAAATTGGCAAAAAAGCTGACGGCATCAAATATGCGTGCCGAGAAAGTAACATAACTGAAACTGTCTTCGAGCCGGGGATATAAAGCCCCCTCATTGACAGACAAAAAGAACTCCTCGCGACGCGCCAAATAATCTTCATAAGTCAACTCTTCGGCACCTTCTCCTTTGCCATAAGCAATATGCGCTTGCTTGCCAGCGGGAATAAAAAGCATATCCCCCTCTTGGACATGAATCAGTTTTTCACCTATGCGCAAGGATATGTTGCCTTTGTGAAGCAAGAAAAGGGCATTGTCAACATCGCAAAAATTTTTAATAACGAAGGGTTTTTTTATCTGCACATACCTTGCCCGCAGAAATTTAATTTCCAAGGCTTCAATGACCTTTTGAAAATCGGAGTTCATGGCTGCATTTCTTGTTTTTGTCTTAAGCATTATGAATAAGCAAACATAATAATAAAGCAGGCAAAACAAAAGGCAAAGTAGATGTTTTTTATACTACTTTGCCTTTCAAAAGAAAAATCAAAGTCTTTGATTTCACTATTTCAAGATATTGCGGGCAATGACTATTTTTTGTATCTCAGAAGTACCTTCGTAAATTTGTGTAATTTTAGCATCACGCATCAGGCGCTCTACGTGATATTCTTTCACATAGCCATAGCCACCATGTATTTGCACGGCTTCGGTGGTTACCCACATGGCTACTTCCGAGGCGTATAGCTTGGCAGTAGCAGCTGCTAAAGCATAATCTTCCCCAATATCTTTCAAGTAAGCGGCTTTGTACACCAACAGGCGAGCAGCTTCTATCTTAGCATACATTTCTGCCAGCTTGAACTGAATCGCCTGCAGCTCACAAATAGGACGCCCAAAAGCCTTCCGTTCTTTGCTGTACTGCAGCGCCAGCTCATAGGCGCCAGCTGCAATGCCCAGTGCTTGGGCAGCAATGCCTATGCGTCCACCATTTAAGGTTTCCATGGCAAACTTGAAACCGAAGCCGTCTTCGCCGATACGATTTTCTTTGGGCACCTTCACATCGGTAAACATCAAAGAGTGGGTGTCTGAGCCACGAATCCCCATCTTGTCCTCTTTTTTACCGATGGTGAAACCTTCCATGCCCTTCTCTACAATGAGCGCATTGATGCCACGGTGCCCCTTCTCCGGATGTGTTTGCGCTATAACGATATAGGTAGAAGCAGACGACCCGTTGGTAATCCAGTTTTTGGTACCATTCAACAGGTAGTAATCCCCTTTATCTTCGGCAGTGGTGCGCTGCGAGGTGGCATCCGAGCCAGCTTCGGGTTCCGAAAGACAGAATGCCCCTATTTTTTCACCCTTTGCCAGCGGCACCAAGTACTTCTGCTTTTGCTCTTCGGTGCCATATTTCTCCAATCCCCAGCATACAAGTGAGTTATTTACCGACATACACACCGAGGCAGAAGCGTCGATTTTGGAGATTTCCTCCATAGCCAGCACATAGGAGATGGTATCCATGCCTCCTCCCCCATACTTGGGGTCCACCATCATACCCATAAAACCCAGCTCGCCCATTTTTTTAATTTGCTCGGCAGGGAAGATTTGGTGGGTATCACGTTCGATAACACCGGGCAACAATTCGCGCTGAGCAAATTCGCGCGCTGCGCGCTGTACTTCCAAATGCTCTTCCGACAAGCGAAAACTCAATCCATCGGCTATTACCTGTCTCATTCTTTTGTTTATTTTAAGGTTTCTGCATGTAAACAAATATGTAAGCGAATTGTCTTATACCAACATACGTAAAGGCTCTTCCAGATTGGCTTTCAGGGTTTGCAAGAAAGCGGCTCCTACCGCTCCATCTACCACGCGATGGTCGCAAGAAAGAGTTACTTTCATGATGTTGGCTACTTTTATTTCGCCATCAACAACTACAGGCTGCTGCTGAATGCTGCCCACTGCCAAGATGCAGGCATTGGGCGGATTGATGATGGCAGTAAACTCTTCGATACCAAACATACCTAAGTTAGACACACTGAAAGTAGAACCTTCCCAGTCGGCAGGTTGAAGCTTGCGATTTTTAGCTTTTTCTGCCAGTTCTTTGGTTTCTTGCGCTATTTGCGACAAGGATTTTTGGTTGGCATAACGAATCACAGGCACCACCAGCCCTTCGGGCACTGCCACTGCCACGCCTATGTGTGCATGCTTGTAATAGCGGATTTTGTCGCCCAGCCAAGCGGCATTGACTTCTGGATGTTTGAGCAGCGCCATTGCCGTTGCTTTTACTACCAAGTCGTTGAAAGATATTTTTACAGGCGACATCTCGTTCATCTGCTTACGCGCTGCCATGGCTTTATCCATATTGATGGACACGGTAAGATAAAAGTGAGGCGCCGTGAACTTGCTTTCCGACAGACGGCGGGCGATGGTCTTGCGCATCTGGCTTACAAGCACCTCTTCGTATTCGCTTTCGGACATAGAAACGGCTGGTGCCGTCGCCAAACTTTCCGGCTTTTGTGTGGGCTCTTGTGCGGGTGCTTGCGTTTGATAAGCTTCAATATCGCGCTTTACTATGCGCCCTCCTTCACCGGTGCCCTTCACCTTGCTAAGGTCAATGCCCAGCTCTTCTGCCATGCGGCGTGCCAAGGGCGATGCCTTGATACGTCCATTTTCAGCGGTAAAAACAGCTTCTTCTTCAGACGTGGGAACCGCCTGTTTTGTAGGTGCCGTTTTTTTGTCTTTGCTTTCTTTTGTAGTAGGCGCAAGACCTTGTTTGTTGTTCAAGATATCCAATATTTCCTCCACACTCATAGGCAAGTTGTCTTCTGCCAGGATGTAGAGAATATCGTTCACGCGGACAGCCTCCCCTTCTTTTGCCCCTATGTAAATAAGTTTTCCGCCCTCGTAGGCTTCCAACTCCATGACAGCTTTGTCTGTTTCTACCTCTGCCAAAATATCACCGGGCTGAATGGTATCACCTACTTTTTTATGCCAAGCCACAATAACACCTTCGGTCATGGTGTCGCTCATCTTGGGCATGCGCTCTACTTTCACAGGTAGGTGGTGGATGTCTATATGGCTACCAGCAGAGGGGTTGGCTGGAGCGCTGCTTACTGCCTCCTTTGAATTTGCCTGCTCAATAGCAAGGGCTTCCACCTTGCTTTCCTTCAACAGGTGCTCATAAGATTCACCGGGCTCGCCCACTATATAAAGAACAGCACCTACCGAAACAGTATCACCTTCTTTGGCGCCTATATATAAAATGGTACCCGATTCATAGGCTTCCAACTCCATGACGGCTTTGTCTGTTTCTACCTCTGCCAAAATATCACCGGGTTGAATGGTATCACCTACTTTTTTATGCCAAGCCACAATAACACCTTCGGTCATGGTGTCGCTCATCTTGGGCATGCGTATTACTTCCGCCATAGCTTCGATAAGTTATGATATGTCTTGTTGTTTTCTAAAATTACCGCCAAAGTTAAATTTAATCTTACTTTCTTCAAAAAAGAAGTGCTTGAAAACAGCCGCCGCTTTTTTGTAATATTGCAAGCAAGTTAATTGTTTTTTGAAAACTACATTTCTTGTTGCTTCGATGAACGAACACGAACTAAGAGCAAAGGGGCAGCGCCGCCGCTTGTTTTATCGCCACAAGCAATACATAGAATATCCTCTTGTAGGGCAAAGTTTTCCTGCCACTCCCGAAGAAGAGGTACGCCTGAATGCCTACCTTTATTTGGTGGTTCAACGACAATACCCCCCTACATGCATCACTTTTGAGCACCCGGTCAAGATGGGCTCTTCCTACAAACGCATAGACATTGCCGTATTTGAAGACGAGCAAAAACAGAAGCCTTTTTTGTGGGTGGAATGCAAACGCCCCGATGCCAGCGAAGCGGTCATGCAGGAGGCAATCAAGCAAGTGTTCTCGTATGACAACCAATTGCCGGCGCCTTATTTATGGGTTACCAATGGAAAAAAGAACTACGTATATCACTGCGAGTGGAACGGCAAAGGACGGCAACGCTATGGCATTCCCGAAGTACCTCCTTTTGGTGGTGCCCGTCGCCGGGTTTTGTACTTTCAGCGCTTCAAGCATACGCTCCGGCAGTTTTGGCAAACCTATTTAGCCCCACAACTCCAAAAAGAGTGGGTGAGTAAGTGGTTGCTCATTAGCTTGCTACTCATCGTTTTAGGGCTGATGTTCAGCTGGTTGAATGCGCGCACGCTCACGCCTTTAGTGGTGCGCAAAACGCAATGGCTGCGCTACATCACGTTTCAGCACTTGTATTGGCTCACGGCAATAAGTAGCTCTTTCGCAGCACTGGCTATTTTGTTTCATTTCATCATTCCCAGAAAACTATCTTCCGGCATTCGGAAAAAACCGATACTGGCACTTTTTGCTTTGGCTATCATCACTGTACCGGCGGTGTTTGTTCCCCACTTGTTTTTCGGGGAAAACATAGAATGTTTTCGCTGCGCCAATTGTGCCCACCATTGGGACTGCTGGTGGACGTACGCACACTTTAAACTATACAAGCCGTCTGAATGGTTCTGGGAATACTTCACGCCTTACTTGGTGAGCACACCTGCCCAAGCTTTTGTCATACTGCTTACTTCGTGGGCATTCAAAGCCTTCGAAAAATTAACCTGATGATTACGATACTGCTTATGTCTTTAAACTTACAAAAAACAAAACACCATAAAGTATGTTTCAATTCGACCCCAGTAAACACTATCCCAAGTTGATGGATTCACCGGCTATCATACGTTTTCAGGACTGCGACCCGCTCAAGCATCTCAACAACGCCAAATATTTTGATTATTACTTCAATGCACGAGAAGACCAAATCGTGCATTTCTACGGCATGACCTCATCGGATTTTTACAGGCGCCACCATGCCACCTGGGTCATTTACAACCACAACATATCTTATGTGCGCTCGGCGTGGGTGGGCGAAATCGTGCATATCTTTTCGCACATCATTTACTATGATACCGACACCATCGTGACGGAATTTTTCATGACCGACTACGAGAAGAAAGAAATTAAGAACCTGCTGTGGACTACTTCGAAATACATAGACACACAAACGGGCAAACGCACCCCTCACCACGAAGAGGTGCTTCGCTTCTTGGAACAAGTACATGACCCGGTCGAGGGTTTTCCGCAGATTACCCACCGTGAGCGCATCAAACAGCTCAAAGCGTGGCTTCTTGAACAAGGCGCATCACAAGCCAGCAAGCAATAGGCTGATGTCGCTATATTGCATGCCTAATTTTTTGGCTACGCCAGCATTGGTAAGCTTGCCTCGGAAAGCATAGGCTCCTTTCATGAACCAAGGGTTGCGCTGCATCATCTTTTCTACCCCTCCACTTTCGCCTATTTCCAAAATCCAAGGCGTAAAAATGTTGCTTAGAGCAATGCTGGAGGTGTGGGCTACACGCGACGCGATGTTGGGCACGCAATAATGAATCACATCGTATTTTTTAAAGACGGGCTTGCGGTGAGTACGCAGTTCCGAAGTCTCGAAAACGCCCCCTTGGTCTATGCTTACATCTATAATCACGGAATTGGGTTTCATAGCACGCACCATGTCTTCGGTTACGATGCAGGGGGGACGCCCTTCTTGGGCACGTACCGCACCAATGGCTACATCGGCTTCGCTCAGGGCTTCGCGCAGCAGCAGGGTATTCAGGGTAGAGGTATATACATGTTGCCCCAGAGCGTATTTGAGGCGGCGCAGCTTGTAAATATTGTTATCGAAGATTTTCACTTCTGCCCCCAAGCCTAAAGCCGCGCGAGCGGCATATTCGGCTACGGTGCCCGCTCCAATGATGACTACTTTGGTAGGCGGCACGCCTGTGATGCCTCCCAAAATGATACCCCGCCCTTCGTTCATGGTATTGAGGTATTCGGAAGCAATCAACAGCACGGTACTGCCGGCAATTTCACTCATGGCGCGCACTACTGGCATATTGCCAGTTTTGTCTTCTATAAACTCAAAAGCAAAGCAGGTAAGGCGCTTTTGATTCACCGCCTGTATGTATTCGGCAGTGAGCTTAGCCATGGGCAGCGCCGACACCAAAGTATGATGCGGCTTCATAAGCTCCAACTCCTCGAAGGTAGGTGGCTCTACTTTCAAAACAAAATTGGCTTCAAATACCTTTTCGCGGCTATATTCAATTTGTGCTCCAGCTTCGGAATATTCACGGTCAGAGAAGTGCGCTGCATCGCCGGCACCAGCCTCCACTATCACTTCATGCCCGTTGGCAACGAGCACGGCTACGGCATCTGGAGTAATAGGCACCCTGTTTTCGAAAGTAGCCAACTCTTTGGGAATGCCTATCACCAAATGGTTCTCTTTGTTTTTCAGAAGAGCCGGCTGCTCTTGGGGGTACAACAAAGACTCTTTTGCCAATTCTTCAAAACCGCTGGCTCCCGATTGCTTACTCATAGCGTTCTATTTCAAAGATACGTTCTTCGTTCTCCCGGCGACGAATGTGAATAGACAGACGAGGTACAGGCAAATAGGGTTCTATACAGCTTGCCCACTCTATCCAACACCGGGCGCCGGAATAAAAATATTCTTCTACCCCTATATCGAGGGCTTCTTCCGGTGTATTGATGCGATAAAAATCGAAATGATAAACAGGTGCCCCGCTGGGCAAGCGGTACTCGTTCACCAAACTGAAAGTGGGACTCTGAATAGCCTCTGCAATGCCTAAGTGCTTACCTGCTGCCTGCAAAAAGGTGGTTTTTCCTGCCCCTAAGTCCCCATCCAATGCCCACACAACTATCCCTTCCGATATATCGAACACCTGCTCTACCACGTGCGGCAAGTCTTTCAAAGATGTACAACTTATTTGAATAGCCATGTACAAAAATTCGATTAGCACAAATTTAAAAAAAAGAGCAGAACCACAAGCTTTTGCTTCGAGATGGCTTAGAAAATATCGCTGCCATCTTCATCCCCTTCATCTGGGGCTACTCCGCCCAACATGCCGCTCAATATATCTTGGAATTGATGAGTAGCATTCAGCTGCTTACGGCTAATTTGGGAATATTCAGCCAAGCCATGCAACAAAAATTCCATCATGAGCAGTTGCTCTTCTGCAGAGAGCCCCTTATGAAATATCTCCACGGCTTTTTTCAAACCGGCGACTGCGCTCAGTTTTTCTTGATATTGCCGGTCGCTTTCTTCTGCACTCAACTCAAGGTCATTTTTTGAAAACCACTCCAACACCGGCGCGTAGGGATTGGGCATTTTTTCTTTTTTTATCTGCTCCGGCTCGGGGAAGAGCTCACGGAACAAGCTGCGAATGGCACGCCCTATCAAATGACGGGCTACACTCCCGGCACCTTCTTGCTCTCCTTCATACACCAATTCTATTTTTCCAGTAATTGCTGGAACGATGTTCCACAAATCGGCAACGCGCGCTATGGTATGCGCCTGATTGCACAACAAGCAACGACGCTCTGCCGAACTGACCATGTGCTCATATGCCGAGATGGTCAAGCGCGCCGACACACCGCTTTTGGCGTCTACATATTCGCTTTGACGGGCTTCGAAGGCTACTTGCTCCACTAAATCACGCAACAATTCGGGCACGGTTACTTTCTCTTTCTGCTCTTGGCTCAAATGCACTTCTTGTGCTGTAATCTTCTTGGCTATGTCGCGGCTGCGGGGGTAGTGCGTCAATATTTGACTATCGATGCGGTCTTTCAAGGGTGTGATGATGCTGCCCCGGTTGGTGTAGTCTTCCGGATTGGCAGTAAAAACAAACTGAATATCTAAGGGTAAACGCATTTTGAAACCGCGAATTTGAATGTCGCCCTCCTGCAAGATATTGAACAAAGCCACCTGTATGCGAGCCTGCAAATCGGGCAACTCATTCATCACGAAGATGCAACGATGCGAACGGGGTATCAAACCGAAATGAATGACGCGCTCGTCGGCATAAGACAGCTTCATAGCCGCCGCCTTGATGGGGTCAATGTCGCCAATCAAATCGGCTACCGACACATCGGGGGTCGCCAGTTTTTCGGTATAGCGCGCTTCGCGAGGCAGCCACTCTATGGGGGTATCGTCGCCCAGCTTTTGCAGCTGTTCGCGTGCATAAAAAGAAAGTGGCTGCAAAGGGTCGTCGTTGATTTCGCTGCCGGCAATGACAGGAATCACTTCATCGAGCAAGCCCACCATCAGGCGGGCAATGCGTGTTTTGGCTTGCCCTCTCAGCCCCAGCAGGTTGATGTGATGTCTTGCTAAAATAGCACGCTCTATATCGGGTATTACGGTTTGGTCATACCCCCAGATACCATGAAAAACAGGGCGTTTTTCAGCACGCGCCCGGATAAGATTACGCCTCAATTCATCTTTGATGCTTTCCGGCTGATAGCCAACGGCTTTCAGCTCTTTGAGTGTGCGTATTTTTAGCTTTTCGGCAGTCGTTAGCTTGTAATATTCAGACATATGCTCATCGTTTTTTATGAAGATACTAAATTTAGCTTGGAAAAAAAGACATTAAAACAAACCAAACGGGAAGTAAAAAGGTTTTTGAAAGGAACACTCGGCTTGGTGCGATTCTTGAGGCATCTGTAAAAAAGCACGAAGCCTCTCAGCTCCAATGCTTGACAAACCTAACCTCAAGGCTTATGGAAATGGTGCACAAAGAACAGCTCATGGAAAAGCGGATGCGACTGCTGGAATTACTGCGTACACGCCAGCTACCGCCAGAAACCGAGCAGCTGGTGCGGCAAGACCTGCGCGACGTAGAGCGCGAGCTCCTGCAAATGCAGGAAAACAACTCCACACAAAATACAAAACTTTAGGGATGAAGTTTGTAAAATCAAATCGTGTCTTATATATTTGCGTCCCTAAGAGATTAACCGAAAATAAGAACAATGGCAAATCTGAAGTCAGCAAAAAAGAGAATGCGTCAAGCTGAGAAGCGTCGCTTGCATAATCGTTACTATAAAAAAACAACCAAAACGTTCATGAAGCGACTCTTCGCCACGACTGACAAGACCGAAGCGCAAGAGCTGTTGAAGAAAGTGAGCTCTATGCTGGACAAACTTGCAAAGCGCAATATCATCCACAAAAACAAAGCTGCGCGCCATAAGTCGCAATTATACAAACACGTCAACAGCTTGGCGTAAGCAAACGGCACAGGAAGACATTTTATTGATAGCCGGGCGAGTGATGCTCTTCACTCGCTTTTTTGTTTTTCTGTTGCAATAGCATCCGACCATTAGGCAAAGTGTCATTTTTTGCTTATCTTCTTCCATAAATGCTGCCCTCTAACCGCCCAAAAGTATGGAAGAGAAAGCTGCCGTTTATCTGCGCATTCAAGACCTTGCTGCCGACGAGCGCCCCCGTGAAAAGATGCTTCAAAAAGGGAAAAATGCACTGAGCGATGCCGAGCTGCTGGCTATTCTCATTGGCTCAGGCACCCGTCGCAAAAGTGCCTTGGACTTGGCGCGCGAACTGCTTCAAAAAAACAACCACAGCCTGCTGCAGCTGGCAAGCAATGGCTTACAAGACCTGATGAAAACCAAAGGCATAGGCAAAGCCAAAGCCATCACAATTGCCGCCGCTCTTGAGCTGGCACGTCGCCTGAAAGCTGCCGCTCAAACCCAGCAAGCCATCACTTCGCCCAAGGATGCCTTTGCAATTTTCTATCCATATCTAGCGCATCTTAGCCACGAGGAATTTTGGATACTGCTTTTGAATCGCGCCAACAAGCCCATTTGTCCACCTATACAAATAAGCAAAGGGGGGATTAGCGGCACCACTACTGACATACGCCTTATTTTCAAACACGCCATAGAGCACTTAGCCAATAGTTTGATTATAGCTCACAACCACCCAGCAGGAACCCCCAAACCCAGCGAAAGCGACAAAGAAATCACGCGGCGCATTGCCGATGCCGGTAAGTTACTTGACATCAAGCTGCTGGACCATTTGATTTTATTTGAAGAAAGCTACTACAGCTTCAGTGATGCAGGTTTATTATAGCCATCGAGTACATTTGTTTGTTTTTTTGCAAAAAAAGCTTTTTTATTTTGATTTAAAACCAAAAAAGTATATTTTGTTTTGCAATCCACACATTCTGCATTTTATATTTTGTTCATCCAAACCCATAACATCTATGCTGCGAAGTAAGCTTGTAACCGATTACATGACCCCACTCAGCCGTTTGATTGTTTTTTATCCGGAACAAAGCATATTGGAAGCCATCAGCCTGCTTATCAAACACAAAATATCGGGTGGTCCGGTAGTGAATAAATACAACGAACTGATAGGCATGATTTCTGAAAAAGACTGCTTGCGTGTGTTGGTCGATAGCCTTTACAACGAAATGCCACCGGGCAAAGTAGAAGATTACATGAGCAAAAGCTTGGAAGTCGTTAGGTCTGACCAAAGCATACTGCAAGTGGCAGAGAAGTTTTTGGCTACCCCCTTCAAACGCTTCCCGGTAGTGGACCAAGACGGCAACCTGCTGGGGCAAATCAGCCGCGCCGACGTTTTACGCGCCACCAACGATATACCCATGCATTAAAGTACTTCCAAAGCGTAGGGGTAGTTTTCAGAAGGGAAACAAGTCCAAACCGAAGCCACAATGCTGCCTACGGGCATGCTGATGGCTACTTTCATAGGAAACACTCGGGCGGGGCGTTGGGTAGGAAACCAGTCTCGCCCTTTTTCTACTAAAATAAACAAACCGCAAGGGTCTCCCATGGCTGCAAAACGGCGCCCATCCCCCTCTGTATAGTAAAGTGGCAAACCTATTTCTTCTTGCATAGCCCGCCGGGCATCTAATACATTGTCAACTACCCACCCTATTTCCGACACCGAAAAGATATGCGAAACATCGAAAGGGGCATTCCGTTGTGTTTGTTTTAAATCGTGGCGAGCAATGAACTCTACGATATTGCCTGCCGGGTCGAAGAAATAAAAAGAATGAGCATTCCAGTTTTTGAAGTCATGAATGACAATACCATTCCACTCGATAGGCTCAATGCCCTTGGCTTTTATCCATTTGAGCGCCTCTTCTATCTTGTTCTCTGCTATATTGAATGCAAAATGGTAGTAAGGCTGTCCTTGCGCTGCCTCCGAGAAAGTGAAGCGAGTGCCTTCAAGGGTAATCGTAAAAGAAGGCTGCCCTTGCCGTGAAGATTCGCCCACAGGCAAGCCCAGCACTGCAGCATAGAAATCATACAAATCATCTAAACAGTGGGTAGCTATCGCAAGACTTCTTATTTCCATGATACCAACGATTGTGTGAACCTAAAAACAGGCAGCTTGCTTTGACTTCCCGTAAAAGATAATAAAATTCAAGCTATTGCCTTTCTCTTTTTACAGGTTGTCCGGCAAACGCAAACGCAAAAACACAGCTGATGCCAAAGTAAGCCCTCCCACTACCCAAAAGGCAAGTTCAAGGCTCCAGCTGTCGGCAAGCCAGCCCGAAAGCAATGCCCCGCCTACATAGCCCAAATCACGCCACAGGCGATACACTCCTAAATAGCGGGCACGAGCATAAGCAGACACCACTCCGGCAATGGTTGCCAAAAAGGTAGGATAAACCATGGCAGTGCCTATACCAAGCCCCAACAATGCTATCACCAACAGAGGTGTGGACGCAGCCACAGTAAGCCCCAAGATAGATATTCCTTGCAAAAACATGCCGCCCCATAGCACCGGACGCTTGGGCAGATAGTCTGCCATAGGTCCAGTAAACAGCTGCCCAACGCCCCACACAGCCGGATAAAGCCCCACCAACAAACCAATATCCTCTAAGCCCTCATAGCGCTGTGCCAACCACAAAGGCAGCAGCCCCCACAAAACACCATCGTTCAGGTTGTTGAAGAAACCACCTTGAACCACTGCCCCTACGATGCGTCTGCGTGTTTTTTCTTTCCATGGCAAAGACAGTGTTGCTGTGGCTTTTTCTTCCAGATGCACAAAAGCAGTAGTATCGCGCACCCCTATCCACGACAAGAACAAACCCATGCCTGTCAGCCCCAGCGTCAGCCAAAAAGTAGCCTCCCACCCATGTTGTTCTGCCACACGCGCGGCTACCCATGAAGCCACCCCTACCGCCACGTAACCGGCAAACTCATTCAGCCCCATAGCCAAGCCCCGCTGCTTGTGCCCGGCAAGGTCTATCTTCATAATCACGGTGCTCGTCCAGGCAATCCCCTGACTCATCCCCAAAAAAAGATTGGCAAGCAGTACCCACTGCCACGAAGCAGCATACATAAGCAGCCATGGTATCGGTAGCGCCAGCCCCCAACCCAAAAGCAACAGAGGTTTGCGCCCATAGCGGTTGGCATTTTTGCCCATCCAGTAGTTAGTCATGGCTTTAGCAAAACCAAAAACGGCAATAAACAACAACAAGGCAGTGTATGAAGCCACGCCCATGCGGGTTTGTGCCATCAACGGCAAAACCGAGCGTTCTACCCCCAATACAGCACCCACCAGCATATTTACAAATACCAACAAAGCAAATTGTCGGGCATTTTGTTTCAAACCCAAATGCAACTCCCTTTTTCCTGACAAAGGCATTTTTTTCATGCGAGCTCCTTTTTTAAAGAACAATAAACAACCTTTAAGTTTGGTCTATATATGAAGCAATTTTCATAACAAAAAATTCCACATAAGTAATCTACAAACAGACAATTCTTAGTAGCTTTGAGTAGTCAAGCCATGACAGGCTTACACTTTATGTAAAACCTAAAAAAATAGCCCTATGACACGTCTTTTGCTTACCCTACTTTTATTGACTGCGTCGGCAAGTGTGCTGCATGCCCAACGTTACAAAGACCCCGTTTTGCGCCAATGTGCCGATATGGTACAAGACGACAGCAGCCGGGCTGTGCTGAATCGTTTGGGCACAGACTTCGAAATCAGCGCATGGGCGCATACGCTTTATAGAAAGTGTGAAGCAACGCTCGAGAAGAAAAACCCCAAGTATCTGCTCGACATTGCCCGTGCCGAGCAAACCGCGCGCGACCTGCTTTATATCGCCTCTCAATGCGAAGGCAATAAAACATGGCGCCAGCTGCGCCCCGACCTGCAAGCTATCCTATCTGTATATGAAGAGGTAGAAGTACAAGAAAATGTGAAAGAATCGCAAGCCGGCGGCTATGAAGGCTTGTTTGAAGAAGAAGAAAGCGAACAAGTTACTTTTAGCCTGAACAAGGTGCGAAAGCTGAAAAACAAATTCCTGTCTATCAGCAAGAAAAGCAAACCATAAGAAAAAAAGTTGCTAAATTATTTGGTGTATATCTCAAAAACCCCTACTTTTGTATCGCTTTGTAAAACACAGGGGCGATACAAAAAGCGAAAGTAGCTCAGTTGGTAGAGCGCAACCTTGCCAAGGTTGAGGTCGCGGGTTCGAATCCCGTCTTTCGCTCTTTTTCCATTTTGCCGGGGTGGTGGAATAGGTAGACACGCAAGACTTAAAATCTTGTGAGCCCTAAAAGGCTCGTGCGGGTTCGAGTCCCGCCCCTGGTACGTGCACTTATCCTCCTTTGAAGCGTGCTTTAGGGCGCGCTTTTTTTTCTTTTTGCCCCTTTCGCTGCTCCGTCAGACGGACACCCACCACCGCGCACGACAAAAAGGCATGCAGGATACAACAATTTGGACTCGCGCACGTTTTTTGCAAACAAAAATCAATAAAGAAGTTTTCTTACCTTAAAAATGAGAGATATATTTCCATGATAACTCATTCGACCAAAAATATGACGTACACCAGAGAAGAAAAATACAAAATCTTCAATGAAGAGCTTCTGCCACACGCAGACGCCATGTATAACTCTGCCCTTCGCCTTACCTTAGACGAAGACGACGCCAAAGACTTAGTTCAAGAAACATACCTGAAAGCATTTCGCTTTTTAGACTCCTTCCAACAAGGAACCAATGCCAAAGCATGGTTGTTCAGAATATTGAAAAACAGCTTCATCAATAACTTTCGCAAGAAAAGTAAGGAACCTGCAAAAATAGATTATCAGGAAGTAGAGTCGTTCTACAACTCCGATGAAGCAGACAACAGCAGGTTGTCGGTAACTACAGACTTGCGCAGCGAAACCGTGCACGACAAAATAGGTGACGAAGTGGCTAATGCCCTCAACAGCTTGCCAGTAGATTTCCGTATTGTCATTATTTTGTGCGACATTGAGGGTTTCACCTACGAGGAAATGTCTAAAATACTGGACATCCCCATAGGCACCGTGCGTTCAAGACTACACCGCGCCCGCAACCTGCTCAAAGAAAAACTACACGATTATGCCAAAAAGATGGGATATTTAAAAAATGCATAAAACCATGTCGAAGGAAACGAGCAACGAAACTACCAAACCGCCTATGACCGCAGAAAAAAAGAGATGCAACAACTTCAGCTGGGAAGGCATCTATTTGTATTTGGACGGTCAAGTGAGCGAAGAACAAAAGCGTCAGATAGATGAACACATGCGCAAGTGCCTTTTTTGCAACGACTGCAAAGAACTGGAAGAGGCTATCCGCTCTATCCTGAAAATTAAAGTCAATGCCAAGTGCCCCTGCGAACTGTTAGAAGCTATCAAACAAAAGATAAAAGAAGAAAACGGTCAAGAATAACAAGTCTGCCTATTTTTTCTATTTTTGCACCCTCACCGAATCCTCAGCAATAGGCATGTCAGTCGATAAACAAGGCAAAATCATCATTTTTTCGGCTCCGTCGGGGGCAGGCAAAACCACCATTGTCAAGCATTTATTGAACAAATTTCCTGACAAATTGGCATTTTCTATTTCTGCCTGCACCCGTCCGCGCCGGGGGCGCACCGAAGAGCACGGCAAAGACTACTACTTTTTCTCCCCAGACGAGTTCCGAGAAAAAATCAAAAACAATGAATTTGTAGAGTGGGAAGAAGTGTATCCGGGTGCTTATTACGGCACGCTAAAGTCAGAAATTCAACGCATCTGGAACGAAGGCAAGCACGTGATATGTGATGTGGATGTCAAAGGGGGCTTAAAACTAAAAAACTACTACGGCGACCACGCTTTGGCTATTTTCGTCAAAGTACCCAGTTTGGACATCCTGCGGCAGCGTTTGATGCAAAGACAAACAGAAACCGATGCGAGTTTAGAAACACGCATGGCAAAAGCCTCCTATGAGATGTCGTTTGAACCGGAATTCGATGTGGTGCTGGTGAATGAGAATTTAGAAAAAGCTTTTAAAGAAGCCGAACAGCTGGTGTTGCACTTTGTTGAGACTGGCAAGATATTGAAAATCAACGAAGAGGAAATCAAATAACTCCTTCTTTTTGTAGATAAAAAAAGGCAGCCAAACGACTGCCCTTGGCTGTGTTTACAATAATAGAGAGATTTGGCTTCTGCGCTCTTCCCTTTTAGTTTGCGCAAATTTTGCTTCCACAAGGTCGAGTAACTCGTCCGACGAACAGCCTTCTATGAAGGTGCAGTCAACCCCTTGCTCTGCTGCAGCACCATAGCTATGCCCATGGCTGCCGCCCCAAAAGAGGAAGAAAATCAAAGGATGGTTTTTAATATATGCCCCAGATTTTCCTGAAGAACGCGCTTATCGTTTATTTTTAGTGGCAAAAGCACCATCGTAAAACTCCTAAAACGGTCATTTTTTATAGTTCTCAGTGAATGAACAGAATAAAAGCATTAGATTTGCTATAAAAAAAGAAGCAGATAGCTTTTAAAAATCAATTGCAAATGTACAGCAGTGAGACTAAAGCCAAGAAAAACAATCACTTGGGAAGCTTTTTGGAAGTCAAACAATGCCCGGTGCGTTATGTACTGGCAGTAAATGACACCCTGAACGTGATTAGTGGCAAATGGAAACTTCCCATCATCGCCTCACTGATTCATGGCAAGAAACGCTTCAATGAGCTGGAGCGAAACATAGAGGGCATCACCCCCCGCATGTTGTCAAAAGAGTTGAAAGAACTGGAGCTTAACGGGGTAGTCAAAAGACTGGTACACAATACCCGCCCGGTGCTGATTGAATATGAACTTACAGAATCGGGATACCGCCTGACCGATGTCATTGATGCCATGATACAGTGGGGATTGACACACCGGCAAACCTGCATGCCAGAGTAAAAACATAAATTTGCCTTAAAAAGAAGCGATGAAAGTAGGTTTGTTTTTTGGCTCTTTCAATCCTATTCATGTAGGTCATTTGATATTGGCAAATGTAGCAGTAGAAAGCACCGACCTGAACAAAGTGTGCTTTGTGGTGTCGCCGCAGAATCCTTTTAAGAAGCGTAGCAGCCTGTTGCATGAGTTTGACCGCTTGGATATGGTACGGGCTGCTATTCACGACAATCCGAACTTCGAAGTAAGTGATATTGAGTTTCACCTTCCTCAGCCCAGCTATACCATAGACACCCTCACCTATCTGCAAGAGAAATACCCCAAACGTCGCTTTGCCCTGTTGATGGGCGAAGACAATTTAGCGCACTTTCATAAGTGGAAAAACTACGAGCAAATACTTGAATACTATGAGTTGTATGTATATCCGCGTCCCCACACTCCAGAACACGGCTTTCGCGAGCACCCCAAAGTGCATTACATAGAAGCGCCACTGCTCGACATATCAGCAACCTATATCCGCCAATGCATACAAGAAGGGCGCTCTATCCGTTATATGGTTACTGAACCGGTAGCCGAGCTAATTTACAGCCGAAAGTACTACCATTGAATATGAACAAGCAAAATCGCCTAAAAGAAATTTATATGAAAAAACACCTCCTTTATTGGTTCATTGCTTTTTGTGCCAGCACACACGCAAATGCCCAACTGGACAGCTTGCGGCAACTGCTCTTGCATACGCAGTCGAGCTATCGCGATAGCCTCGAGCTGCTTCGTCGGCAATATGCAGAGCTGTCGCAACATGTGCAGTGGCAGGGGCAAATGATACGAGAACTAAGAGAAAAACGTCGTGCCACCGCCCACACCCAATATGAGCACCACGTGCAAAGCATCCGCCAAACGGTTTTGTTTTGTGAGCAAAGCAGCCGCAGCCTGCAAGCCATAGAAAACTTTATTACGAGCAGTTATTATTTCAATTTCATCAACAACCTGCACAACCCCACCAATCAAGAGCTGGGCTTCAGTTTAAAGGAAGCGACCATCCGCCTTGTACAAGAAAAGATTTTTTCGCGAGCGAAACGTTTCAAGAAAGGCGCTCGCCTCATTGCACTTATGCAACACATATTCGACTCTCCCTTATCACAGGCAGTGAGCGAGGTAATTCCCACCGTCCACTATTTTCAATCGGTAACACAACTTATTTACAAAGTAGCCTTCGAAGAAGAAGACATTACCATAAGTGACCTGAAAGCCTTCGAAACAGAACTACAGAAATACCTTCGCTACTACGAGATGCTGTCGGATGTCAATCGGCAGTCGCAGCAAAACCTATCGAGTTTACGCGTGCGCGCCCAAGCACTTCACCAACTTTTGCTGGAGTTTGTACGCCAACAATGCATTACGCTGCACCCCGAAAAACGCGAGGAAATTAAACAATTGCCCTTGTCAACACTCATGCACTCCTATTATCAATACAGCCACGTGGACAGCCTCATCCGCAACATTGAAGCTTCTTATACAGACGCTGGGAAGATACAATACGAACAGCTGACAAGCGATACTCGACTGATATATCCTGTTATAGCCATACAAAAGGTGCATCAGATAGACCAAGAGTTGGAAACGCTTTACCGAGAGTTCTTGTCTCTGCTCGACGGCTATCATCAAGCCATAGAAAACATTCTACGGAATAGCCGGCAGCTGTCGCAAAAGCCCGAAGCCATTGACAATAAAATCCAAGAGCTGAAAGAACAGTACGCGCGTCTTCGGGCAGAGATTGTGCGCAGCGTGAACGTAGAGCAAGTGCGCAATTATATGCAGCGCATTCCTCTCCAATGACACATGGCACAGCAGAAAGCGCCTCAAACACGAAAAGTAAAATTCGCGTCTGAGGCTTTATGTCTCTTATCTTGCCGGTTCGGGAGTCAAATCTATGCGTTTCACTCCTTCAAAAGCCAGAATAAAGTCTTTTCCAAAGGCTTTGGAAGGCGTATAGAAGCCTTTCATGCGGTGCGGCTCCAAGAGACGGCAAGCAATTTCTACCGCTGTAAGAGAAGTGAGATAGTAGCCTTCGGGCGTGATAAGACGAGCTTCACGGGCTTCGCCCTGTGGGTTCTCCACACGTCCCCACAAGTAGCTTTTTCCTTCCTTGAGCAGCTGTTTGTCAGGTCCGGTGAAGCGCTTCTCTGCCTGTTTTTTCAAATACTTTTTTATGCTTGAAAGCTTCAGCAGCCAACGCCAGCGATAGGCTTTCCGCATTTGGTCTATCATGGGCTTGGGCAAAGCCATAAAAACCTGAATGTTGGGAATGCCGGTGCTATAATAAGCTGTAGATACGTCGCCCCAGGGGATAGAAGCAGCCATAGATATTTCTCCATCGCCAAAATCCATGCGCGTTGTTTCGTGCGCTGCCGGCACTTCTACTATCTTGCCATTGCGACGCACCGCACCGCCTTTGCCCAGGTTTTCTACCATAGTGAACGCCGTACCTCTGGACATGCGCGACACCCCTTTAAACGCCAAAGTAAGCTTATGTGCATCGGGCAAAAGGCTTTTCAGATGAGCAGCCAAGCAATCGGAAGGTACCACATCGAAACCACTGCCCGGTAACAAGACAATGCCCCGTGCTTCGGCACGCCCCGACTGAGCAGCCAAGTACTCAAAGACTTCTATTTCGCCGGTGATGTCCACATAATGGGTGCGCGTTGCCAAGCAGGCTTCCAATACCGGGCGCACCGTGTGAATAAAAGGACCGGCGCATTGTAAAATTACCTGAACGTCGTTCAAAGCCTGTTGAAGCGCAATGCCGTCGTCCAGCGAGAACACCCTGTGTTCCAAGCCGTATTGTTGGGCAATAGCAGCTGTTTTTTCGGGACTCCGCCCTGCAAGCACAGGACGCAACCCACGACGGACGGCTTCGGCAACTATCAGCTTGCCAGTAAAACCATAGGCACCATAAATGAGCAAAGGAGTGGTTTTGGTCATACTATTTTCCATTTTGGGAAAAGATACGTAAAAAATGAGAAAGTAAGCGAGGCTTTGTGCTTTTGGGCTCACTTCCTTTTGTCATCCGGAGCACCAGCAGGAAATATCTTTTGCTTCTTGCTGCTTGACGAGATTGGACGCCCTCACTCGATTTGCTTGTTCAAGATAACAACCTACGCTTGAGCTTCTTTCGAAACTACAAGCTGCGCAAAGTGAGAAAATGACAAGTCTATTGGTGTGATTTTTGCTTCAACAGGTATTTTAATATAGTACTCTCAGGCAAGAGAGTTGCTTAGTTTATTACAAGATTTAAAAACCTTTAGATAGGATGCATTACAAATCTTTTCTCCCGGTGTTGCTTATTGTGCTGCTCGGCGGCTGCCAGGTAAAAAACCAACAGCAAGCAAGCGACGAAGCGAACAGCAGGAAACCCATGCCTGCCATAGCACGAGGTACCGAACCTTTCTGGCTGCTTCATGTTGTAGATACTACCACTGCTGTATGGGAGCGCCCCGATACAGGCAAAGACACTTTGACGATAGAGAGCTACACCCATCGAGGTGAAACATGGATATTACGCGCTCAGCATGCCACTTACCGCTTGCAAGCTACCTTTTCTCCACAAACCTGCAGCGACGGCATGTCTGACCTTGAATACCCTCTTTCGGTGAAAGTTACTATTTTTGACAGCCGTAAAAATCAGGTGTCCCAGCAGTACAATGGTTGTGGCGAATATGCCCAAACGACAGAAAAATGACATCTTTCGCTTCAAACAATTTAGTGTGGAGCATGCCCTTTGTGGCATGAAGGTAAGTACCGAAGCCTGCATATTGGGGGCTTGGGCGCCGCCCCCCGCTACTGCTCCCCGTCATATTTTAGACATAGGCACCGGCAGCGGTTTGTTGGCGCTCATGCTGGCGCAGCGCTTCCCCGAGGCGCTTGTTCATGCCGTAGAACTTGAAGAAAACGCTTGCCGTCAAGCTCGACTCAATTTTTCGCGCAGTCCTTTTGCTTCGCGCATCTGTTTGTTTGAACAGCAAGACGTCCTGCAATGGAATGCCCCCTGCCTTTACGATTTGATTGTAGTAAATCCCCCTTTTTTTGCAAGCAGCATGCGCCCGCAAGAACAGCGCAAACAGCTGGCAACGCATGGAGTTGAGTCGCTACCACCGCAAAAGCTGGCAGCGCGCAGCCAACAGCTGCTCGCACCCCAAGGACAGCTGGTAGTGCTCTATCCACCCCATGAGATGCAACAGTTCGAACAGTATGCCAAAAAAGTAGGTTTACATGCTATCCAGCAAATGCAAATTTACCATAGCGAAAAACACCCTCTCTTTCGCCTCATTACCGTCTTTAGCAAACAGGCACAGCAAATCAAAAGGATAGAAACGCTATACATACGGCAAGCAAACCAGATAGATTATCATCCCAGTTATACCCAACTTTTACGCCCGTTCTATGTAATTTTTTGAGCAGCTGCCTCTTGCAACTCTCCGGTATCCGTTCGCCTTTCCAAAGCTTCTATGATGCTTTCGAGGTATTCTTTGTTCTCATGAATCATGTTCAGAAAGGTAGCCGCTTCTTCTGGTGCGTATAGTGTGATATTTAGCAGTACTTCCTCATTCAGGCGGTGCTGATGCTCACGATTCAATGTCCATAAGTCTCGCAAAGTCCAATCTTGCATTTGCCCCCCGTTTGCCTGTTTTTCTTCCAAAGCACTAAGTGTAAGGCTTGCATGCTCGCGCATATGAGTAATAAGATGCCGCACCGCCTCGCGTTCATCATAACGATAGTGCTCCATATTGTGCCGTATGTCTTTGAGGCTCTTGGCTGCACGCAACAGGCGCCGCACCGACCACAACAAATTGGTCAAAGTTTGCGCATCGCTTTCTGTTTTCATGTGTTGCTGCAGCTGTGCTATGTAGGCAATCACTTCGCTTCCCAGCTGCTTGGTGGCTGCATAGAAGGCTTCGGGCGACTCATGTCTGGGCAAAGGCTTGATGTCCCACAAAAGACGCCCCCAACCAATTACCCGCTCTGCCAAATGCGCCATTTCCTTTTGCAAAGCAATAAACGCCGCGTCTGTTTGTGAAGCGGGCACTTGGTGAATGAAACGCGCTTCTGTAGTTTTCTTTTGTTTTACTAAACGCTCTATAAGACGCATAAAGGGATGAATGAAAGGAAAGAACAAGACAGCCCCCAAAACATTCAATGCTGAGTGAAAAGCAACCAAAGCGAGCAAGGGGTCGTAAATACCCAATATCTTTTCTATCAAGGCAATTTCCCAAGGCAGAAAGACAAAAGCTGTCATATTCACAATGAAATTAAAGAGGAAGTGAGTCAATGCCACCTGCCGTTTGACTACATTGCCGTCGAGGGTTCCTAAGAATACGGTTACTGTGGTACCCAAATCTGCCCCTATCATCAAAGCAGCCCCCTGATAGAAGCCCAAGATGCCGGCGTGCATGGCGCTCAAAGTGATAGCCATAGTGGCAGAACTCGACTGAATGATGGCAGTCAATACAAAACCTACAATAAAAAGAGTCAAAGCGCCAGCCTCTTGCCAAGCGCTTAAATCTACCACTTCGGCAAAGTGGGCAATGGCTTCTTTCATCCATTCCAGCCCTATGAAAAGTAGCGCAAAGCCGGCGATGGCTTGCCCTGCCAGCTTCATCCAAGTTTTGTAACTCCAAATAACAGCCAAGAATGCCCCAATACCCAATCCCCACAAGGCGAATTTTTCGACATTCAGCTTAAAACCGATGAGCGTAACCAGCCAACCGGTGGCAGTAGTCCCTATGTTGGCACCCATAATCAAACCAAAAGCCTGAGGAAGTCCCAAAATACCAGCACCCACCAAAGCTACCACCATCAAAGAAACCAAAGAGCTGCTTTGAAGCAAGGCAGTAACTACCGTTCCCCAAAAGATGCCCAACAAGGGCGTACGGGTAGCTTTGCGCAGCAGTTTACTGAACGAACTGCCGCCCATTTGCGCCAAGGCGGTTTCCAACAAATGCATACCCAAAAGAAAAGCTCCCAGACCACCCAAAAGGCGACTCCACTCAATCAGCTGCCACATGACGATTTCAGTTTTACACGAAAATAAAACAATTTTTTTTCAAGCCCCCTTTCAAGGAAGTAGAAAGCGTAAGGGAGTCTCCCAATTGAATAGCCGTTATTCTCTTCATTTGCACAAGCCGAAACAGTAGAGGTTCGCCCCAGCACCGAAGCACGGTAATCCAGCAAGGTAAACATCGGTCAAATTATAGCAGAGGCTAAAAGTAACTTTTCCACAGAGTAAAGTTCTCAAAAAGCAAATCAGCGTTTTCCAAGAAATTTAGTTACCTTTTCGATGGTGCCAGCTTCCGGCATCAATTTGCCGCTCTTTTTGTAACTTTAAAACATCAAAATCATTTCCCGTATGCAAAAGATATTTTCCCTGTTTGCTCTGATTTGCTTTGTTTCTGTTTCGCTCGAGGTGATGGCGCAAAAAGAAGAAAACAACGCAGCAGCTGAAGACAGCCTGAGTGAGGAACAACGCTATCTTGATGCGATAGAAAAAAGCTGTCTATCCAAAATAGCCGACGGCTTTCAGGTGGTAAAAACCTACCGCTTCAATGTAAGCACTACGCCCAAAGAAGGATATAAAATCCATCAAAGCTATATATTCAGCAGCACTGCCCGCTACAACATTGCCATTTGTGGCAATTGGAGTGAAGCGCAAAGTCCTGTTATCTACGTTTTTGACACGCACAATAAAAAACTCGCCGAATCTCGTGAGGGCTCGCTGCGAATAACCCCACAGCAAGGTGGCATTGTGCGCATCGTGTATGAGTTCAAGACGCCTCCTGTTCAGTTGCTTGGCGTCAGCGTCATTGCTTCGGCACCCAAACCAAAGAAGAAATAAGCAAGCTCTGCAGCCTGTGCTTTTACAGCAGCTCGTAAACTGGCTGGGGGCTCTTCTTTTTTTGCCGCTTGCCGAAGCTAAGATTGCTCACTGCCCTCACTGCCCTCGCGCTCTTTCTCACGACAAAGCTGGGAGGGCAGTCCTTGCGCTCAATAATAACTGAAAGATTCGGTTTGCAGGTTGTGGAAATAGTGAAACGTCGTCTTCCCCGCCTTCACTTCAAAAGTAAAATCGTAGTTTTTGCGCTTGCCCCCAGTGCCTTGCACCAGTAGTTTCACGCTTTGCTTGCCTGCAGGCAGGCGTACTCTAGCATAATGAATGGCATAGGGTAAAGTCATCCAAGAACGGGTATCGGCTTGTTGCCCCATTTGCAACAACAAGCCTATCCACATAGCTGCTTCTTCATTGTCTTTTTCTATACCTTTTTCGATGGCTTTGCGAATAGCCATGCGCAGCACTGCCGACGATATCTCCCAAAACAAACGCTGTTTGAGAGTATAGAAAGCTACGGCATTCACATCCTCTGCCAGCTCCATGCTTACAGTATCTTCGTCGGCTATCAAATAAGCCGATTGATAGAGAGGTGAGCGCTCTTTATACTCGGGAATCACTATACTGAAGACTTCTAATTTGCCCAGCCTCTCTCTTTCGTACTTAGAAATATATTCCTCGAACTTCCAGCCATATTCATCGTTGTAAAAATATGCTCTGTCTCCAATCACACGCGTAGCAAAACCAATGACCTTATCCACTTTGACAGGCGCCAAGCCAGTATGCCAAAAAAACACCAACTCCCCTTCCACTTCACTTGCAGGCTTGTGTTCATAAGTCATTCCAAACTCTTTTTCAAAGAAACGCAGCTCTTCGGTCAAGCCACTCAAATAAGCAGTACGCAACAAGTCTTTTTTCAGTTGCCCGGGCGCAGACAAGCCAAACAATTCGGCATGGATGGTCTGATAAGCGTTCCATGCATTGCGATAAGCAATGAAAGCGTTGTTGTAGTCAGCCATGGCGTCGTAAGCAAGCCCCATCATCAGGTAAAAGAAAGCGTCGCTCTTGTATTGAATCTTTTCGTGATTTTTGTAATAACTTGCCCAACGGCGCAGCAGTATATCCACGCGCCGGCATTCTACTATCGCCTCTTCATAACGGGCAAGCTTCAAATAAGCTAAAGCTTTGTAATAATGAATCATCAACAGCTCGAAATACTCGCCACGATAGGGCTTGTACATGGGGTTAATCAGCTCGGCAGCTCCCTCTGTTAGATAATTGCGCGATAGATTGTTGCCTAAGCGATAAGCGGTTTCAAAGTACTGCAAAGCCTCTTCATAATGCTGAGCCATGAAAGCAGCAGTGCCTAAATTCATATAATACAAGAGATGGTCTCGGCGAGGCACTTGCGTTTTTTTTAATATCTTCAAGGCAGCCTCAAAATCTGCTTTTTCAAAGGCTTGATGGTAGTCATAATAACTCACATAGTAAGAAGAACACCCCCCAAGAAGCAGGCAGGCAGCAAATATGAAGCTACGTAAAGCGTGGCTTGCCATACGTTTTTTTAGTTCTTTACAAACTTTTTAATTTCTTTCTTACCTATCCAAACCACTTCGTTGGTTTCTATATTGGTAAGCTGCAAGTTCACTTGGTAGTAGATAACCCGGCTGCGCCTTTCGACGTCCACAACAGAGGAGATACTGCCCAAGAGCATAAAATCGGCGCCCAGTTCTTTGCCCCATTGCTTTTGTGTGGCAGGCGAAGCAAAGTTTTGTTGGTCTAAACGTTCTTCGCGCACTTTGTCGCGCAGGGCAGCGTTTTGCACCACGCGCACCCGCCGCGATTCAATGAGTACCCGTTCAATATCTTTTACAAAAGTGTCGGTATCGATGTGCTCATGCGTTTTGTTTTGAATAAAGCCTACTATCACCACCGGTTCACGCTCATGGTCCATATAAAAGTTACGGTGCCAGCGGGCTTCCATTATTTGACGCGTCATTTCTTCGGCAACCAAACGGGAGTCTGTGTCATTCCACACACCACTCAAATCAACAGATTGTGCCGCATCGAGGCGCTGCACCTTATGAGGGGCGCAAGCCAACGACAATAAAAGCCAAAAGCATGCGATAAATATTTTTTTGCTGCCTTTCATAAGTGTGAGTTTTGGTGATAAGCTTAAAACTCTCCTACTATGCGGAAGTTCAAAAATCTTGCCGAGAGTGCATTGGGCACAGCATACCGCTGCCCCGAGACGTCTTCTATCCATGTGTAAGAAATCACATTGTTGATACCCAGCACATTCAGTATGTCAGCGCCTATCCATAAAGACTTTAAGAAGGGGCGTTCGCTCCAGCGTACATCACTGATGTATTTTGAAAAACCCAAATCCACACGCCTGTATGGCTTTCCTTGAAAAGCACTGCGAAAAGCCGGCTCGTTGGGCACGCCAAAAGGCAAACCGGTTCCCCATTGCAACTGCATATTTACCCGCCACGAAGGATTGGAAGGCAGGTGGTCTTCCAAATATACCCCTACGGTCAGACGCTGGTCCATAGGACGGCGCAAATATCCTCTGTCATCGAAAGCGAGGTCTTCCTCCGTACGCAGCAAGCTGAGGCTTATCCAAGACTCTGTACCTCGAATCAACTCACCGTTCAGGCGCATGTCCAAGCCGGCGGCATACCCCTTCGCATCGTTGCGAGCGTAATAGCGGATGCGTACATTCTCTACGTCATAAGGATTCAGCTGCATCAGATATTTGTAATATGCCTCGGCAGTAAAGCGGAAAGGACGCCCCAGCAGCGGCAAAAGCAAATCGGCGCCCATCACTACATGCCAAGCTTGTTGGGCACGCACTTTGGGGCGCAATTGTCCATCAAAGCCGCGCAATTCGCGATAAAACGGGGGCTGCTGATAAAGCCCCACAGCACCACGCCACACCCAATCGAGGCGCCTGCGCCGGCGCACACTCCATTGCACAGAAGGGCTGACGTTCCATTCCCCGTTATAGGTCCAATAGGTAGCACGCACACCGGCACGCACACTCATCAGCGAATCCACATAAATGCTCTGTTGGGCAAAAAAACTAAGGCGTTGCCCTTCCACACGGTTGGTCCCGTCTATTTGCTCACTGATGCGCACATAGCCGGCAGAGTCCACAAAGCGGTATTCGTCTATGAATTCCTTCACAAGTTCATGGCTCCAGCGCATCCCCCATTCGGTGAGATGCCCCCGCTGCCAACGATAAGAAGAGCGGTTTTCCAATGCCCATATTTGCCCAACCATAAGATTGCGCAAATGCAAGTAATTGCTACCCGTTCCCAACTGCCTAACACACTGATTAAAACCACCGGCACCAAAGTTTTGCCCTACTTCACACAGACGATAAGCCCCTTCCACTTCGGTAAATTCCCGTTCAAGGGTACGTATAAAAGAAAACACCCACTGAGTGTGCAGTTGACTGCTCCATTGGCTTTCCAGCTGGAGGCTGTTTTGGGTGATGTCGTAGCGCATTTGCTCTTGCCCGTCGAAAGCTACCGACAGACGTAGTTTACGGTTTACCGTTCCAAAGTCGGTTTGAGCAAAATCGGGCTGCACAAAATAGCGGTTGCGCGCATAAGTCAACAAGCTTTTCAAACTATGACGAGGACTTAGTTTGTAGGTAAGCCAAGCCTGTGCGTCCACAAAGTTGGGCAAATATTGCCCTTTGACCGGCAGCGTATTGAGCAGATACCGCGCACTTTTACGGCGTATGCCCGCCACATAGGTCATACGTCCGGCGGCGGCAACCCCTTCCACATGAGCCGCACTGTTGAGGATGCCCGCGCTCAAAGAGGCTTTGAATTCCTTAGGTTCTTTGTAGCGAATCAACATCAAGGACGAGAGCTTGTCGCCATAGGCTGCTTGCCAGCCTCCTGTATAGAAACGCACCTCTTCGACCAAATCGGGATTCACAAAGCTAAGCCCCTCCTGCTGCCCAGCACGTATGAGCAAAGGGCGGTACACCATCATGCCATTGACATACAGCAAGTTTTCGTCGTAATTACCTCCGCGCACCGAGTAAGACGAAGACAGCTCGTTGTTGCTGACGACTCCGGGCAAGCTTGCTAATATTTTGTTGAAGTCGCCAAAGGGCGTAGGCGCCCGCTTGGCTTGCAGAGCAGTAAAACGAAAAGCACTGGTTTCTTCTTGCAGCAAGGTGTCTTTGCCTTCCACTACCACCTCATCGAGGTAGAGACTTTCCCATAACCAGCGCACTGGCTGTTCTACGGGCATCTTTACCGTAAAATACTTTTCCTTGCCCAAAAAAGAAACGCGCAGGGTTTGTCTTCCGACGGGTAGCCACAATTCGAAAGAGCCATCGGCACGGGTGAAAGTATAACGGCTTGAATCGGCTGCCCAAACTATTGCTGCCTGCTCGATGCCTTGCCCTTGGGGGTCGAGCAAATAGCCACGCAGGGGCGTCTCTTGCTGCTGAGCAAAAGCATGTCCCCACAAGAGCAAAAGCAACCCATAGCGGTACCAACGCCCTATCATGCGGTAGTCTGTTTGAGAGCTGCTATGGTTTGCAAGGGGTCGTCGGCACAAAACACAAAACTACCGGCTACCAGCACATCGGCACCGGCGGCAATCAAAGCAGCGGCATTGCTTTGTTTCACCCCTCCATCTATTTCGATGAGGGTTTGCAGCCCTTGTTCATCTATCATGCGGCGCAAACGGCGCACTTTGTCATAGGTGTGCTCAATGAATTGCTGCCCTCCAAAACCGGGATTCACCGACATCATGCATACCAAGTCAGCTTCATGCAAAATATCCTGCAATGCTTCTACCGGTGTGTGTGGGTTGATGGCAATGCCGGCTTTACATCCTAATTGTTTGATTTGCTGCAAAGTGCGATGCAGATGGGGGCAAGCTTCGTAGTGCACGCTGATGACCGAAGCCCCCAAGCGACTAAAAGCCTCGAGATAACGCTCAGGTTGTACAATCATCAAATGCACATCCAAGGGCTTGGTGGTATGACGCTGCACCGCTTCGCAAACGGGCATACCAAATGAAATGTTGGGCACAAACACGCCATCCATGATGTCGAGGTGTAGCCAATCGGCTTGGCTTTGGTTCACCATTTGGATGGCAGATTGCAAATTGGCAAAGTCGGCGGCTAACAAAGAAGGGGCTATAAGAGGCGTTCGCATTTTTGTGCTTTGGTTGGATTGCTTGTTTTTTTCAAAAACTAAATAAATCAAGGGGAAGGACGAAACAAAGGGTTTCGTCTCAACAAAGATAATAAAGATAGCGTGGAATGAATGCCAGCAGTTTGTACTATTTGCACTTGCTCCTTTTGCAGCTTGCCGGCTTGTAAGTCTGCCTCTTTGGCACAACTGCCTGCTTCGGGTGCTTCATTAGAAAAAAGGCAAAAATGAAAGGGTATGCCCCACTTTTTGCTATCTTAGCTTTATGGAATGTTTAAAACTCTACCAATTATGGCACAAGAAGAAAAAGTGCGCTGCCCGCAATGTGAATGGGAACCCGATGGTGGCGCCTATTGGCAATGCCATTGCGGGCATGTGTGGGATACCTTCGAAACCTACGGGCAATGCCCCAACTGCAAAACTGTGCACCGACATACACAATGTCCTATGTGTCATCGTTGGTCGCCTCACGCCGACTGGTACATAGACCTGCCTCCTATCCATTTTGAAGAAATGGAAAATAGCCAATCCAACCCAAAGAAAACTGCTTCATGAGAATAGTAACGGTCGTTTTTTTGGGCTTGGGCTTGTGCCTTGCCGTGCAAGCGCAAGACCTTGCACGCGTGCGCCAAACACTCGACACGCTGTGCAGCCCTTTTATGGATGGGCGCGGCTATCGCCACAACGGAAGCCAAAAGGCAGCATTCTACTTGGCAGATGAATTCCGCAAAATAGGACTTCGCACATTTGCAAATGCTCCCGATTATCTTCAACCGTTCAAGCTGACAGTCAATACCTTTGATAAGGCTGTACTACGCCTCAATGGGAAGAAGATGCAGCTTGCTTACGACTATTTGCCTCATCCGGCATCTCGTGGTGGCAAAGGGCACAAACGCTTGCTTTTTTTGGACTCCACTTTTGTGTTGGACATGTCAAAGCGGCGCCAATTGCTGCAAATGAAGCACCTCGAGCGCTATGCCGTGGTAGCCGATGATAAAAGCCTTACTTATTTGCAAACAGACAGTTCCCTTGCTCGAAAATTACAACAAGCCGGCGCATGGATTGACTTCGCGCCCCGTGTCATAGGTAGCCTTGCCCCCCGGGCTGTATTGGCACCCACTTTTCAGTTAAAAAACTCCCTGATTGCCCGAGTACATGCAAGCAAACGTATCGGCTTCAAGCTAAAGCAACAGCAGTTGAACGAATACCCTTGTTACAATGTGGTTGGGTATGTGGAAGGCAGCGAGCATCCTCAGCAATTTTTGGTCGTTACTGCCCATTACGACCACTTGGGAAGCATCGGCGATGTTTACTTTCCGGGTGCCAACGACAATGCTTCGGGCGTGAGCATGCTGCTTGAGTTGGCTCGTTACTTCCAAGCCAACCCACTGCCCTACTCGGTCGCTTTCATTGCTTTTGGTGCAGAAGAAATAGGACTCAAAGGTTCGTTGCATTATGTACAGCACCCTCTTTTTCCACTGTCAGATATCCGCTTTTTGCTTAACTTGGATTTGGTAGGCACCGGCGAAGAAGGTATTACCGTTGTCAATGGTAAAATATATGAAGAAGCCTACCAACTGCTTAGTCGTATAGACTTACAAAAGCAATATGTGGCAAGCATAGAAGCACGCGGGGCGGCAGCCAACTCCGACCATTACTTTTTTTCGCGTATGGGCGTGCCTGCCTTTTTCATCTATGCACGTGGCGGCTCCCAAGCCTACCATGACCCCGAAGACCGCCCCCAAGCCCTCTCACTTGCCGCTTATCGAGGCATCTTTTCCTTGATTATAGATTTTTTCGAGGCGCTTAGCTTGCTGGCGCCTTCATTTTCCCAGCCATAAACAGAAGCCACACATTTTTAATATCTTTGCGAGGCAAAACCAATCCATCCGGTCTTATGAAATTCTTTATCGACACCGCCAATTTAGACGAAATACGCGAAGCAGCCGAGTTTGGCATCTTGGATGGCGTAACCACCAACCCTTCCCTGATGGCTAAAGTAGGCGTCTCTGGCAAGAAGAACATCCTCGACCACTACGTAAAAATCTGCGAGTTGGTAGATGGCGACGTAAGCGCCGAAGTGGTCGCTACCGATTTCAAGGGCATTATTAAAGAGGGAGAGGAACTTGCCGAGCTGCATCCTAACATCGTGGTAAAGGTGCCTATGATTCCCGACGGCGTGAAAGCCATCAAGTACTTTTACGAAAAGGGCATCCGCACCAATTGCACCTTAGTCTTTTCGGCAGGGCAAGCTATCTTGGCAGCCAAAGCCGGTGCTACCTACGTCTCCCCCTTCATCGGTCGCTTAGATGACATCTCTACTGATGGCATGGCACTCATCGAGCAAATCGTTACCATCTACAACAACTACGGTTTTGATACACAAGTATTGGCGGCGTCTGTACGCCATCCCATGCACATCATCCAGAGTGCCTTGATTGGTGCCGACGTGGTTACCTGCCCGCTCAGTGCCATCAAAGCGCTGTTCAATCATCCGCTGACCGATATTGGCTTAGAGAAATTTCTCGCCGACTACAAGAAAGCCAATCCTGAGGCATAGGTCGCTTTTTCTCAGAAAGATATACTTTTCATCCACAGGGGCACAGCTCCTCTGTGGATTTTACTTTTAAAAAAACAGCCCTTTTCAACCATCACCTGCCTCACTTCTGTAGCACTTGTCGGTTTTAGATTGTCGTTTCGAGTCCAAGCGAGCGTGCTCTTTTAGCTGTTGTGGCTTGTTGTGATGAGATTTATCACTTCACTACCTAAAAGTTCGAAATGACAAGATGTGTGAGCGCTTGTGCTTGTAAATTCGCATAGAAAGGGCAGCGGCTTTGGCTTTAAAGCAAAACGACCACCGTAGAGGTGGTCGTTCGCTTGTCGTCTCCGGATGAGATGGGATATTTAATTAGCGGTGCAAGTCGAAGCGGTCGAGGTTCATGACCTTATCCCATGCTTTGATGAAGTCATGCACGAACTTCTCTGCGGCATCGTCGCAGGCATACACTTCTGCCAAGGCACGCAGTTCGGCATGTGCACCAAAGATGAGGTCTACGCGGGTGGCAGTCCACTTGGGGATACCTGTTTTGCGGTCGCGCCCTTCAAACAAATACTGCTTGTCGTCAATGGCACGCCATTCGTTGCCCATATCCAAGAGGTTCACGAAGAAGTCGTTGGTCAGTGTTTCGGGGCGGTCGGTCAAGACCCCATGCTTCGAACCGTCATAGTTGGCATTCAGGGCACGCATCCCTCCGATGAGCACCGTCATTTCAGGTGCGGTGAGATTCAACAGCTGGGCTTTGTCCACCATCAGGTCTTCGGGACGCGCCAAGGCATCGTCGCAAATGTAATTGCGGAAAGCATCGGCTACGGGCTCCAGCACAGCAAAAGAGTCCACGTCTGTTTGTTCTTGGGTAGCGTCGGTACGCCCCGGTGTGAAGGGCACCTTCACTTCAAAGCCGGCTTTGCGTGCCGCTTCTTCCACGGCAGCACAACCGCCCAGCACAATCAAATCAGCCAAAGACACCTGCTTACCGTCTTTTTGTGCTTCATTGAACTGCTTTTGAATGCTTTCGAGCACCGACAGCACTTTGTTGAGGCGTGGCGGATTGTTGACACGCCAGCTGCGTTGCGGCTCGAGACGTATGCGGGCACCGTTGGCACCTCCTCGCCGGTCGGAACCACGGAAAGAAGCCGCCGACGCCCAAGCGGTAGTTACCAAATCAGAGATGCTCAAGCCCGATGCCAATATTTGCTTTTTCAAAGCTTCGATTTCCTGCTCTTCGATAAGCTTATGAGTTACGGGCGGTACAGGGTCCTCCCACAAGAATACCTCTTTGGGCACGTCGGGACCCAAATAGCGGCTGCGCGGTCCCATGTCGCGGTGGGTGAGCTTAAACCAAGCCCGAGCAAAAGCATCGGCAAAATCATCGGGATTTTCATAGAAGTGGCGAGAAATTTTCTCATACACTGGGTCGACGCGCAAGGCTAAGTCGGTGGTGAGCATTACGGGTGCATGGCGTTTGTTGGGGTCATGGGCATCGGGAACAGTGCCCTCACCTGCGCCATTTTTGGGTTTCCATTGCCAAGCTCCGGCAGGGCTTTTGGTCAATTCCCACTCATACTCGAAAAGGTGCTTGAAGTAGTCGTGTGTCCAACGGATGGGATTGGTCGTCCAAGCTCCTTCCAAGCCGCTGGTAAAGGTGTGTTCCGAATGCCCTTTGCCATAGCTGTTTTTCCAACCCAAGCCCATCTGTTCTATGGGTGCGGCTGCTGGCTCCGGTCCTACATATTTTTGCTCTACGGCACCATGCATCTTGCCAAAGGTATGCCCGCCGGCAATAAGCGCAACGGTTTCTTCGTCGTTCATAGCCATGCGGCTAAAAGTAGTGCGTATGTCGCGTGCTGCCAACAGAGGGTCGGGTTTTCCTTTCGGACCTTCTGGGTTCACATAAATCAGCCCCATGTGTGTAGCTGCCAAGGGATTTTCTAATTCCCCTCCTTCTTCTTTTTGACGGGCTTCATGTCCAAGCCACTCATGTTCGCTGCCCCAGTAAATGTCTTCTTCTGACTGCCAGATGTCTTCACGTCCACCGGCAAAGCCCAAGGTCTTGAAGCCCATGGACTCCAAGGCACAGTTTCCTGCCAAGATGATAAGGTCTGCCCAAGAAATCTTACGCCCATATTTCTTTTTGATGGGCCACAAAAGGTAGCGGGCTTTGTCAAGGTTCATGTTGTCGGGCCAGCTGTTGAGTGGTGCAAAGCGAATGGAACCACGGCTGGCTCCACCTCGCCCGTCGGCAATACGATAGGTGCCGGCAGCGTGCCATGCCAAGCGGATGAAGAGCGGACCATAATGCCCATAGTCTGCAGGCCACCAATCCTGCGACTGGGTCATCAAGTCCATGAGGTCTTTTTTTACAGCTTCCAAATCAAGTGTTTTGAACTCTTCGGCATAGTTGAAGTCTTTGCCCATGGGGTTGACCAGCTCCGAATGTTGGCGCAGGATGTTGAGCCGCAGCATCTCGGGCCACCAATCGATGTTCTGTACCCCCTTTCCCCCGGCATATTTCATCTGTCCGTTGTGGAAGGGGCATTTGCTTACTCCGTTTTGTTTTGTCTCCATAGATTTGCTCCGTTTTAGTAGGTTAAATTTAAAAACTATTTTTTCTAAGTAATAATTTTTACTAAGTACAAAGCAAAAAAAAGAGAAAAAATAATTCAAATCGATTTTATTTATTCTTCAATAAGCAAAAACTATAAAAACTATCTATCAGCAAGTTTCAGTTCGTCGCTTTCCAGAAGAAAAAATAAAAAAGCTTCCACAAGTGCCTATGGCTTAGTGGAAGCCTTGGGTTTGATTCCTTACCCACGTTTTGCTTACTCGCCTTTCCAATGCATTTTAATATGCAGAATACCGCACTCATCAAAAATATCGCCTTCGGGCACGAAGCCGGCGCGCTCGTAAAGGCGGCGCGCTGGCAGCTGTGCGTGCAAGTAAATCTTTTTGTCGGGATGTTGCCGGCGCACATCATCCAAAACAGCCTGCAACAACTGTGCTCCTATACCGCGGTTCCTGTGTTCAGGCAATACAGCAAAGCGTTCGAGCTTCACGCCTTCGCTGGTCAAACGCCAACGGGCAGTAGCTACCGGTACTCCCTCTTCCAAGACCAAGAAGTGGCGGCTTTTGTCTTCGTGTTCATCCAGTTCTTCGGAGGCAGGCACCCCCTGCTCCTCCACAAAGACCCGGTAGCGAATGGCAAAGGCTGTTTGCAGTTCTTCTTTAGAGTGAATGGTTCGTATCTCTGGTACGCTCATGAAACAATTTTTGTAAAAGACAATGCTAAAGTAAAAAAAGCCATAAGTAAAAAACAAGCAAAACGCCACTCACTCAGCAAAGCTTGCGAGTACTCCATAGAATAGAGGGGGTGTCAAAATCACATTCCATGATAGCGCTGTCGTTTCTCACCTCTCGCCGTCTGTCATCTCGAACGAGCCAAGCGAGTGAGAGACATCAATCCCGTCAAGCAACATAAGGTAGAGGAGATTTCTCGCTTAGGCTCGCAATAAGCATCTGGAAAGTATAAAAGCCCCTCTATTTTTGGTTTGCCTTCCCAAGAAGCTTTTGTTTTCAATCTTTTAATATCTTATCTTTGCTGCACTGAATAGGTTCCATTAAATTATGCGCAAACCGTCATTAGTATGAAATTCACCATATCAACCGGAGCACTTCATAAAAAATTGTCTGCCATATCGGGCGTTATCAGCAACAACCCGATAGTGCCTATTTTGGAAAATTTTCTTCTAAAAATTGAAAACGGACAGCTTACTGCCATTGCCTCTGACCTGCAAACCACTATGATGACCTCCCTGCCTGTAGAGGTGGACGAAGAGGGCAGCGTGGCAGTCCCTGCCAAAATATTGATGGATACGCTCAAAAGCCTGCCCGAGCAGCCGATAACTATCAGCGTGGACTTGGAGAGTTTCGTCACTGAAATTCATTCTGCTAACGGACACTACAAGCTGGCAGGTGAAAATGCACTGGATTTTCCCAGCATACCTACGCCGCAGTCGGGCACCGAGATTTTTATTCCTGCCGACGTTTTAGCCGAAGCCATCAGCAATACCATTTTTGCAGTAAGCAACGACGAGCTGCGCCCTGCCATGAATGGCATTTTCATAGAGCTGAAAGGCAATCACGTGAATTTTGTGGCAACCGATGGCAACCGCCTCATCCGCTACCGCCGCAACGACATCAACACACCCATAGAAAGTGCTTTTATTGTACCCAAGAAAGCTTTGAATCTGCTAAAAGGCGCGTTACCTAACGACAAGACCGAAGTAGCCATTACTTTTACACCCCATAATGCCTTCTTCTCCTTCAACAATACCCGGACGGTTTGCCGCCTGATAGAAGAGCGCTTCCCCGAATATGAAAACGCCATTCCTCAAAACAATGATAAGATACTGATAGTCAACCGTCAGGAAATACTCAACTCTTTGAAGCGCTTGGATATTTACGCCAACAAAGCCACACATTTGGTGCGCTTCAAGCTTGGAGGGAGCCGCTTGGAAATTTTGGCAGAAGACATCGACTTCTCCAATGAAGCCAGCGAAACCATCGATTGCCAATATGAGGGCGAAGCCATGGAAATCGGCTTTAACGCCCGCTATTTGATAGAGATGCTGAGTGCCATTGCTACCGAAGAGGTAAAAATTACTCTGTCGGGGTCGAATCGCGCAGGTATCATTATGCCGGCGGAACAGTCGCAAGAAGAAGACATCCTGATGCTGCTCATGCCTATTATGCTAAGTAATTATGTATAAAGAAACCAAGTGCTCCTAAAAAAGGGCTTCTGACAGAAGCCCTTTTTTTTTGAGGAAGCAAACCTAAAAATTGTGCCTTTTCATTCTTTCCTCCTCTTCATTTCAAGTATTAGGTTGCTGAAAGTTTCCTTTCAAGGAATCACCCTCAGAATTTATAGATAACTTAAAGTAGCTCTCCACTGGCTTTGTGCTTCCCTGCTGTAAGAGAAAAAGCGGAGCCAGTGTTTTTTCTTTTCTCTTCAAGCAAGTTTATCTTTTACTAAAAAATGTAATTTCAAAACGACAAAAGTAGATTTTTACACGACAAAAGCAGCAGAACACACGATAAAAGCATAAAAAGCAGCAACACATCCAAGCAAAAGCAGCAACAAACTCGACCAACGACTCACTTTACTCGATAAAAGACAAACCGACTGCTTTTGACAGCCGGTTTGTGAAGTCTATATCGGTCTATCACACAGTAGAAAGCCAATACACTCTCGGATAGGGCTGCACTTGTGCAGGCGAGGTAGCCAAGAGAAAAAGCAGGCGGGTAGTGAGTGCCGCCACTGCCCAACTGCCTACGGCAAGTTGCGGCGGTGAGGGCGCTTCTGGCATGGTAGCATAGCGGGCAGCCACCTCACGCAACCAAGCAGTCTGTGCCTGTGGAAGAAGCTCTTCTAACAAGTGTTGCACAAAGCGCACTTCTGCCTTTTCCGGTTGGCTCCCCACAATGTCGTCTAAGAAAGGTCCTTTGGGCGGCACCACTAACGCCAAGGCTGCCCACCCCAAGTTGTAGGGATGTATGACCGGTATTTGGCGATGGGCGCAAACACGGTCAAACAAAAAAGGAAGGTCAGAAGTGAAATCCAAGGCGTTTACAGCCACATCTATTCCATACAGGCAATCTTCTATATTGCGAATATCCATAAAAGCAGGCACTGCCTCCACAGCAGCCTGCGGATGAATAGCCTGCAGACGCTTGGCAAGGCTTTCGGCTTTTAATTTCCCTACATCTTGTTGTGTATAATTCTGGCGGTTCAGGTTGCTTATAGAGACACTATCGCCATCGACAAGCCGCAGACGCTCAAAGCCCAAACGCAAAGCACATTCTGCTATGTTGCTGCCAATGCCACAACCTGCCAAGAGGACGTGGCATTCTGCCAGGCGTTTCTGCTCTTCCGGTGTTATATAGAGGTAGTTTCTATCGTATCGCATAGTGTTCCGATTGAGCATTCACCCAGTTTTCTAAATCATGGTGCTCTATCATCATGGGCACCGTGACAGAACCAACTATGTATTTAGCTTCGCCCAACTCTTTGATATTCAAACCGAGTTTTTTGAGCAAGCGCAATACAGCGGCATCCACTTCTGCCACCAATACCCCCTCATGGGCTGCTACAAAACCCACTGCCCAGAAACAAAGAGCGGGCAATACGCTTTGTTTGGGCAAGGGAATGTCGTCGTGCCAAGAGGTAGCCAATCGCCCGCAGTGCCAAATGGGGCGCTTGCTTAAAGTAGCAGGGTCTATGCCAAAGTATTTCTGCAGAGGCAGTTCCAGAGAGGGGTTCCAGAGGGTAAGTTTTACACTTCCTACTGTGCGCTTGCCTATTTTAAAAAGCCAGTAGTGAGAGAAAGGATAGAAAAGTTCATCCTCTTCGAGTAGCCTGTAATAGTCTTCTTCGGCAGGCTGCCAGCCATGAAGACGGGAGTAGGTGCGTGCATACACGTCAAAAACAAAGCGTGTAAAATGCGGAAGTTCTTCATAGCACACTTCCCACACAGCAAAAGGTCCTATTTGTCCTGCCCAACGGTGTTTATTGGCTTGCCGAGTCAAAAATGCAGTTGTGTTCATCACTGTATCCGATTAGTAGTTTCACATATACAGCACTACGCAACCTCCGGCGACTCGTTGAAGGGCAACGGGCAAGTCCACTATTATTGGTGCAAGGTCTTACATAAGAATGCATGCAAAGTGCACAAAAGCGACACTTTCTATACAGACAGACGCACAACAAATAAATTGTGATATATTTTTTGTAAATTGTTATGCAATCAAATCATTAACCGTCATGACCAAAATCAGAGGTAAAAAAGTGTTGGTAACCGGCGGCGCCAATGGCATCGGGCGCTTGCTGGGTGAGCGCTGCTTGAAAGAAGGAGCTGCCCACTTAGTCATCTGGGATATCAATGAGCAGCGTCTGGCTGAAACCAAAAAAGACTTTGAACAGAAAGGCTATCAAGTGAGCACCTACATCGTAGATGTATCGAAAATAGAAGAAATCAAAACGGCAGCGTCGCTTACTCTGTCGGAAGTAGGCAAAATCGACATTCTATTCAACAATGCCGGCATAGTGGTGGGTAAATTCTTCCATGAACACACCCACGAAGAAATCAGCAAAACTATTGAGGTGAATGTATTGGGAGTAATGCATGTAGCACGAGCCTTCCTACCCGATATGTTGCGAGAAAAAAGCGGTCATATTGTCAACATTGCTTCTGCTGCCGGTCTGCTGGCAAACCCCAGAATGTCGGTATATGTGGGCAGTAAATGGGCAGTATTGGGATGGTCCGAGTCGCTGCGCATAGAGATGGAAGAAGAAAAGACGGGGGTGAAAGTAACAACCGTAACGCCCAGCTACATCAAAACCGGTATGTTTGAAGGGGTAAAGCCGCCTTTGTTGGCTCCCTTGTTGGAACCAGAAGAAATTGTGGACAAAATCATCGATGCAGTCAAGGAAGACGAAATACTGGTTACGGCGCCTTGGTCGGTGCACCTGATTCCCATCTTACGCGGCTTGATGCCTACTCGTGTCTTTGACTGGATTATAGGCAAAGGCTTGGGCATTTATGAGTCAATGGCAAGCTTTGTGGGACGCCCCAAAGAAGAAGCTGTACCGGAAAAGAAAACATCAAAGATTAAGTTGGATGACTAAGCTACCATAGCTTAATTATGCTGCTACTGCCTCTGCGCTGCATGTGCAAAGGCGGCTATCTTAGCAGTGCCAGCAATACTTGTTTGCCACTGCCTGCTTGTTTTGTATGTATCTACAAGTGAACGAGCTATTCAAAAGCTTTTTTTGCTTGCCATCTATTCGTATTTTTGCCCCACATCCATACTCAAAAAAATAAGACAATGCTGAAGTCCTTTTTGTGGGTAGCACTGGGAGGTGCCGTAGGCAGCATGTTGCGTTATGGCACGGCTTTACTTTTCAAAGAGTGGCAGTGGGACCGTCTGCCCATGGCGACCCTTACCGTGAATTTACTCGGCTGCCTGTTGATTGGCGTAATTTATGGCTTGCTGAACGAAATGCCTCAGTTCCCTAAAAAATACGTGCTTCTGTTGGCAACGGGCTTTTGTGGTGGCTTCACCACCTTTTCTTCCTTTGCTTTCGAAAATGTGGAACTGCTCGAAACACAGGGCACAGCTCAAAGCTTGCTTTATATTTCCATAAGTGTTGTTGGGGGGATTGCTTCCGTGGTTGCCGGTGTGTGGATAATCCGCGAATTGGTGTAATTAAAAGCCTTTGTATTTCTAACAAAACACAAGCGCAGCCGACTGCTTTCAACTCCAAGAAGCTCCGCCTTGTCATTTCGAACGAAACGTAGGTGTAGTGATGAAGAATTTCAATCCCGCAACAACAAAACACAAAAGAGATTTCTTGCTTGCGCTCGAAATGACAAAAAGAGAGCAATAGGTTTAAAACAAATAGCCAAAACACCTAAACCACCAAAAGAAGCAAAACCTCAAAAAAGCAAATCGAGAGCGTGGGAAAAAGGCTGTAAAACAAAAAAATAAAAACGGACAACCCGAAGGCTGCCCGTCTGGGAAAATAAGCTTTTTTATACCAATTCGCCTTTTACTGCTTTTTGCACTTTTTCGGCAGCTTCTTGCAGTGTGATGGCAGAATATACCTTCAAGCCCGACTCGTCGATGATTTTGGCAGCTTCTTCGGCGTTGGTGCCCTGCAAACGCACGATGATGGGCACGTTGATTTCGCCAATGTTTTTGTAAGCTTCTACTACTCCGTTGGCGACGCGGTCGCAACGCACAATACCACCAAAGATATTGATGAGAATAGCTTTCACGTTGGGGTCTTTGAGGATGATACGGAAACCGGCTTCTACGGTTTGGGCATTGGCTTTCCCTCCTACATCCAAGAAGTTGGCGGGTTCGCCTCCCGACAGCTTAATCATATCCATAGTAGCCATAGCCAAGCCGGCACCATTCACCATACAGCCCACGTTGCCATCCAGCTTCACGTAGTTCAAGCCATATTCTCCGGCTTCCACTTCGGCGGGGTCTTCTTCGGTGATGTCGCGCAGGGCAGCCAAATCAGGATGACGGAAGAGGGCGTTGTCTTCCAAGTTCACTTTGGCATCTACGGCAATCACCTTATTGTCAGAGGTTTTCAGTGCCGGGTTAATTTCCACCAAAGAAGCCTCTATGTCCACATAAGCGCGGTAAAGGTTCTTGATGAACTTCACCATTTCTTTCAGGGCATCGCCTTCCAAGCCGAGCGCAAAAGCTACTTTGCGTGCCTGAAAGTCGCGCAAGCCCACACGGGTATCGATAAATTCTTTTACGATTTTATCGGGGTGCTTTTCGGCTACCTCTTCGATGTCCATCCCTCCTTCGGAGCTGGCGATGATAACATCTTGACCGGTAGCACGGTCTAACAAGATAGAAAGATAATATTCTTTGGGTTGGGAAGGTCCGGGATAATAGACGTCTTGGGCTACCAGCACTTTATGCACTTTCTTGCCTTCGGGACCAGTTTGGGGAGTGACCAACTGCATGCCCAATATTTTTCCGGCTACCTCTTCTACTTCGTTGATGTTTTTAGCAAGCTTCACGCCACCGCCTTTGCCGCGTCCACCGGCATGAATTTGGGCTTTAATAACAAAGATTCCAGTGCCAGTTTCTTCTTGCAACTGACGGGCAGCCTCTACGGCTTTGGCAGGGGTGTCGGCTACGATGCCTTCTTGAATGCGCACTCCATAACGCTTCAATATGTCTTTCGCCTGATATTCGTGAATGTTCATGTTGTATAGACGTTTGTTGATTAAAAAAACAATTGTTTGAACGTTTCAAATATACAAAAACAGAAGGCTTGAAAGCAAAAAAAGATGCCCGAAGGCATCTGCATTTTTAGGCTTCCAGCGCCACACGCTCTGCCAAGCGTGGGTCGAGGGTGTCTGTTTCTATGCGCAAGTTGTTGATAATAAAATTCTGACGCTCAGAGGTATTGCTACCCATATAATAAGAAAGCAGTTTTTCTATGTTGGTGTGCTCTTGCAGGATGACAGGCTCGAGGCGCATGTCTTCACCTATGAACTGCTTGAATTCCTCGGGTGATATTTCGCCTAACCCTTTGAATCGCGTGATTTCAACTCCTTTGCCCAGCTTCTCTACCGCCTGCACTTTCTCTTGCTCGGAATAACAATAGATGGTTTGCTTTTTGTTGCGCACGCGGAAGAGCGGGGTCTCCAAAATATACACATGCCCATGACGCACCAAGTCGGGATAAAAGCGCAAGAAGAAGGTAAGCAGCAACAGACGGATGTGCATGCCGTCGGTATCGGCATCGGTGGCAATCACCACACGATTGTAACGCAAGCCTTCAAGCCCTTCATCCAATCCCAAAGCATGATGCAGCAAGTTCAGCTCTTCGTTTTCATAGACTACCTTTTTGCTGGCATTCCAGCAGTTGAGCGGCTTGCCACGCAATGAAAATACGGCTTGCGTGCGCACATCGCGCGCTTTGGTCATGGAACCGCTGGCAGAGTCTCCCTCTGTAATAAAGATGGTGGTTTCGAAGCGTTCTTCTTTGTTGCTGTCGTTGAAGTGAATGCGGCAATCGCGCAGTTTGCTGTTGTGTAGGCTGGCTTTTTTCACTCTTTCTTTTGCCAGTTTGCGGATGCCTGCAATCTCATTCCTTTCTTTTTCCGACTGCTGAATGCGCTTAAGCAGTGCCTCGGCGGTTTCGGGGTGCTGGTGTAGGTAGTTGTCGAGCTCCTTTTTTACAAAGTCATTCACAAATGCCCGGATGGTTGGACTTTTCGGGTCGGGCGAGAGGTTGGTAGACCCCAGTTTGGTTTTGGTTTGCGACTCGAATATAGGCTCTTGCACGCGTATGCTGATAGCTGCCACAATAGAAGCTCGTATGTCGGTAGTGTCGAAGTCTTTTTTATAAAACTCGCGCACGGTCTTTACTATAGCTTCGCGGAATGCCTGTTGATGGGTACCTCCCTGCGAAGTGTACTGCCCGTTTACGAAAGAGTAATAATCTTCGCCATATTGCGAGCCATGAGTCATCGCTATTTCTATGTCTTTGCCTTTCAAGTGAATGATAGGATAGCGTATTTCCTCTTCATTCACTTTGCGACGTAGCAGGTCCAGCAAGCCGTCTTGAGATACGAATTTTTTACCGTTAAACGTCAGCGTCAAGCCTGCGTTCAGGAAAGCATAATTCCACAACAGGTTTTCAACAAACTGTGGAATGAATTTAAAGTGCTTGAAAATGGTGTCGTCGGGCTCAAAGACAACCAAAGTACCGTCGGGTTCAGTGCAAGGCTTTAAGGGATGGTCTTTGACCAACACGCCCCGCTCAAACTCGGCAATTTTGGTTTTGCCTTCTCGGATAGACTGCACCATAAAGTAAGAAGAGAGGGCATTCACGGCTTTGGTACCCACGCCGTTCAAGCCTATGGATTTTTGAAATGCTTCGGAATCGTATTTTGCGCCTGTATTTATCTTTGACACACAGTCTATCACCTTGCCCAAAGGGATACCACGCCCATAATCACGCACGCTCACCCGCTTATCTTCTATGGTTACTTCTATGCAGTTGCCATATCCTTGCATGTGTTCGTCTATGGCGTTGTCTATGACTTCTTTCAACAACACATAAATACCATCTTCTTGCGAAGAGCCGTCGCCCAGTTTGCCAATATACATACCGGGACGCAAGCGTATGTGCTCACGTGGTTCGAGCGTACGGATATTGTCTTCGGTATAAGCGTTCGGCTTTTTGTTTGTCATTGTCATCTTGTTATGCTTCGTTTTCTGCAAAGGTAAAGGAAAAATCAGTTCTCTTCGTTTTTGGTATAATACGAATTTTGGGCAAATGGGCAATGCTCCTACTCCTCAATAAACGGTAACGGAAGACTGAGTTTTCAGCCTTCCGTTTGCTGGGTGTGCTCGTTTTCGCATCAATCGTTAAGTTCCAATATCAAGTCATTTTGCTCCACAAGAGTAGCTGCTGTAAGGTGTATTTTGCCTACTGTTCCCGAGCGTGGCGCCGTCACTACGGACTCCATCTTCATAGCTTCAATGACAAAGAGGGGTTGGTTTACCTCTACTTTCTCGCCTTCTTTTACTTTGATTTCCGAAATTTTGCCCTGCAAGGGGGCACCTATGTGATTGGGGGCGGTAGCTTTGGCATGCGCCTGCTTCACCTGCCCCACAGCTTCATCACGCACACGCACACGGCGCAATTGACCATTCAGCTCAAAAGAAACCATGCGGTAGCCTTCTTCATCGACCGTAGAAGAAACCCCTACTTTTTTGATGAGAATGGTTTTGCCCTCGTCTATGTTCACAAGGATTTCCTCGCCGTCTTTCAAGCCATAGTAGAAAGCCGGTGTAGGTATGTACCACACATCGCCATAGCGGCTACGGTGCTCGTGATATTGCTCAAACACCGCCGGGTAAAGACAATAGGACAGGAAATCTAAGAAAGAGTACTCCTCGCCAAATTTTTGTTGAAAAGCCTCAAACTCAGCCTCGAAGTCGAGGGGAGGCAAGTATTCGTTGGGGCGCTTTTCATGGGGGCGCTCCCCTTTGAGCACCAGCTTCTGGAGCTTTTGCGGAAAGCCGCCGTAGGGCTGCCCCAACTCGCCACGGAAAAATTGTTTTACCGACTCGGGGAATGCCAAAGTAGCCCCCTTCTCCATCACATCTTGCGGGGTAAGCCCGTTGGAAGTCATAAAAATAGCCATGTCGCCTACTACCTTAGAACTGGGGGTTACTTTTACTATATCGCCAAAGAGCTCATTGGCAAGGCGGTAATTTTCTTTAATGGTCTCAAAGCTGTCTTCCAAGCCCATCGATTCGGCTTGTGCCTTCAGGTTGGAGTATTGCCCACCGGGCATTTCGTGCTCATAAACGGTGGCGGTACCTGCCTGCAAGCCCGCTTCGAAGGGGTAATAATAGGCGCGCACGGCTTCCCAGTAGTCCGAGAGCTTGTTTAGGTGATGAAGGTCATAAGGGTTTTCGCGCTCGTGCCCTTTCAACATAGCCACCACAGCGTTGAAATTGGGCTGTGAGGTAAGCCCCGACAGGGCAGCAATAGCCACATCTATGACATCTACGCCGGCATCTATGGCTTTCAGGTAAGTAGCCGACTGCACCGAAGCCGTATCGTGAGTATGCAGGTGAATGGGTAGGCTTATGTGTTCTTTCAGAGCCGAGATGAGCATTTCAGCGGCATAGGGCTTCAACAAACCAGCCATGTCTTTGATTGCCAAAATATGAGCCCCAGCCTCTTCGATGCGTCGTGCTAAGTCAATATAATATTGCAGGTTGTATTTTTGGCTACGTTTAGGGTCTTGCAAATCACCCGTATAGCAAATGGCTACTTCTGCCAAGCTGTTGGTGTATTTACGCACCGCTTGGATGCTTACTTTTAGATTCTCGAGGTAGTTGAGTGAATCAAAAATGCGGAATACGTCAATGCCTTCTTCTGCGGCTTTTTCTATAAATTTTTCTATGAGGTTGTCAGGATAAGCCTTGTATCCTACAGCGTTGGACCCCCGCAACAACATTTGTAGCAATATATTGGGCACGGCTTGGCGTATCATGCGCAGGCGCTGCCAAGGGCACTCTTTCAAGAAGCGCAATGCCACGTCGAAGGTGGCACCTCCCCATACCTCCATAGAGAAGGTTTGTGCGTGGTGATGGGCAAAGCAAGCGGCAGCTTCCACCATGTCAATGGTACGCAGGCGAGTAGCCAACAAAGATTGATGCGCATCGCGTAGGGTAGTATCGGTGAATTGTATTTTCTTTTCTTGCTTGAGCCACTCCACAAAACGCTCCCGCCCCATCTCTTCAAGCATTTGCTTGGTACCGGGCGGGGTGTCGGTATAGCGGTCTTTGGTGGGCAGCTTGGGGTGTTTGAAAGTCCGTTCTTCCAACTTTTTGTTTTTGAGGTCGGGATGCCCATTGACCGTCACGTATGCCAAGTATTGCAGGGTTCGGGTTCCGCGATCCAAGCGCTTCTCTATGTCGAACAGTTCGGGGTGTTGCTGTATGAAGTTGACGGTAGCCTCGCCGCGTTGAAAGACGGGGTGTGAAATCACATTGAGCAAGAAGCCAATATTGGTTTTCACACCGCGAATACGGAACTCGCGCAGGGCGCGATGTAGGCGCTGTGCTGCTCCTTTGAGGGTACGCCCCGATGCCGATACTTTCACCAGCATGGAATCAAAAAAGGGCGACACACGCACCCCTGGATAAGAGCTACCTTCATCGAGACGGATGCCGAAGCCAGCGGCATTGCGGTAGGCAACGACGGTGCCAAAGTCGGGTTTAAAGTCATTGAGAGGGTCTTCGGTGGTAATACGGCATTGAATAGCAAAACCGTTTACTTGAATGTCGTCTTGGCTGTGAATCCAAATAGGCGGGTCGCTGAGTTTATAGCCCCGGGCAATTTCTATTTGTGAACGCACGAGGTCGATGCCGGTGATTTCCTCGGTGATGGTGTGTTCTACTTGAATACGTGGGTTCACTTCTATGAAGAAAATATTTTCGGCGGGGTCAACGAGGAATTCCACCGTCCCCACGTTGTTGTAGTTTACATGGCGGGCAATACGCAAAGCGTAGTCATAGAGCTTTTGTTTGGTTTCGTGTGAGAGTGTTTTGGCAGGGGCTACTTCCACCACCTTCTGAAAACGGCGCTGCACCGAACAGTCGCGCTCGTAAAGATGCACGATGTTGCCATAATTATCGCCCATGATTTGCACTTCTATGTGCTTGGGGTTATCGATGTAGCGTTCCATAAAGATAGTGTCATTGCCAAAGGCGCGCCCCGCTTCGCGTTTGGCTTCTTCGAAAGCCTTAAGCAGCTCCTGCGCATTGCGCACCACCCGCATGCCACGCCCGCCACCACCGGCAGCCGCTTTCAACATAATAGGGTAGCCTATGCGCTGCGCTTCTTCGAGTGCTATTTGTTCATCGGTGATAGGGCGACTGTTGTCTTCAATTACGGGAACACCTGCCTGCCGGGCTATTTTTTTGGCAGACACCTTGTCGCCCAGTGCTGCCATGACTTCGGAACGCGGACCTACGAATATAATACCTTCTTCTTCGCAACGCCGGGCAAATGCCACATTTTCAGAGAGGAAGCCATAACCCGGATGGATGGCATCGACCTGCTTGCTCTTTGCCAGTTGTATGATTTCTTCGATGTCGAGATAAGGCTTAAGCGGCTCATCTTCATCGCCAATTTGATAGGCTTCGTCGGCTTTGAAGCGGTGCAAAGAATAACGGTCTTCATAGGTGTAGACAGCTACTGTACGGATGTGTAGTTCAGAAGCAGCCCGCAGGATACGAATGGCTATTTCGCCACGGTTGGCTACCATCAGTTTTTTGATGGGGCGCGGAGGCAAAGGTGTTACCATGGTTTTTTCATTTTAAAAGTAGGAAATCAAAGACAGAAAGACAGGTTTTCAGAAAACACAGTAGCGAAACTAATAAAAAAGTGTATTTTTTTCAAAAAGCGAATTTTCGCAAATAAAAATCTTCATGCCAATAAAAAAAGCCGTGAAAACATGGCTATAGTTTCACGGCATCGTCTGGTTGTTTTGGAATGGAACAAGTTATATACCCCGGCGCTTGATACGCTTTTCGACCTCTTCGGCTTCTTGCTGTATTTTTCTGAGGCGTTCGTTGTTCTTTGCTGTAAGAATCACGGAGGCAAGGTTTTCGGACACCCTCTCCAAAAAATCTCTTTTGTATTTGGGTATAGGGTGCAGGCTCATGAGCTCTACTACGGCATATACATTTTCATTGAGTTTCAAGGGTGCCACCAAAGCACTGCGCGGCTTGGCTGCCCCCAAGGCAGAGCTAATTTTATCGAAGGTGGGCGGTACATCTTCCAGATACGCCGTACTTTTGTCGCGATAGACCTGCCCTACCAGTCCTTCCCCAGGTAAGAATTCTTTGTCTATGTAGCGCCGTTTATTGAGGGCATAGGCAGCCAGTAACTTCAAGGAAGTTTTGGCAATCTGCTCTTGAACAAAATAAATGGCGCCCTGTTGCAACTCCATATATTGCACCAAGTTGGAAATGATAAGATATGCCAGTTCGTCAAGTGGCAAGTTGGAAGCCCCCCGCAAAACACTTGCAAAGTGAGCTACCCCAGCTTCTATCCAGCGCTCTTCCTGGTCACGGCGTGCTACCTCTTTCAGCTGTTGGCGCATCTGCTCCAAGATGGCAATCAAGTTGTTTTCTGTATTATTCAATACCTCTTGGTTTCCCTTATATTTTGCATCTAAGTTGCCTTGACCTATTTCCTTGGCAAACTCTGAAGCGTAGAAGAGTGTTTCAGAAATGCGGTTGAGGTTGCGTGCCACTGCCCCTATTTCATTGTTGTTGTAGTGTGTTACTTTCACGCCCAGCTCGCCGTTTGCCAGCTGTGCTGTTACCCTTGCAATCTGACGAATAGGCTGGAACAACAAGTAGCGCACTACTACAAACAGCACAAAGAAGAGCAAGATGGTTAGTGTCAATAGTGTGTAGAACCAAAGGTATTGGGTATACTCTTGTTTCTGCGCCCAATCTAAGTAAACATCTCTGAGTTTGTCATTTTTGCGGGCAAATTCCGAGCTTTGAATGCTCACCCACGCTTTATCGTAGCTTGCCTGTGTGGCATCGGGTATGCCACTTAAATAACGCACCAGCCACTCAATGGAAGGCGACAATTCTTTCCAGTCTTTTTGCAGCTCCCGCAGAAGCCCCTCGGCTTCTTTCACCCGCACAATTTCGACCTTTTGCCGCTTGCCAATGGTACGTTTTCCGCCGCTCTGCAACACCTCCAGATAAGTAGCATAGCGCGCACGCAGTTGCTCAAGTTTATCGGCAGAATTCGAAAGCACTACCGAGGAGTCGGAGGTAGTAGCCCATAGCTCTACCATTTCAGCTATTTCATCTGCCAAGCGCCCAGCTTCTACCGCCATAGCTACGGTATTGACATGTTTCGTCTTGATGCCTTGATAGTAAATCGTAGCGAAGTAGGCAAAAAGCAGCAGCATGGAGAAAGCGGCTACTACAACGGCAATAAGGCGCAAGGGCAAATTATTCAAAAGTTTCATAGGCATTCACTTTGAAAATGAAATATAAAAAAACTTTGCCATTCTCTTGCTTGCTTACTCAGCGTATTTGACCATTCACGGAAGGTTCTTCTGGTTCCAGTGCACGAAAGAGGTCTTCGCCCTGCTCTTGGGGAAGAATGGTCAGCACATTTGCCAGCACCAGCAAGGTGAGTGTACGTGAAGCCATACGTTTGGAGATGCCTGCTACTTCGGCAAAAGTAGATACGTTGATATGCCCGTGCTCTGCCAAGTAGCGCATCAAAAGCTGCTCTTTGGCGCCATATCGAAAACGGAACGATTTGTTTTTACGCTTTTCGAGAAGAATCGTTCGCATCTCCTTGCTTGCCTGTATGGTTTTATCGTTTACCCGCACATATACCTTTTTATTGCCCTGCTCGTCTATAAAGTACAGCAAGCCGGCAGATTTGGGTATATGAAAAATCAACAGTTCTCTTTCTTTGCGGTCTTCGACCTGCATGATATCCAAGTGGTAATCCAAAGCAGGAAAGATATGTTTCTGGATGGCTTTTTTCAGCACATAGAGTTCTTCATCAGGGAACTTAACGCCTTTAATTTGCAAGTCGTCGCTCACCCCCACTATCAACATGCCCCCTTCGGTATTGGCAAAAGCTATCATTTCCTTGATGATTTTTTCGGGATGAGAGGTCTTCAGTTTAAACTCCAGGTGTAAGCCTTCCCCCTGCCGCACCAGCCGCTTGAGTTCTTGCCATTCCATAGATGTGTGTTTTTCAAAAAACAGGTGCTTTCATCATAGGCAACAAGGCACAAAGAAAAAAAATTACAGCAAGCAAAGCGAATTTTTAAAAGTATGACGCTGCAGCAGCTTCCAAGCAGATACGGAAGGCAGTTTCCAAAGAGCCTGCAGATGACGGACATGATGGGCGTCAGTAGCTACAAAATCAGCCATTCCTTCTTTAAGCAAAGCTTCTGCTTGCTTGCGCGCGCCTGCGCCGTAGTGCTCCAACAGAGAAAGCAGGTTCAATTGAAGCAAGCCGTCGTAGCGATGCCACAGCTCTATGAGTGCAGGTCCCAAGTAGAAGTAGCGCTCCGGATGCGCCAAAACAGGAACGTATGCCCTTCGTCGCAGTTCAAACAAAAGACTAGGAAGGAATTGTGGTTGCTGAAAAACGGGTAACTCCATCAAGACGTATCGTTCTCCGAAACAAAGCAAGGGTTTATCCTGTTTGACTGCTTCAAAAAAATACTCATCTGCGAAATATTCGGCAGCATAAGCGGTGCGGGGCAGCAAAGAAGAAGTAGAAGAAAGCTTGGTTTTCATTGCCTCATAGGTGACAGCAATGCTGTCGGGAGTGTTGGGGTAATGGGGATACAAGATATGAGGAGTAGCTACTGCCGTATGCCAGCCCATCTCTTGCATCAATGTAAGCATGTTGGCACCTTCTGAAAAGGTCTTTGCGCCATCGTCTATGGCAGGCAACCAATGGGCATGCAAGTCAGCTCCTATTTGGTGTCTAATCCAAGACAACAAATCTTTTTCATGACGATGGGTGCTTCTCCAAAATCCAAACCACATGCTCATTATTCATTTTAGCTTACCGTAGTCTTTGTTTTAGACGCTGCCAAAAAGAGTGTCGCTGGCTTTCTTCATCATAGTAACCATAGCCATAGCCGTAACCTTGCTCTTTAATATCGACGGCATTAAGCACCAGACCAGTTTTAAGAAGGTGGTGAGCCTTCAAACTTTGTTCAATTCTCTTGACAAAAGCACGCTTGGAGTAGGAAGCCCGCAAGACGAATATGCGCAAATCGGCATGCTTCATAATTAACATACCATCGGTTACCAAGCCTACCGGCGGTGTATCGAGAATAACCACATCATATGTTTCTTTCAACGCTTCTAAAAGCGAGATAAAAGCATCATTCAAAATCAGCTCGGAGGGATTGGGCGGTATAGGACCTGCGGGAATAGCGTACAGATTGGGCACTTCGGTAGAATAGGTACACTCCTTGAGGCTGTGCTGCCCACTCAATAGTGTACTGGCGCCACTGTGGTTAGGCAGGTTCAAAGACAAGTGTAGTCGCGGTTTTCGAAGGTCTAAGTCAACTAAAATTACTTTTAAACCGGACATAGCAATGATAGCCCCCAAGTTCAACGTAGTAAAGGTTTTGCCTTCGCCACTAATCGTGGAGGAAATAGCAATGGCTGTATTTCGAAAACGGTTCACTGTCTTTGAAGAAGGCGGCAACATAAAATCAAGGTTGGTACGTATTGTCCGAAATGCCTCACTCACAAAGGATTTGGGATTGTCATTCACCAAAATGCGCGATACATCCATATCCTTTTTACGGCTCTTGGGCAAGCTACCAAGCACAGGCAGGTGGGTGAGGCGCTCGAGGTCTTGTATAGACTCAATGGTATTATGCAACACATACTGCAACACAAGCCACAATAAGGAAAGCACCACGCCTGTCCCTAACGATGCCAGATAAATCATGCGCCGATTGGGCGCTATAGGTTGACCGGGTACTTTGGGCTCGGACAGCACCTCAAAGTCAGGAACAGTACCGGCAGCTGCCAACCCCAATTGAATTTTCTGATTAAGTAATTCGTTGTAGTACTTTTCAATAAGTGAGTATTTTTGCTGCAGTTTATTGAAAGACCTATTACGGGAAGGAATGCCTGCAAACTCAGACTCTGAAAGCTCAATCTGACGGTTAATTTTAAACAATTGCGACAGTAAATAGCGACGCTTTTCATAAATATATGCACGCGACTGCTCTTTCAGTGCCGTGATTTGCATGCTGCCTTTTTGGTATGCCAGCGTATTTTCATTGACCGACAGACGTAGCTGCGCTTGTTGCTGCTTCAACTCATTGATTTTTATCAAGCTTTGAGTAATAAAGTCGTCTTCGATGGCAGCAAAAAAGAAAATATAAGGACGCGAAGTGGTATCGTCGAGCATCTGCTCTACTTTACGAAGTGCCGATAGCTGCTCTTCAAGCAAGGTTTTTTCTTTGGTCAAGTCCTTAATTGCCTGAACGTATTGCCCAAGGTCGTTGCCTATGTCTTGCGACTTGTTGGATATGATAAAGTCCTCTATCTCCTTTTCAAGGATTCCTAGCTCAGCTTCCGTTTCTTGTATCTTCGTTTCAAGCCACTGTTCTTTTTGCTTGTTTGCTTTGTTCTTAATGTCTATACTTACAGCAGTGTATGCCTGTACCGCCTTTTTGATAATTTCGTAGGCTTTGTAAGGCTCATAATCTCTAAAGGAGAGTTGAATTACCTTGGCTGCCTGATTGGCAATGCGTGCTTCCAAGTTTTGCTGAAGGTAGTTGTACAGATAACTGTCTGAATGAAAAATAAAGTACAAAGGCGTGTTTATATCTTGTAAGGTCTTTTCCTCAGTATTTGCTTTCAGAAGCAAGCGCATGCCATCGACAGTCAAGGGTTTGCCCAACACCCCACTGTATTGCTGCCACACATCCTGCCGTTTTACTTTCAAGCGGTATTTTTTATCTCCTAAGTATTCGAAATAAATTTTACATTCATACCATGCGGCATCGCTGATTTCATACTCTACTACTTCGAAAGGAGAGAGCCGGTATAGTTCTTTTTCCAAGATGCGCCCCTCGGCATGATAACTCACCCTCAACGGCAAGAGCTCTACGATGCGACTATAAATAAGAGGCGAGCGAATGACCTCCAGCTCCCCAGCTATCAGGTTGTCCCACTCTTGCCGCATAACATTGCCCAATGGGGAAAATTGAGCTTCTATCTTAGGGATAAGCTTCAAAGTGGCTTCAGCCTGATAGGTAGGCTTGGTGTAGCGCAAAAAAAAGTAACCTCCCAAAAGCCCCAATAAAGGAAAAAGAAAAATGCTCCACCAGTGTCGTCGTAGAATCAACCGAAGCTTAGCCCAGTCAACAGAAGCCTCTTCTTGCTTATGTGATGGAGACTCAAACTCATACGTATGAGACTGGTAATGAGCGATAGATTTCAGTTCTTCTTCTTTCATAAGTGGCGCTGCTTCGACTTGCTATGGCATCTAAATTAAAACTGACGAATAAGCAAAAGTGTGCTGATGATAAAAGTGCTCAGACCAGTAATCATGCTCACTACAGGCGATACATCTTTGAATGCTTCGAGGAAAGGACGACGCAACGGCTCAACATAAAGAATATCATTGGGATATGCCTGCATATTGATACGCCGCATGCCTTCTATGGTTGTGAGGTCAATAACATAGACATTGGGGTTTTGCAGGTCGCCACGCACCAAGCGTATGTTGGTCGCTCTCAGTTGATTGTTTATGCCACCGGCTTCGGCAAGCACTTCAAGCAAAGTCATGCCCTCATATTTCAGCGGAAGCACTGTAGCTTCCTGTCCACGGAAGACCACCACCCGCCGACTGGTGGGGTTTATCTTCACAAAAGCCCCTTTGTAGTAGGCATTATAAGCCACAGACAACAGGCTGTCGGCTTGCACGAGCGTATAACCTGCCAGCTTTTGCCGCCCTACTAAAGGCAGTAGCACTGTGCTGTCGGCTTGAATGCGATAAACCCAAAAGCCTTGCTGCGTCTGAAACATTTGCTGGTTGACGGCTCCTTGCTGCCTCATTCCACTCAGCGCATCTATTACCTGAATTTCCTCCCCTTCGTTGCTATATACCCGCAGTTGAATTTCTTCATAAGGACGTAAAACATAGTTGTTCTCCGCCTCATAGCGTTTTTGCAACAGAGTATCGTAGATATGGTCTTGTTTTACCTGCAGTAACAGACTTTGCCTATATACCCCACAAGAGGTAAACAACAGCAACAGGCAGAGTCCTATTCCTAACGCTCTCATAAGGCATAGAATTCTTTGATTTTGGGCAGCAGTTTTTCGCAGAATTCTTCAAAGGTAGGTAGCTGCTGGTCTTTTGCCGACACAATAGGCGAAGCCGTCCCCCAATCAATCGCCAGCGCAGGGTCATTCCATACGATGCCACCCTCTGCCTCCGGATGATAGTACTCACTACATTTATAAACAAAGACGGTGTCTTCGAGCGTAACAAAACCATGAGCCATCCCTTTGGGCACAAACAAGCGTTTATGCTCACGGGCATCTAAACGAAAAGCCTCCCAGCGCCCGAAAGTGGGTGAGCCGGGGCGAACATCCACCACTACATCGATGACACTGCCCCAAACAACTCCAATCAGCTTATCTTGTTCGTAGGGTGGCAACTGCAGATGCAGCCCTCGCAAGACGCCCTTTTTTGAAAAGGATTGGTTATCCTGTACGAAAGGTACGTCAATACCCTGTTCACGCAATTTTTCCAATTGGAAAGACTCGAGGAAATATCCCCTTTCGTCTTCAAATACACGAGGGTATATCTCATAAACCCCTTCAATAGTAGTCGGTTTTACAATCATATCAATTCAAAAAGATTGGTAACTTTCTTTGTTATCATGGGTTAGTTTCAAACAAAAATAGAACTTTTACTCCAAAAAGCAATCTATTGTAAAGTGTTTAGATATTGCAGTACCCGTTCATAGGCTTCTATCACAAGGCGTGTGTCGAAGAGGGTTTCTACCCGCTGGCGCGCAGCAATACCCATCGCTTTTCGCTGCTCTACCGATAAATCCATCATGCGTTTCATACTCATTGCCAAGGAAGAGCTATCGGCAGGTTTACACAAGAAACCGTTTACGCCTTCTAACACGATGTTGTTACATCCCGGCACATCGGTAGCAATGAGGGGGCGCCCCATAGCAGCAGCTTCAAGCAGCGCTCGCGAGCTACCTTCACGATAGGAAGGCAATACCACGCAGTCAGCAGCAGCAATCAACGGGCGCACGTCTTCTACAACACCGGCATATTCTATATCACCTGCTTTCACCCAAGCATCGACTTGCTTGCGCGGAATATCGACTTTTGTAGGCTGCTCAGCTATTTTACCCAAGAGGACCCCACGCACCTCAAGCGCATATTTTTGGCGCAACAAACGCAGGGCTTCCACAAACTCTACTATCCCTTTGTCGTAAAGGGCGCGTGCAATCAAAAGGAAAGTAAAAGGGCGAGCAGTAGGCAAAGGCGTAAGCGCAAAGTAGTCAGTATCGACCCCCGAGCCGGGCACCAACCCGGAGCGTTCTGCCTGTACCAAACGCCTCTGTAAAAAGAGTTGGCGGTCCTCTTGATTTTGAAAGAAAACCCAGTCTGCTGCGGGCAGCATCAAACGATACATCCAACGGGCTATGCGCGTGGCGGGCGTATTGTGCAGAAAGACCGTACCCAAGCCCGATACGTTGCACACCGAGCGCACCCCCGCCCAGCGGGCAGCCACCGAACCATAAAGATTAGGCTTTACCGTAAAATGCAAAGCCACATCGAAGCGATGCTTGCGATAATAAGTGTACAACTGCCATAGGGTGTGCCCATCTTGCCATGGATTCACCCCTTTGGCTTGCATTTGCAAAGGTAGGCAGCGAACCCCCCACGCTTTCAACCGCTGGCTACTCTCATCCATAGGCGCAATAGCCCACACCTCTTTGTCCTGTGCAAGAAAATGCTGAATCAGAGGTGCGCGAAAATGTGCTAAATTCCAGCTGCTATTGGCAACCATCGCTATCTTGTATATGGAACGCATACATGTTCATTGAACGAAAAACAAACGAACGGCTGTTTTTAAAAAGAGCCACGCAAAAACGTTAATATTGCAATTTAAACAATTCGTTCTGTAAACACAGCTTATGATTGATAATCTCAAGGAATTAAAACAAAATGAAAGTGCCGTTTTAGTTGCACTACAAACCCCCAAACAAAGCCGCGAAAAGGTAGAGGAGTATTTAGACGAGCTGGCATTCTTAGCCCAAACCCTTTCTATTGATGTTAAAGAGCGCTTTACGCAACGGTTAGAACGCCCCGATGCCCGCACCTTCGTAGGGAAGGGCAAGTTAGAGGAAATCAAACAGTATGTTGAAGAACACCAGATAGACACCATCATATTTGACGATGAGTTAAGCCCTTCGCAAGTACGCAATTTGGAAAAGTACTTCAACAGGCGCATTTACGACCGCAACCTGCTTATTCTTTACATATTCTGGCAAAGAGCCCAGACAGCCCAAGCCAAAACCCAGGTGGAGTTGGCGCAGTATGAATATCTGCTGCCCCGCCTCACCGGTCTTTGGAGCCACCTGGAGCGCCAACGGGGCGGCACTGGCACACGTAGTGGCGCCGGCGAAAAAGAAATAGAGACCGACCGGCGCATTGTCAAGCAAAAGATAGCCTTGCTCAAAAAAAAGCTGGAGAAAATAGACAAGCAAAACCAAACCCGCCGCAAACAACGCCACAACATGGTGCGCGTGAGTTTTGTGGGATACACCAACGTGGGCAAATCTACCCTCATGAATCTACTCACCAAAAGCGACTTGCTGGCAGAGAACAAACTTTTCGCCACACTCGACTCTACCGTGCGCAAAGTAGTATGGGAGGGCATTCCCTTCTTGATTGCCGACACCGTGGGGTTCATACGCAAGCTGCCTGCTACCTTGGTCGAGAGCTTCAAGTCCACATTGGACGAAGTGCGTGAAGCCGACATACTAGTACATGTGGTGGACATCACACACCCCTCTTTCGACGAACAAATAGAAGTAGTCAACCAGACCTTGCGCGAACTTGGTGCTGCCGACAAGGACGTACTGCTGGTATTCAATAAAGTGGATGCTCTGCCCGAAGAAAAACAGGAATTGCCTCTTTTGCTTCAGCAAAGCCACTGGGTCGGCAAGGTACGGAGCATAGTGTCGGTCTCGGCGCTGCAAAAACAGGGCATCGATGAGCTGCGCAGCAAGCTGCTGTCAATCGTAAAAGAACACTTCTACCAAATCTACCCCAACTATTTAAATACGCATTAAACCACCTGCGTTCTTGACAATTTAGAGGTGATTTCAGATAATTGCACTGGGAAGTTGTCCCCGTAGTTTAATGGACAGAACAGGAGTTTCCTAAACTCTCGGTGCAGGTTCGATTCCTGCCGGGGGCACTATTTTTTGATTGGCAACAAAATACGTACCCGCAGCCCTTCATTGGGCTTGCCATCTATTTCGATGCTGCCTCCCATGGCTTCCACTTTCACGTATGCCACATACAAACCTATGCCTCTGCCAGATTGTGCATGAAAGACTTGATAAGGGTGAAATAGTTTGGCTCTGAAAGTAGCAACATCTAAACCCAAGCCGTTGTCTTCTATTTCTATGGCATAATATTCTGTTGAGCTTTGAAAAACTCGAACAACAATGTGCAATTCACGCGCAGAATTGCGGAAACGAAAAGAGTTGTCCAGAATGCTTATCAACACCTCGCGAAGGTACCCCCTGTTGGCAAATACCAAACTTGTTCGGTAGTCTTCTTTGAAAGAAAAGGGCACCCTGTAAATTGTTTGTAAATACTGAATCACCTCATGCACAAGTTCCGGCATCGAGACCAGCTGCATATTTACAATCCCTTGCGCTCGTATTGCCACAATTTCATTCAAATCGTGCAATACCTCATCCGCTTCATACGCAGATTTCACTATAGATTGAATCAGGGTATCTACTGAAACATCCGCGGCAGCCCCTCCTTGCTCTTCGCTTTTCATCTCTATAAGCTGTGCCAAGCCCATAATACGCGCCAAGGGTGCTCGCAGATTATGTGCCAAAGCAAAAGCATAATCTTCCACTTGGCGAGCATATCTGAGCAAGCGCTCATTAGAAGCTTGCAACTCGGTAGTGCGCGCGGCTACACGCTGCTCTAATTCAGCATTCAACCTTTTTATCTCATGCAACTGTTTTTCTATATGTTCACGCTGTTCTAATAGCTGCGTACTTTGTTGCAAAAGCTCTTCGTTTTGCATCTCTATTTCTTCTTTTTGCTGCTTTATACTTGCCAATTTTTCCTTCAGCTCTTTCTGAAGGTGATTGCTTATGTCTTGGTACATCCTTGCCTTTTCTTCCTCCACTGTTAAGCGCTCTCTCATGTGGGCTGTTTGCCACAAACTATAACGATGAAACAAAGCCAGCACAAAAAATAAACTTTGCAAAATAAGACTGACTACTGCCCAAGGATGCTGGGCAAAAAACCATCCGTTGCCCATCATTGCCGTTACAACGTAAAGGCTTATACACAAAGTATATACCCCCCACCCTATCATCAAGAATAGTAACACACGCTCGCCCCGCCGCCAGCTAAGCCATATGGCATAAGTGATGATGATGTTCATCGGCACGGCAAGGCTGCCTCCTATAAAAGCAAGCTGCGAGGAGAGGAACAACCAACTTGCCCACAAAAAAAACCATCCAACCCCCCAATAAGCCTTAAAGCAAATACTTACCCATCTCGGTAAGTGTTCGCGGGGCAAAAAAGCACGCACTAAACCTACAGCACCAATAACCCAAACACCTATTGCTGTATTGAGTAATAACTTAGCGCTTGTCCAAGAGAATGGTAACCACCAGAATAAAACTCCTCCACTAAGGGTAAGCGCTGCACCAGCCCCCAGCAGCAAAATGACAAAATAAAAGTATATTCGCTCCTTTAAATACCACCATGCCCAACAAGCCATCAGCAGCAACAGAGCAACAAAGCCTACAAAAAATCCATAAAACAAGAAGTAAGTCGATTCTTTCTTGCTTAGCTCCCGCATAGGCAAACAATAAAACGGCACTATCAGAGGGGTTTCGGAACGCACATTCACCAGAAAACGAGCCGTAGGTTCTTGTATCACACACTGCGGGAATAAGGATACATAGCTACGCCAAGCACTACTGTCCCAGCATGGCTGCCACCGCCGATGTAGCCTATCTTCTTTGAAAAAAAGTACTTCATCCAAAAAGGCATTCCCTATAGCTATTCCCCAAGACTCTTCACTTTCTGGTAAGCTCACAGCTATCTTCAACCATAATTCTTTATTGTGAAGTATCCCTAAATTGATACCTTTGGTTGGCAGCGGCTTCCATGGCAGGGTTGCCTGTGCTACCGCCTCGCTACTTCGAAGGCTATCTGCCGACACAACCACGTAGTGCACTTCCACCTGTGCCCGCGTCGTAATATTTTGTTTTTTCTGACAACCACACAACAACAAAAAAAGCAAGATGCATACACTTAGAGCCAACAGGTGTCTTTCTGAATTTCTCCTTTGATTTCGCACAAACAGTTTGTAATTTCGTAAACTGTGATAGGGAATTGTCCTTCTCCATAGTCTTTTGAAGAAGGCGTTTAAAATTTCATACTTTTTATGCGTAAAAGCAAAAAAACATTGTGGTTTGTGTTATTAAACCTCCTGCTATGGCAAGTGGCAATGCCTACCCTGTACGCTCAGCACATGCAAGACGAAATTGCCGCTGCGGTTAGTCAAGTAAGTATGGAGCGCTTAGAGTCGCTTCTGCGGGAATACGAACAATTGGGTATCAAAAACATAGGTAGCCAAAATCTGGAAGCTACGCGCGCATGGATAAAGCAATGCTATCTGGACATGGGCTACTCACCTGAACAAATCAGTGAGTACGCCTTTTCCTATGCCCAGAAAACCTTATACAACATTGTCCTTACCAAAAAAGGCAACCTTTTTCCCCATACTTACATTTACCTGAGCGCCCACTACGACAGCACGCCCAATGGTCCGGGGGTGAACGACAACGGCAGCGGCACAGTGGCGCTACTCGAAATTGCCCGTATCATACAATCGAAGAACCTGCCCTACTCGGTACGTTTGGTACATTTCAGCGCCGAAGAAGTAGGACTTATAGGCAGTAAGCGCTACGTAGAAGAAGTAGCTAAACCTCAAAATATTGCCATCCGGGCACTCATCAACTTGGATGAAATAGGCGGTGATAAAAACAAGCGCAACACTTTTGTGTATTGTGAACGCGACGAAAGCAACGTATCTACTGTAAACAATGCTATTTCGGCGCATTTCACCCAAAGGATGGCAAACATCACAAAGCTATATACTTCCTTAGATGCGGTGATTAGTCATGCTTATGCTTCGGACTATATGCCCTTTGAGGCAGCAGGCTACAATATCATGGGTTTTTACGAAAGCTACCAAACGGCACATTACCATAGCAGCACCGACCTGTTGCAAAACATGGATGTCCCTTATTTTCATAAAGTAGTGCAAGCAGCACTGGCTTCCTTACTGCATTTTTCCAGCGAAATACCCCCCCAGATTGAGCGCCTCAGCCCACAAGCCGGTGATAGCCTCTACCAATCGCAAATAGACAAGCTACTTATAGAGTACGACCGTCCGCTGCAGTATTTTGGCGGAAAGCTACAAATTCGCCGTAGTTCAGATAATCAAATTGTGCAAAGCATCGCACTTGAGCCAAGTCATATTCAAGGCAAGAGCATCCAGATTGCTTTAAGAGAAGCGCTTTCTCCGGGGCAAAACTATTATGTAATTATCCCCTTCGGCTGGGTGTCCGATGCCCATGGGGTACTTACTGATTCGCTGGGCAAAGGACAATGGCAGTTCTACATCAAAAACGAAACGCCGCCTCTCAACAACGATGCGCCGAAACCGCAGGAAATGCGGCTATATCCTAATCCCACAGGACAAGAGCTACACATTCAACTGCCCGATGTAAAGACACAAGCTACCCTCCGCATAGTCAATAGCGAAGGCAAACTCATATATGAGCAGCTTTTGACAAACACGACAAGCATTCGCTTAGACATCTCCCAGTGGGCACGTGGTGTGTATTTCATTAAAGTAGAAACCGAACAAAAGCAATGGACGCAACGCTTTGAAAAAGTTTTTTAAGACATTTCAAAAAATCCTAATATATATAAGTTTCTTGTTTATAGTATGTTGAAAACCTATTTTCTTACCCAAAATACAGAATCATGGAAGCATCGCAAACAAAAATTGCCTTAAAAGACAAACTCTATCATATAGAACAAGAAATAATAGACCAATACATAAACGATAAGCCTAATCGAGTGTGGATAGTAGGGTTTAGTGGTGGTAAAGACAGCACACTTTTACTTCAGCTTGTATGGCAAGCTATAAAGAAGCTTCCTGCTTCTGAGAGAAAGCGCCCCATCTACGTAGTATGTAATGACACATTGGTAGAGAACCCTCGCATCGTATCATTCATTTATAATACACTTTTAAAAATAGAGTCTGCAGCACAGCAAGAAAATATGCCTATTAAAGTTGTCCGTACAGTTCCGAAGCTTACCGACACATTTTGGGTTAAACTGATTGGCTTGGGTTATCCAGCCCCAAACAAGTTCTTTAGATGGTGTACGGACCGTTTGAAAATAAACCCTACCACTCGATTTATTAAGGATGTAATAAAGGCAACTGGTGGTGCCATAATCCTATTGGGAACACGCAGTGATGAAAGTGCCACCCGAGCTGCATCAATAAAAAAGTACGAGATTAAAAGTAGCCGTCTCCGCTCCCACTCACTTCCCAATGCATACATTTATGCTCCAATCAAAGATATTACTACCGATGAGCTCTGGCGCTATTTATTACAAGTATCGCCTCCGTGGGGTGGAACCCACAGACAACTTGCTGCCCTCTACAAAAATGCAAATGGAGGTGACTGTCCTTTGGTCATAGACACTTCTACTCCTTCATGTGGACAAAGCCGGTTTGGGTGTTGGGTATGTACGGTAGTCAAACGTGATAAGTCGATGGAAGGATTAATTGATACAGGAGAAAGATGGATGCAGCCCCTCCTCGAAATTAGAGACTTCTTAGTTGAAACGCGCGACAATCCAGAAAAATGGCGGATGAAGAAAGGGCGCGATGGAAACGAAAAAGAAGGAAAGTGGGGTCCTTACAAGTTTGAAACGCGTGTTGAAATATTAAGAAGACTTCTAAGCGCACAAAAAGAACTTTCCAAGGTTGACCCAAATATAAATCTTATATCAGAGAGAGAGTTAGCTATTATCCAACATCATTGGTACAATGACCTTTTCTTTAATGTAAAAGTTTCAGATATTTATAAGGAAATTTTACAAAAAGAGTTCTTTATGAGTAAATATGATGAAAAATTAAAAGAAGAGCTAAATCTACTACTAGAAATCTGTCAAGATGCCAAACAAGTAGAGCTAATTAAAAACCTATTAAAGCTATACAGAAGCAAAACTCTTTATCTTCGTAAGAAAAATATTCTAAATGATTTTGAAGATCTTATCAATAAAAGCATTCAGGTTCAAGAAGAAGAGTAATACTCAAGATAACTACTATGAAAATTAAAGAGATCACATTCTATAACTACAGAGTGTATAAAGGATTAAACACCATTGATCTTAGTGTAAGAGATGGTAAAAATATTATTATTGTTAGCGGTAATAATGGTTATGGGAAAACGTCTTTCTTGACAGGACTTGTGTGGTGCCTATATGGTAAGCAGATGGAGATGGTAGATGAAATGTATAAAAAAGAGGTTGACAGTCAAGGAGGATACCAAAACTTCTTTCATAAATCATTAAATAGGGATGCTAAAAAAGAAGGTATATCAAAATACTATGTTGAAGTTCTTATGGAAGACGTAGAGTTGGTAGATGGAATATACAATGTACGAATCAAACGTGAGTACGATATACAAGAAAGCACCGATACGCTCTATATTAAGTCAGAATCAGAGGACATGCCCCTTCCAGATGAAGAATATTTAGATGAAGATAAAAACAAAGACTATTTTATTAGAGAAAATATCCTTCCAATAGATATAGCCAAGTTCTTTTTATTCGATGCAGAAAAAATAGTAAACATTGCTGAACTATCTCTTACTCAACAAGGCGAGGAACTCAGCAAGGCTTATTCTCAAATCTTAGGAATTCATAAATATGAACAAATTAGCGACTATTTAGAGCAACTTCTGGGTAAAATAAAAAGGGAGTCGGCAAGCCCCGACGAAGTAGCTAAGTTTAACAATTTACGAACTCAATATGATACATTAATAGAGATAACCATCCCAGAAATAAAAACTTGCATTGAAGAACTCAAAGAAAAGAAAAGAAATTTAGACTATCAAAAACAAGAAATAGAAAACTCTCTAATAGAAAAGGCTTTGGGATATAGTGAAGATTATATAAATAACCTTAGAAAGGAGGAAGAAGAGCTAAAGCAGGAAGAGAGCAAGCTCAAACAAGAACTATTACAGCTTTATGAATGGACCCCATTAGCAAGTGCAGGTAATCTACTTTTATTAGTAAAAGAGAAGATAGACACCGAACTACAAGAAAAATGGCAAGAAGCAGCAGAAAAAGATATTGATGAAAAAATAAATACGATAATAGACAAGTTCTGGGAAGAGTATAAAAAGAACACCAGCGATGAGTTTTCTCTCCACCGACGTCTGAAAAATATTATAGAGCAAGCTATAGAACAAGCTGTACGAGAAACCATTTATGAATTACCAATAGAAAATAAACCCACTTCTGGCACATTCAAACTTAACTATACAGAAAATCAAAAGAATCAGATAGAGAAGTTAATTAACTACATTGCGACATCCTTCAAAGAAGTATTTGCAAAGACAATTGAAGAACGAAACATGGTAGAGAATAGGCTTCTCGAAATAAGAAACAAGATAAAAAAAGCTGAAGCGTCGGTTAATACAGAAGAAACCCAACAATTACGAGAAAGAAAAAAGCAAAAAGAAAATGAAATAGAAAATCTATTAAAAGAAATAGGAGCTAAAGAACAGGAACTAAAAGAACTTGAAAACAAAGCAAACAAAATAAGTTATGACATTAAAAAACTGGAAGAAAAGGTAAAAACCCGTGAGGAATTTAAGAAGAAGGAGAAATTCATCAAGGATCTTCGCTCCAAGCTTAACGACTTTATAAATAAATTCCATAAGAAGAAAAAAGAAACGCTAGAGCAACGTATTCTTGCAGGCTTGAAGTCAATTATGCATAAAACCAACTTAATTGACAGAGTGGAGATTCAGACTATCGAACGCTCCATGAGTATTAGGCTATACAATAGTCATGGAGAAGAAATACCGAAGAATTCTCTTAGCAAAGGGGAACAGCAGATGTTAGCTACTGCTATCCTTAAAGGGTTAGTCGAAGAGAGTGGCATTGAGTTCCCTGTATTTATAGACTCACCAATGCAAAAATTCGACCAACTCCATGCTACAAATATTATCGAACACTTTTATCCCACAATAAGTGAGCAAGTTGTAATATTCCCTCTCTTAAATAAAGAGCTGACAGAAAAAGAGTATCAAAAACTTATCCCCTATATTGCTAAAAGCTACCTCATTATAAATGAAGACGGAAAAAGCTCTTTTGAAGAAATAGCACCAGAAGAACTACTAAATACCTACAATAAAAAATACTTAGCTTATGACAAGTAATATTCATATAAAAACATCAGAAGAAAATCAAAAGAGAATAAGCTTCCTAACCAAAAAAATATATACCGACGCACCAGAGAATCTCATTGCACGCCTTGCATTGGTGCTTTCTCTGCGCACCGGAAAAAAAATAGACTTAGAAACAGAAAAAAAAGATAGTAAAGGGAAAGAATATAAAGAAGACACTCTATTTGGCAAATATAAAGATATTTATGTTGCTTTAGTCTGCCAGCATTATAGTATTTCCCCTGATGACCCTAAGCTACCGCAGTATGTAAAAGCGCATGTAGATCATGGAATAGAACTTATACACAATGAAATCACTACACAGTCCAGCACTATCAGAGGTACAGATTATCTTCTAAAAAAAGTAACCGATGGAGTGTTTGAGTTAGTTTCTATTGATACATTAGCTCCTACTATAACAAGTCCTCATTATAGTATTCCAGGCAAAAAACATTATTCCGCTCCTATTAAAATAGAAATAGGAAAGTTAAAAAATGGTAAAGTACTTCAATTTGAATGGAATAACACACAATTTCGCCCCAACTGCCACATAGCTATTGCAGGAACTTCTGGAAGTGGAAAAACAAGATTTGCCCGCCACCTCATCAAGGAAATAGTAAACAAAACGAACCACCAAGTAAATTTTTTATTTATAGATTTTAAAGGGCAAGGTAGGCAACAAGAGAACTATTCAGATCTGTTTATTAATGAAACGAACTGTGAATACAGAGATTTGTCTAAAAGTAAATTTCCCATTAACCCCTTATCTATTATCAATACAATTAATGAAAGCGAAAAAATATCTTCTATCCTCAGATTCATAGATATTCTTACGAAGTGTAACCCCAAAATCGGTGAAGTACAGAAGTCTCATCTTAAGACAGCTATAAAAAATGCAATCGATAATTTAAGCTCGGGTGAACCTTTAACGTTCAATCATATCTATCAACAACTTGAATCCAATAAACCTGATAGCCTTACTGAATTAATAGACCGCCTGGCAGAACTTCCTCTCTTTGATACACAAAACAATGCAGAAGTCATTAACAATAACTACTATTTAAGCATTCCCAGCAGCTTACCTGAAAATGTTCGGATAACGGCAGTCTTTCTTGTCATATATTATATATATCACATTTTCATTCAAATGGAAGATACTCCTAACGAGCAAGGTTATCAAGGCGTCAGATTTTTGCTGGTTATAGATGAAGCACACTTTGTTTTTAAAGATAAAGCTACCCATAGTCTGCTGGAAGAAATCCTGCGAACTATTCGTAGCAAAGGCGTTGGCATTATGTTAATATCCCAAACCATTACAGATTTTGTGCATAAAAGCTTCCATTTAGGTAGTGCTTGTGGTACCAATTTCCTTTTCCAACTGAAAGAACAAAAAACTCAGACCATCAGAGAATTTGCTAATTATCCTCAGAATTTGGACTCCAAAGTAAAACAAGCCATGGAGCAATTAAAGCCTGGAGAAGCGCTTACTAATTTAAAAGAAGAAGAAGGATATCAGTTAGGTACCCCTTTCCAAACTTATGCAATCTAATTAAAATTTACTCTTGTGGAAGGAGCATCTTCCACAAGAGTTTCATTTATAATGCAGCCAATTCTCGGAGCTCTTTTACAGCAAAACTTATTCTATCAACCGCAATATCTATTTCTTCTTCAGTTGTAAACTTGCTTAAAGATACCCGTATACTTCCGGCTGCATCATCTTCTGAAAGCCCCATCGCTCTTAAAACATAGGATGGTTCAATGGTGTGAGAGCTGCAAGCACTGCCGTTACTTATAACAACCCAAGGTGCACCCTCATCCTCTGGACATAAAGCAGCGATTAAAGCTTCTGAATCAATAGCATTTATAGTTATATTACTTGTATTACACACCCTTGGGGCAGTCTCTGAATTAATTTTTACGCCATCTATGGATTTTTTTATCTTATCTTCAAAGAAATTTCTCAAATACTCCATTTTCTTTATATTGCTTTCCATCTCCAAAAAAGCTATCTCTGCTGCCACCCCCATACCTACAATTGCTGGGACGTTTAAGGTACCGCTTCTTTTACCCTTCTCATGCCCCCCTCCGTGTAATAAAGGTGAAATCCTTAGTCGCATTCCATCCTGAACTTTTGAAGTGCACCATATTCCACCAACACCTTTTGGACCATGAAATTTGTGCGCATTAAAGCATGCTATATCAACACCATCTTGGCTTAAATTTACAGGAACCTTCCCTAAAGCCTGCGTGTAATCAGAAAAACAGATAGCTCCTACACGATGAGACATTTCGGCAATCTTTTGTATTGGTTGAATAACGCCTGTTTCGTTATTTACATACATAACAGCCACTAAAGCTACATCCTCCGACAAAACATCAGCGAGTACATCCAGGTCTATTAGTCCATTATCTTTTACCGGCAAGTATGTAACTCGATAACCCAAAACCTTCTCTGCATAAGCACATACATCCAGAATAGCCTTATGTTCTGTTTGACATGTTACTATGTGGCGCCTCTTAGTGTTCTCAGGAAGCACCGCCTTAATCACCTGATTAATAGCTTCAGTAGCTCCACTCGTAAAGACAATCTCTTCTGGATACGATGCTCCAACTAATGTAGCTACTTGCTTTCTTGCCTTGGAGATAGCTTGTTCTGCTAAAAAACCAAAACGATGCCTGCTACTTGAATTAGCATATATTTCATCAAAAAACGGTAACATAGCATTTACCACCTCAGTCGGTACTTTCGTTGTTGAGTTATTATCAAGGTAAATAATCCTGCGCTCACTCATATTCTTAGACTTTTGTTTTACGCATTTTTAAAATAAAGCAAAGTTTCGTATCGTTGTTCACAAGAGTATTAAAAAAACCTCAAACAATATGCATAAGCTATACACCTTGCTCATATTCGGCTTGCTCTTATGCTTGACAAGCCTTGCGCAAAACCCTGCACCTGCCCCGTCGCAAAGTCGTCCAGTGGTTATCAACAACGCCACACTCCACTTAGGCAATGGGCAAGTTATGCACCATGCCTATTTGGCTTTTGAAAAAGGCAAAATTACTGCCATCAGCCAGGAACCCATCCGCATAGAGGGGGCAGAAATCATAGACGGACGCAACAAGCATGTGTATCCCGGCTTCATCTTACCCAATACCACCTTGGGCTTAAGGGAAATCGACGCCGTGCGTGCTACCCTCGACTTTGCCGAAGCAGGGCAATACAACCCCAACGTGCGTGCTTTAGTAGCCTACAACACCGATTCGGAAATCATCCCTACCGTGCGCCTCAATGGTGTATTGATAGCCCAAAGCACTCCACGCGGCGGGGTCATTTCTGGCACCTCTTCTATCATGATGCTTGACGGCTGGACTTGGGAAGAAGCCGTGCTCAAAGCCGACGATGGTATTCACATGAACTGGGTGCCTATGTTCCAGCGCCGCGGGTGGAATGGTCCTATAGAACCCAATAAAAACAGAGACAAGCAGTTGCAATACATAGAAGACTTTTTTGCCGAAGCTGCCGCCTATGCACGCCAAAGCGAACCGACAGAAGTCAACCTAAAATTTGAAGCCATGCGCGGCTTGTTCGACGGCAGCAAAAAACTGTATGTTCATGCCGACCGCGCACGCGAGATGGTAGAAGCTGTACAGTTTGCGAAAAAAGCAGGCATTCGTCATGTGGTGCTGGTGGGTGCTGCAGAAGCTTGGTTAATTAGCGACTTTCTGAAAGAGCAGCAAGTAGCCGTGTTGCTCAACCGTGTGCATGACCTTCCTCCCTATGAAGACAGCGATACAGACCACTTTTACAAACAAGCAGCCCTTTTGTTCCGCGCCGGTGTGCTGGTGGGGCTGCAATATGCCGGTGACATGGAAGCTATGGGTAGCCGCAACTTGGGTTTTACTGCTGGTACTGCCGCTGCTTATGGCTTAGACCCCGAAGAGGCGCTACAACTGATTACACTCAACAATGCACACATTTTGGGCATAGACAAACAGGTAGGTAGCCTCGAAGTAGGCAAAGATGCCACTTTGTTTATTTCACGCGGCGACGCCCTCGACATGCGCAGCAACCAAATCGAACGGGCTTTCATTCAAGGACGAGAGCTCAAACTAGAAAGCAAACAAACACGTTTGTATCACATATATACCCAAAAATACGGGATTGAAGAATAAGCTATAAAAAAGTACCCTACTCTTGAAGGCTGCTTTGGGAAGAAGCAGCCTTTTTTTGAGAGTCTTATACAAATGATAGATTTTGTGTATTTGTTCAAAACTTTCTCATATGAACTCTTTGCCAAAGAAATGCAAATTAGCAGAGCGATGCAAAAAATGCGGTAGTCAGAGCGTAGTAAAAAATGGGTTAGTCAGACATAAGCAAAGATATAAATGCAAACATTGTGGTTATAATTTTACCATTGGAGATGCAATAGAAAAAGTGAAGCCAGAAGCAAAAGCTCTTGCTATGTTACTTTATGGCAGTGGTAAAGCAACTTATGGAATGATTGCACGACTTTTTAACGTAAGTCGTACCACCGTATTATACTGGATAAGAACCATGGGAAGAAGCTTGCCTATTCCTGAAATAGACACAGAAGTAAAAGAAGTACAGATAGATGAGATGTGGCACTTTATAGAAAAAACAAAAGTTACGGCTCTGGCGAGCCGTGGATTGTCTTAGAGGTAAAACCATCGGATGGATTATTGGCAATCTGATGCTCGAACCTTCAAGAAATTATATGAACGATTAAAAGATAAGGCTGAGAGATTTTACACAGATGATTGGGAAGTTTATAGAAAAATAATACCAGAAGATAAGTTGATACAAAGCATTAGAATAGAGCAGAGCAACTCGAATGTAAGGCATTATCTTGGGCGGATGACAACAAAAAACAAGATAGTATCAAAATCTATAGAGATGATAGATATTTCATTACGAATAAGCTGTTGTCTAAATGAATATGGATTCTATGAAATTTTTCAAAGCAAGTTTTTATCTATCTTCACTTAACACTCTCTTTACCACCAAGGGCAAAACAGCCCATGGTCTTATGGTCTGCGATTCTGAGCCAGCAGCTCGCGCGCGCTTTGCAGTGCCGAGGGTGAAGGCTGCTGCCCACTAATCATCTGTGCTATCTCATGCACCCGTTCTTCGACACTCAATAGCTTCAAGCGGCTGAAAGTACGACTGCCCGCCTCGTCTTTGTAAACGTAGTAATGCGCATCGGCAAGGGCGGCAATTTGGTGTAGGTGGGTGATGGCTATCAACTGATGATGTTTCGACATCTCTGCCATCATGCGTGCTACTTTCATGGCAGTTTCGCCAGAAATGCCCGTATCTATTTCATCTAAGATTAAAGTAGGTAAGGCTGTTTTTTGTGCTAATAGGTATTTAATAGCCAACATCAGACGCGAGAACTCCCCTCCCGATGCTACTTCCTTGAGGGGTCCGGGGGCAATGCCTTTGTTGGCACTAAACAAGAGTTGCAATTTGTCTAAGCCTTCTTCATACAGCGCTTCGCAAGGCAGCACCTGCACTTGCACGGTAGCATGCGGCATTGCCATGTCTTGCAAGAGTGCTACGAGGGCTTCTGCCAGTGCTTTTGCCTGTGCTTGACGCTGTGCCCGCAAAGCCATAGCCAAATCGTGCAATTGTTGTTTCTGTTTCCGTATTTCCTGCTCGAGCGCCTCCAGCTCTTCACGCGACACCGACGCCTGTTCTATACGGCGCTCCAGCTCCTGCTTGCGCCGAATCAGTTGAGCTTCGTCGTGTACTTTATGTTTTTTTTGCAGGGAATAGAGCAGGTCCAGACGTTCTTGAATGCGCTGTACCTCACGCGGGTTTATTTCCACCTCCTCTACGGCATTTGCGATGTCACGGCTCAGCTCGCGCACCTCAATCAAAACGCTTTCGGCACGCTCGTACAGCTCGCCAAAGTCTTCGGAATAGGAGCGCAAGCGCTTGAGTGCTTCCACTACTACGGAAAGCACGCTTTCAGCTCCATACTCTTCATTTTCCAAAGCTTGTAGCGCTTCGGCAGCCGCTTGTTGAATGGCTTCGGCATGCTCGAGTTTTTCGAGGCGCTGTTCCAGTTGCTCCTGCTCTCCCTCCTCTAAGGCGGCGTTCTGCAGCTCCTGCCACAAAAAGCGCTCATAGTCCAGTGCCTGCTCCTGCTGCTCTATTTGCTGCTTGAGCTGTTCGTAGCGCTGCAGTATGCTGCGGTAATGGGTAAATAAACGGCGGTATTCATCTAACAAAGAGTCATTGCCAGCAAAGGTATCGAGCAAAGCCAGTTGGTAGGCGTCATCGCCCAGTAAAAGATGGTCATGCTGCGAATGGATATCTATCAAACGGCGCCCCAAAATTTTCAGCACGTCCAGCGTAACGGGCGTATCGTTGATGAAAGCCCGCGACTTACCTGCTGGACTAATTTCCCGCCGTATGATGGTCAAATCCTGATAATCGAGGTCGTAGGTATCGAAGAGTGCCTCCAGATGATAAGGTGTCAAATCGAAGGTGGCTTCTACAATACACTTTTCTGTTTCATTCATCAAAGCTCTTTTGTCGGCACGCTCCCCCAGCAGTAATCCAATAGCCCCCAACATGATGGACTTGCCCGCCCCCGTTTCACCAGTAATGACATTAAGCCCGGGGTGTGGACGCATTTCCAGTTGCTCAATCAGAGCATAATTGCGTATAGACAGATGAATAAGCATGAGCAGATGTTTTTCTTGTTTTCTACGAAGCCGGAATATCGTACCATATTTCTTGTAGCTGCCCCAACTCAAAAGTAAGACGCCTGCCCTTGCCGTCTATGCCGGAAATACTTTGCTCGTCGAGCTGGTCGGCTGTAATCAACCATACTCGCCCTTGTTTATCTACAAGGTGCAGTTTATGGGTGGGCAGTTGCGCCCACTGTTTGGGCAGGTCTTTGGTAAGTATGTACGTCAAACGTTTAGGCATCGTTCAACGGTTTTGAATTTGCAGGCTGCCGGCAGCACTTTGCCCAAAGGCTTGCTGAAAGAGAGGTACCTTTGGGGGGTCCACACGACGAAAAATGTCTGTTACTTCTTTTTGTTCTTGCGCCGGTATTGTTTTCAGAATAGAAGCTAACTCCTGCGCTTTGGTATCGCTGATGACTGCCACAAGTAAGGCGTTGGGCTTCAAGCGGGCAGCTTCGCCCATACTGCGCACCAACTGCATAGCTGCTTCTACGGCAGCCTCGGGCTTTTGTACGTAATAATCCAAGCCCTTGCGGTGGTAATTGTAATAGGCTTTCAACACGCCTTGTAGCTGCTGACTCAGCAGGTTCTCTGCCAGCCAGTAGCGGTTGCGTACGTCTCCGCGCCGCCACCCTACATTACCGGCAGTTTGCGCCAAGTTTACCAAGTTGTTCATCTTTTGCACCCACTCTTCGCCGCCGTCTTCGGCAAACGAGTAGCCATCCATTGCCAAGATGAAATAGGCATAATAAGCCAGCATAGCCGTAAGGTCATCGGAAAATACGTTCTCGTTGAAAATGAGCTGTTGTCCTTTTTGGAAGCGAAAGTTAAACTGTCGGTCTACGTAAATCAACAAAGGGGTTTCGTAGTCGGTATCATACACCGGACGCAAAGCCCTTATTTGGGCGGTAGCTTGATAGTTCCCCGTATTCACGTCGCCTTGAATCAAAGTAATTTCCAAAGTGCAGCCAATGCGCTCTTCGGGCAGGTAGTTGTCTTGTCCCCATTGGCGTTCATTCATAAACAACGAGATGGCTTGTTCCATCTCGCGAAAGATGGCACGCTCGGTGGTTTGTGCCGTTTGCATTTGTTTGTCGTTGACAATCACCCGGCAGTTCAGCTCTTGTGCGAGCAGGGGCGGCACCCCCCAACACAGCGCCCAAACGACCAACAGTACTTTTTTTTGCATGGATACGTTCAATTCAGCTAAGTGGTGAAGTTAAAAAACTAAGCCCGCTCTTGCAAGCGGGCTCAGGCGGTTTATTTTACCAGTTTTTTATAGCGGAAGCGGCGTATTTCATCACCCAAACGCTGACGTCGGTTTTCTTCATATTCGCTGAAGTTGCCTTCAAACCAATACACCTGTGCGTCGCCTTCGAATGCCAGGATGTGCGTACAGATACGGTCAAGGAACCAGCGGTCGTGTGAAATCACCACTGCACAGCCGGCAAAGTTTTCCAAGGCTTCTTCTAAGGCACGCAGCGTGTTTACATCCAAGTCGTTGGTAGGTTCATCCAGCAACAACAGGTTGGCTTCTTCTTTAAGCATCATAGCCAAGTGCACACGGTTGCGCTCGCCCCCCGAGAGGTTTTTGATTTTCTTTTCTTGGTCAGAACCCGAGAAGTTGAAGCGGCTCACATAAGCGCGTGCATTCACTTGACGGTTGCCCAGCTGAATCAATTCGTTGCCTCCCGAGATGGTCTCGAAGACGGTCTTTTCGGGGTCCAGCACATCGTGCTCTTGGTCCACATAAGCCATCTTCACGGTTTCGCCGATGGTGATGGTACCCGCATCGGGTTTTTCTTTGCCTGCTATGAGTTTGAAAAGCGTGGTTTTACCCACCCCGTTAGGACCTATCACCCCTACAATGCCACCGGGCGGCAACGAAAAGCTCAAATCTTCGAACAGCAGTTTATCTTCAAAACCTTTGGTTACGTGCTCAAACTCTACTACTTTGTTGCCCAAGCGGGGTCCGGGGGGGATGTAGAGCTCCAGATGTGCTTCTTTCTGCTTGCCTTCCTCGCTCAATAGCTTTTCGTAAGCGTTGATACGGGCTTTGGCTTTGGCTTGGCGGGCTTTGGGCGTCATGCGAATCCACTCCAATTCGCGCTGGAGGGTCTTCATACGCTTCGACTCTGCCTTTTCCTCCTGCGCCAGTCGCTGTTGCTTTTGTTCCAGCCAAGACGAATAGTTGCCCTTCCAGGGAATGCCCTCGCCGCGGTCCAGTTCAAGAATCCAGCCGGCTACATTGTCCAAGAAATAACGGTCGTGGGTAACGGCAATGACGGTGCCCTTGTATTGTTTGAGGTGTTGCTCGAGCCAATGCACCGATTCAGCATCCAAGTGGTTGGTGGGCTCGTCAAGCAAAAGGACGTCGGGTTGCTGCAATAGCAGGCGGCACAAAGCCACGCGGCGTTTTTCGCCCCCCGACAGATGCTCTATCTTAGCATCCGCTGGTGGCAGCTGCAGGGCATCCATGGCGCGTTCCAGCTTGCTGTCTAAATTCCAAGCATCCAGCTGGTCCAACTTCTCCTGCACCTCGCCTTGCCGTTCAATGAGGCGCGTCATTTCCTCATCGTCCATAGGCTCGGCAAATTTCATATTGATTTCTTCGAATTCCTTGAGTAGGTTCACCACCTCCTGCACGCCCTCTTCTACCACCTCGCGCACGGTTTTGTTTTTATCCAATTCGGGCTCTTGGGGTAGATAACCTACGCTATAGCCCGGCGACCACACCACATTGCCAATATAGTCTTTATCGACGCCGGCAATGATGCGCAGCAAAGTGGACTTACCCGAGCCGTTTAAACCAATGATGCCTATCTTAGCACCGTAAAAGAAAGAGAGGTAGATGTCTTTCAACACATAGCGGTTGGGCGGGTACACTTTCCCCACCCCCGACATAGAGAAAATAATTTTTTCGTTACTCATACAAAGCCGTTTGGTTTCTGGTGTTGTTTCGTCGAAACGTGCTGCAAGTTAGCAAATTTTGTGCGCATTCATGCGCGCTCCTCCCCTGCAACCACATCAAGCAGCAGCCAATGACAGATAAGCCTTATTTATTTATTTAAAAAAAATTTGGAACTTAGCGAAAAATGGAAATTGGCGGCTTAAAGCTGCTCCAAAAAGCAGGCTAATCAAAGAGCGAATTATATTTGATTCGTCTCTTTTTTATTTAAAACCTAAACAACAATTTTTGCATATTGGCAACCCTTAAAAAGACGTACTACCATGAAGTATGATGCAGAAAGCACTTACGGCTATGTAAAAGATGGCAAGGTGTATTTGAAAGGCTACCTTGAGTATCCTGACCGCGAAATAGGTTTTGTAAAAGAAAGCCCCGAAGCTGCCATAGAGTACTTCGAAAAGCGCTACCAATTAGCCGTAAACAAAGTAGAGGAGCTCAAAAAACAGATAGAAGAAGCCGAAAACAAAGGCTCCTACCTCATGAAACTGCTGCACCTGCGCGAGTATCTGCTCAAGTTCAACGGCTTGGGGGATTTTCCATCGCTGCTCAAGCAACTCGACGAGTTGGAGATTTATCTGCGTGAGATGATAGCCCAAAACCGAATCAAAAACCTTGAAATCAAGCGCGAGATACTAAAACAGCTCGAAAACATAGCCCAGCAGCAAAGCAACTGGAAAGCCAACAGCGAGAGCATCCAAGACTTGAAAATGCGCTGGATTCGCACCGGACCTGTCGATGAAATCTATGAAGAGGAGCTGGAAGAACGTTTCACCACCGCCCTCAAAACCTTCTTTGCCAATCGGAAAAACTTTTTCCAAGCCAAGCGGCAAGAAGAAAAAGAAAAAGTAGAACGCTACCGTCAGCTCATACAAGAGGTCAACGACCTGAAATACTCCAATGATTTCGAAGCAGTAGCCGAGCGCATCAAAGAAATACAAGCCCAGTGGAAAGAAGTGGGCAAAGTGTCGCACAAGCGCATGGTGAAGCTTTGGAAACGCTTCCAGAAAGTAAACAACGAGTTTTTCCATCGCTACAAGCAATATAAAGAAGGGGTACCCGTAGAGAACATTCAACCCCTCAATATGGATGAGTTTATACGGGTAAGGCAAGCCGAGTTCTGCAAAGAAATGGAATCGTTGGTGGGTGTCAATACCGACGAATCTATTCAAAGGGCTAAGTTCTTGCTTTCGGAGTGGAAGAAACTGACCCAAGACCCGCGCCTCATCGACAAAGCCTTGGCACGACGTTTCCGCCTCATCAGCGACCGCGTGTTTGAAGAAAGCTATTTGATGCGAGTCGTGCGCCGCAAATATCCTGATTTTGACTTCAAACCCGAAGAAGACCAGCTGAAAATAAAAATCAGCTTCTTGCGCGAAACCATCCGCCGCGATGAGCAGGAAATAGCCGAAGCCGAGCGAAACTTAGAAAAAGTACGGACTTACAAACCCAACTTCAACCCGCACACGCAGCAGCGCAAGGCAATGGTTAAAAAAGTGATGCTCAGAGAATTTGAAGAGCGGCTGCGTGTGGTGCTGGGTGAAGAAGAAAGTGATGATTTTAAATTCTTTTAAGTCTAAGAAAAAAGTCTTTTTTTGAAACCTTTTTTTGCAAAAAACGATTACAATTGCGATAATAGATTAGGGATAAATTAAAATTGTGTAGCGTATGTACTGGACACTCGAATTGGCGTCTTATCTGGAAGATGCACCTTGGCCTGCTACCAAAGAAGAGCTCATTGACTATGCTCTTCGTTCAGGTGCCCCTATGGAAGTGGTGGAAAATTTGCAAGAGTTGGAAGACGATGGGCAGCCCTACGAAAGCATTGAGGAAATTTGGCCCGATTATCCTACCAAAGAAGATTTCTTCTTCAATGAGGATGAATTTTAATCTTAACTAAAAAAACAGGCTATAAAAAGGCTGCTATCCTTAGAGCAGCCTTTTTATTTTGACATCAAGGCAGCGGCTACGAGCATATCTTCAGCGGTGGTTATCTTCAAGTTCCGGTAGTCGCCTTCTACCAAATGCAAGCGATGCCCGGCAGCTTCCATCACCGAAGCATCATCGGTGAAACGCTCTGTGTTACCACTGCGCCACGCCCGCTCATAAGCCTCTACCAGGTCATGGAAGACAAATACTTGTGGTGTTTGTACCAAACGGTAGCGGCTGCGCTCAACTGCCCGATGCCCCTCTGGCTCCATCACTTCCCGTATAGAATCTTTCAAAGGTACCGCGGGAATGGCACTACCATGCATCGTTGCCGCCTCGTATACACGCTCAAGCAAAGTGCTACCTATCAAAGGGCGCGCCCCATCGTGGATGCCCACTAAGGCATGCTCCGGCTCGTCTAAATGTTGCTTCAGTGCCAGTAAGCCGTTCCAAACAGAATGAAAGCGGCTGCTTCCCCCTGGCACACAAATAAAAGGACAATCTTTTTCAAGCTTTGCCCACTCTGTCTGCCAGTAGTCGATGTAGCTGTGGGGCAGCACCACCACCAAAGGCATATGAGGGCGAAAATGCAGAAAAGCTTGAATCGTATGCCACAAGATGGGCTTATTCCGCAAAGGCAAAAACTGTTTGGGCATAGCTGCTTGCATACGACTACCCGAACCACCTGCCACTATCACTGCTGCGTAAATCCTGTTCATCAGTCAAAATGACGTTTCGGAAAACCATCCATGCCCAGTGCCCGGATGCGAGGCAGCAACAACAAAGCTTCTTCTCGGGTAGGATAAGCCCCCACTATCACGCGATAGATGCGCCCGCCCGACCATCCTACCTGAATATACACTTCTTCCAAGCCTCCTTGTTTAATCAATGTGCGGCATTGGTCTATGGCATTTTCAGCGTCGCGATAAGAGCCTACTTGCAAGCCTATCCCTTTGGGAAAGCGTTCGGTGCCCCACATGCTGTAGGTATGCCCGGTTTGGAATTTACCCGCCAGCTGGTTGCTGTCTGCTCCCGGCATTTCGGATGCTTCAGGTACCTCGCCCGTAGGAGGGTCCGGAGCATCTACTTCTTCCACCATCACCCAGGCGGTGCCGGTGCCCACCATACCCAGTTGAATAGCAGCAGCTTTAGTCACGTCTATGATACGCCCGTGCGCATAAGGTCCACGGTCGTTGATGCGCACTATCACACTCTTCCCATTTGCCAAATTGGTTACTTTCACGTAAGTACCAAAAGGCAAGGTGCGATGCGCAGCCGTCATAGCAGCATTGTCAAATATTTCCCCACTGGCTGTCTTTCGACCATTGAACTTATCAGCATAATAAGAAGCGCCCCCCTTGTCTTTATAGCGTCGCTGGGCATGCGATGTGCCGCTCGTCAAGCACACCAGCACGCAGCATAGCACCCATAAAAAACAAACCCGATAAACAAGCTTCATCCTCTCGATTTTGTTGATTTACATTCCCAAAAATACACAAAAACCCCAAAATAGCCGGTACTTTATTTTAAAACACAAAAAATGAAGTCATTAGGCATTGGGCATAAATTCACAAGTGAAATAATTCGTTATTTTACTTGCGATTTAAAAGAAAAACTTTATATATTTACCTCCGATGTTTAACCAAACTGTTAGATTTGTGGAAGAGAAAAGAGTGAACAACGGACAAAAGGAAGAGCTCTTCTCCAAGCGCATACGCGCGGGTAAAAGGACCTACTTCATTGATGTAAGAGCTACTCGCGGTGATGACTTTTACCTGACAATCACTGAGAGCAAGAAGCGTCTCCGCAATGGAAACTATGTGTATGAAAAGCACAAGATTTTCCTTTACAAAGAGGACTTCGCCAAATTCACTGAAGCTTTGCAAGAAGCCATTGAGCACATCAAAAATGATTTGATGCCGAACGTAGACTTCTCGCAGTTCGAAAAGAAAAGCGAAGAGCTGGACAGCCACCTTCTTGATGACGACTTCGACTCGCTCAGCACCGAGTTTTCTGCAGAAGATAGCGACCTTAAGTGGGACTAAAAGCGCCCGCAAGCATAATTCATGAAACATTCTTCTTCAAAGGCAGCTCTTTTCCTGAAAAAAGCTGCCTTTTTTATTATTTTCACCCCCACTTAAGCTACTTTTGCCATGCAAAAAAAAGACGGGCGTGCCGTTGTCTTAGTCCGCTTTATTGACTTTCAAAAGCCCATCAACCGCATCTTGGTACAAGGCGTCCTACTGCTAACGGGCTTATGGCTTTTTACTTATTATTTCGGCAACATAGCCTCCTATCTTGTCATTTCGCTGATATTGTCGGCAATGCTGGGACCTATTGTCAATGCACTGCACGAATTTCAGTTCTTCGGCATACGTATGCCGCGGGTTTTGGCAGTGATACTGAGCTTCCTTATCTTCTTCGGTTTCCTTATCACCTTTTTGGTGCTGTTTGCCCCTTTGATTTACGACCAAGTGCAGCTCATCCAAAGCATACAATTTGATGAATTGCTCAAACGCGGCAAAGCGCCATTACACCGCATAGAGTCTTTTTTGAATAAAAGCTTCGACATGCACATAGCCGAAGGGCAGCTGCTGCAGGAGATACAACAGGCTGTGCTACGCCTGTTCGAATCGGTACGCATCGGCGACCTTTTCAACACCCTGCTAAGCTTTGCCGGTCAATTTTTCATCGGCACTTTGGCTGTCTTCTTCATTACTTTCTTTTTCCTCTACGAAAAGAATTTTATTCACAACCTACTCACCAGCATGATACCCAACCGCTACTTCGAGGTTGGTATCAGCACCGTGTATAAAATAGAACGGCTGCTGTCGAATTACCTGCTGGGCATCTTGCTGCAAATGGTGGCTATATTTACCATCGTGGCAACTGGCTTAAGCTTACTAAACATACCTTATGCCATCACCATCGCTGTGTTTGCCGCCATTGCCAACCTTATCCCCTACTTGGGTCCTGTTTTAGGTGGAAGTTTCGGTTTGATAGTAGGCATCTCCTCCATTGCCTTACACTCGGAATTGAGCACACAGGCGGCATCATTCTTAGCGCTGAAAATACTCATCGTTTTTGCTATTACCCAGCTGATAGACAACCTCTTGCTACAGCCGCTTATCTTTTCGCGCAGCGTGAAGGCTCACCCGCTGGCTATCTTTATAGCCATCTTTTTTGGCGCCAACCTTGCTGGAGGCTTGGGCATGATATTCGCCATTCCGGTTTATACTATCTTCAAAGTAATCATATCGGAACTACAAGGCAGCATCAGGGAATATCAGGTATTCAAGAAAGAAAGGAGCGTCATGCTGAAAGACGGCAGGAACCTTTCGAGTAATTGAAATACCCGCGCCTTTCTTTTTATAGTGAAAGGATTGCATAACTCATAAAAAAGTCAGATATTTGCGCTTCGTATTTTGCCCGAGAGAAGGTAATAGCGCTTTGAGACTTAGAGAAAATAGCCTAAGTTTGTAAAAAATTTCAAAAAGGAACGTTTCAAAACCATGGCTGACCCAAACTTTGTCAAACTGTTCTCTGGCACCAGCTCCCGCTATCTTGCCGAAAAGATAGCTGAAGCCTATGGTAAGCCCTTAGGCGCTATTACCATTCAGCGGTTCAGCGACGGCGAGATTTCGCCTTATTACGAAGAGTCCATTCGCGGCTGCGATGTATTCCTCATCCAATCTACTTTTCCACCGGCGGACAACCTCATGGAATTGCTGCTCATGATTGACGCGGCACGTCGGGCATCGGCAAAATACGTTACGGTAGTAATGCCTTACTTCGGCTATGCACGCCAAGACCGTAAAGACAAACCACGTGTAGCCATCGCTGCCAAACTGGTGGCTAACTTATTATCGGCAGCCGGTGCCGACCGCCTCATGACTTGCGACCTGCACGCCGGGCAGATTCAAGGCTTTTTTGACTTTCCCGTAGATCATCTCGATGGTTCTGCCATTTTTGCGCCTTATCTGGAAAGCCTGAATCTGGAAAACCTGGTATTTGCAGCCCCCGATGTAGGAGGTGTGGGACGGGCACGTGCCTTTGCCAAGATGTTTGGAGCAGACATGGTCGTTTGCGACAAACACCGCAAGCGCGCCAACGAAGTGGCAGGCATGCAAGTGATTGGCGACGTAAAAGACGCCAACGTGGTAATTATCGATGACATCGTGGACACGGCGGGTACCATCTGTCGGGCAGCCGCTGTATTGAAGGAAAAGGGCGCCCGCAGCGTGCGTGCTATTTGCACCCACCCCGTCTTGTCGGGCAATGCTTATGACAACATAAACCACTCCGTGTTGGAAGAGCTGGTAGTCTCCGATACCATTCCTTTGCGTCAAAAGTCGCCCAAGATAAAAGTGCTCAGCGTGGCAGAGTTGTTTGCTACTGCCATCAAAAAAGTGCATGATTACGAATCTATCAGTTCGTTATTTATCTCAACGCATAAATAAAGGTTTAAACGAAATAAAGAAGGATTACCTAAACAAAAGAAAACAATGAGAACTGTAGAAATTGTAGGGTATAAGCGCAACGAGCTGGGAAGTAGCTCAGCCAAAAAACTCCGCGTAGAGGGATATGTTCCTTGCGTGCTGTATGGTGGCGAAGAAACCATACACTTTTATGCGCCTATGTCTCTGTTTAAAGACTTGGTTTATACCCCCGAAGTAGCTTTCGTAAAGCTGAACATCGAGGGCGATGAGTATGATGCCATCCTGCAGCAAGCTCAATTCCACCCAGTAGCTGACTACATCACCCACGCCGACTTCTTGTTGCTGCGTGAAGACAGACCTGTGAAGATGGAAATCCCCGTGAAGGTTGTAGGCACTTCCATCGGTGTACAAAAAGGTGGAAAAGCCGAAATCAAATTGCGTAAACTGAAAGTAAAGGCTTTACCGAAAAATATGCCTCAATATGTAGAGGTGGACATCTCACACCTGGACTTGGGCAAGTCAGTAAAGGTAAAAGACCTGAACCCTGAAAACTACACCATTTTGAATAGCCCTCAGATTCCTGTTGTTTCGATTGCTATTCCTCGTGCACTCCGTTCGAAGCAAGCACAAGAAGCACCCGCCAAGTAAGCAACAGGTATATAAAGACAAAACCAAGAAAGGCTGCCTTTTCGGTAGCCTTTCTTGGTTGATTTGAAGCATTGAAAACACGACCCTATTGTTTTATCTGAAAATATTGAAAACACGCCCCTACGAAGCGCGGGGGCTCAAATGTTGCTTTTTACTCTATAATTGGATAGCGTTTAAAAGGCTTTTGACGGTCAAACAAGTAACGGTAAGTGATGTGGGTTTTATAAATGTGCCCGCCTACGTCTTCGGCAACCCGCATCATTTTGGGGTTAAAGTCACCTATCCAGTTCATTTCCATTTCTTTGTAGCGATAGCCGGGGGTATGCGCCATGGTAGAGTAATAGTAAACAATTGCCGACTCCACCCCTTTGCCTTGGTGCTCGGGCACTACGCCAAAAACAACCCCAAACAACTTCTTCACCCCCACCACGCGCCTGTACCATAAAAACTTCAGCTTGCCCCACCAGTCGAGCTTTCCATTCAGGTGCTTTACGATTTGGTTCATTTCGGGCAACATAATAAAGAAGGCAACGGGCTCACCATCATAGTAAGCATACAGAATGATTTCGGGGTCTAAAATAGGCTTCAGCTTTTTCATGATATTCAGTGCCGTCTGGGCAGTCATGGGTTCTACTCCATGGTGTTTTGACCAAGCCTTGTTGTAAATGGTACGAAAGTCTTCGGCATATTTCTCAAGCTTCGACAAGCGCATGTGGTCAAAAGTATAGCGTGGGTCTTCATAAATACGCTTGGCTTTTTCGAGTACCTTAGGTTTCAGCGGGTCGGGAATCCAACGGTAGTAAGTATATTGCTTAAAATATTGGCGAAAGCCATAATTTTCAAAAAGTTCACGATAGTAAGGATAGTTGTAAGGCATGCAGTAATTAGGCTCGGTAAAGCCATCGACCAAGCACCCCCACCAACGATCGCGAGTGCCAAAGTTAATAGGACCGTCCATAGCTTCCATGCCACGAGCCTGCAGCCACTGCTTGCAGGTATCGAACAGCAAGTTGGCAGCTTCTTGATTGTTGATGCAATGAAAAAAGCCCATGCCTCCGGTGGGCTGCTCGTTATCTTTCATTGCCAGTTTTTCATTGTAAAAAGCTGCCACACAACCAATGGTTTGCCCTTGTTCGTCTTGTAGAATCCAGCGACAAGCATCGCCACCTTGGAATAACTTGTTTTTAGTCGGGTCAAATACCTCTTCGATGTCTTTGTCCAAGGGACGAATGTAGGACGGGTCATTTTTGTAAAGGCGCACCGGAAACTCCAAAAATTCCTTGCGCAGTGCTTTGTTGTTGACTTCCACAACTTTCATAAGACGCTCAAAAGACAGGTTTTATTTTTAAATTTGCACAAAGCTATGAAATTGAACGTTTAGAGTAAAATGCTTCGTAAAAACCTCAGTATTCCCCTTTGGCTGAGCGTTTGTTGCTGGTTATGGATAAGCGCATGCAGCAGCAGCCGCATCACCCACAGCACCGACCGGGCACCAGCGGTCGATTTCAGTCGATATCAATCTTTTATCGTGGTGGACTACTACCGCTTTAGCAACGACAAAGACCCAGTAGTAAACAGCGACCTGAGTCGCCAACGTATGACCAACCTCATCACCCAAGCACTTACGGAAAAAGGCTTGTCTGCGGCTTCCGAAGCGGCAGCAGCCCAATTGCATGTAAAATTCCGCATGGATTTGCAAACTCAACAAGAGTTTCAACAGAGCTTCAACAATAATTGGGGCTGGATCGGCTGGCGCCCTTACCCTTTTTATCCGGTTTATCCGGTTACCATGAACGCTTACCAACGACAATATGAGGAACTCACGCTTGTCGTGGACATCGTAGATGCCCAAACTGGGCGCCTACTGTGGCAAGGATGGGCATTTGCAGAAATAGACAAAAAACGAAAAAAGCTGCCCGAACTTCAAGCAGCTATGGTACAACGGCTTTTTGCCGAATATCCCTATCCTCCCGCCAAAAAGTAAGCAAATGAAAGTTGGGGGCGTTTTATTTCAGTAGCCCCTGAGCAAGCATCTGCTCTACTTTCTGCACATCTTCGGGGGTTTCCACACACACGCTGTCGTAACTTGTAATTGCCGTGTGAATACGATAGCCATGTTCTAACCAGCGCAGTTGCTCAAGCGACTCGGCACGCTCCAACATCGAAGGCGACAAGTAACATACTGCCTCCAAAATATCGGCACGATACAGATACAAGCCCACGTGCTTATAGAAAGTGTAGTGTTTCCATGCTTCTTCGAGAGGCATGTCGCGCACAAAAGGCACCGGATAGCGACTAAAATACAAAGCCTCGCCTCGAGTGTTGAGGACTACCTTCACTTCGCCCGTGTCTTTGAGCTCGTCCAAGCGCTCTATCGGCTTGATGAGCGTGGCAATCTCCAACTTATGGGCATCATCGATTAAAGCAAGCAGAGCCTCTATCTGTGCGGGCACGATAAAAGGCTCATCGCCCTGTATGTTGAGCACATAGTCATAATGTGCCCCACTTTTTTGCAGCGCTTCAAAACAGCGGTCTGTGCCGCTGGGGTGTTCCGGGGCAGTCATCAGCACTCGTGCCCCTAATGCCTGCACATGGCTGGCTACACGTTCATCATCGGTGGCTACTACCACTTCTGTGAGCCCGCGGGCTTGCTTCACACGTTCATACACGCGCGCTATCATGCTTTTTCCGGCAATGGGATGCAGTACCTTCCCGGGGAAACGCGTAGAAGCATAGCGCGCCGGTATTACCGCCAATACTTTTGCATTCATGTGCTTTTTTTCTTACAGTTTTGAAGGAACAAAGATACAAAGCGGACGCAACAATGTGTATTCAGTTTTGCCAAATAAAGAAAAGCGGATGCCGCAGAAGGCAACCGCTTTTATGCCATTATGAGTAAATCAAGTGCGTTATTTTGAAGCTGCTTCTACTACCGGTGCTCCACTCATGATTTCGTCGTTGGCAAACGCTTCATATTTTGTAAAATTCTGCACAAAGAGTTGCGCCAATTTTTGAGCTTGGGCATCGTAGGCTTCTTTGTTGCTCCAAGTGTCGCGCGGGTTCAGTACCTCATCAGGCACATTGGGGCATGTCTGAGGCACTGCCACCCCAAACACCGGATGTGCTTTATACTCTACGTTGTCGAGTTTTCCTTCCAAAGCAGCTGTGAGCATGGCGCGGGTATAAGCCAGCTTCATACGAGACCCTACCCCATAAGGACCCCCCGTCCAACCGGTATTGACCAGCCAAACATTTACTTGGTGCTTGCGCATATTTTCGCCCAGCAGCTCGGCATATTTGGTGGGATGCAAAGGCAAGAAAGCCGCACCGAAGCAAGCCGAAAAAGTAGCTTGCGGTTCGGTAACACCTACTTCGGTACCGGCTACCTTGGCAGTATATCCCGAAATGAAATGATACATTGCCTGCCCGGGGGTAAGTTTAGAAATAGGCGGCAACACGCCGAAGGCGTCTGCAGTCAGGAAGAATATGTTTTTGGGATGCCCGCCAATAGAGGGCTCCAATGCATTTTCTATGTGATAGATAGGATAAGCCGTACGGGTATTTTCCGTTACCGACTTGTTGGTATAGTCGGGCGTACGGGTTCCCTCAAAGCAACGGACATTTTCAAGAATAGCACCAAACTTGATAGCATCCCAGATTTGGGGCTCACTCTCACGGGTAATATTTATCACTTTGGCGTAGCAGCCACCTTCGAAGTTGAAGACGCCATCGTGTGCCCATCCGTGCTCGTCGTCGCCGATGAGCTTGCGGTTCGGGTCGGCAGAGAGGGTTGTTTTGCCTGTGCCCGACAAGCCAAAGAACACTGCCGTATCGCCGGCATTGCCCATGTTGGCAGAGCAGTGCATAGACAAAATGCCGCGTTCGTGCGGCAACATGTAGTTCAATACCGAGAAAACACCTTTTTTCATTTCGCCGGCATAGCCTGTTCCACCAATCAGAATCATGCGTTTGCTTAGGTTCAGGATGGCAAAGTTTTTCTGGCGGGTGCCATCCACTGCCGGGTCTGCTTCAAATTCGGGAATGCAGAGGATGGTGAAATTAGGCACAAAGTGTACAAGCTCCTCACGCTTGGGACGTAAGAACATATTATGACAAAACAGGTTCTGCCATGCTTTGGTATTGACCACACGCAGATTCAGGCGGTAGTCCGGATGTGCACCAACATAGGCATCACGCACATAAATGGTCTTGTCTTTCAAGTAGTTGAGCATTTTACGATGCAGGGCATCGAACTGCTCTGGTGAGAAAGGTATATTTATATCGCCCCACCAAACGGTATTTTCAGTGAGCTCGTCTTTTACGATGAATCGGTCCTTAGGCGAGCGTCCAGTAAACTGACCAGTATCACACATGATGGCTCCGTTGTCGGCAAGCAGCCCTTCGCCATTGGCTAAGGCATGTTCTACAAGTTCTGCGGGGGTCAGGTTCCAGTACACCTTGGCAGCCGTGATGTTCATGTCTGCCAAGTTGCGTTTTTCAGACTTCAATCCGAACTCTTGCATTTTCTATCAGGATTAAAAGGTTCAAAATAGACGAAAGGTCACGAAGGACAGGACAAAGTTACGCATTTGTTTTCAAAAGATTAAAGATAAACATCAAAGCGCTGCCCTAAAGGCAACGCTTTGATTTACATACGATAAACAGTTTGTTTTTTGAGGTCTTTTTTTCTGAATAGCCTTTTGGTGGCATAGCCGCTCCACGCTGCCATGAAGGCTATCACTCCCCCCAACAATGCCGACACTAAAAAGAGCCAATCGCCTATTTGCGGCATACCCAACATGGCGGCAATACGGTGCGAAAGCAGTTGGTCGTTTTGCAGGTCGGCAAAAAAAGCACGAATTGCCCAGATGAAAAACACAGCCAAGAAAGCAGAGAAAGTCGTCGCCCAGAAGCGCTTGCCAAACAAGGCAGCCACCACATAGCAAACTACCGCCATACTCCACCACGGAAAGAAAATTTGTGCGAGTATGGTAAGCACCAAAATCAGAATAAAGACCATAATAAGCGGCTGTTTTATTTTAAATTTTACCCATTGAATGCCCTGCCCAGTTACAAAGTTTATAGAGCATACGCGCCCCCACGTTGGCATCCCATTCGTCTTCGAAGCTCCCCCCTACTTCCACCAAGTCGAAGCCTATGATTTTACGTCCTGAACGCACCACTTGTTTGATTAAATACACAGCTTCAAAGAACTCGAGCCCGCCAGCTACGGGGGTGCCGGTCATAGGACACAGCTTGGGGTCCAGCCCGTCAATGTCAAAGCTAATATATACGTATTCGGGCAGCTGCTCTACGATAGCCTTGCAGTAGTCTTTCCATGTCTTGCCCTCATAAATACCCTCCTTGATTTGTTGGTCGAAGAAAGCAGCTATGCGTTGCGGCTGCGAGCGAATGATATTCCACTCTGCCTCGCAATAGTCGCGCACGCCCACTTGTACCAACTTGGTTACTTCGGGGAAATCGTTCAGCACGTTGTACATGATAGAAGCATGCGAATAACGGAACCCTTCGTAAGCTTCTCGCAGGTCGGCATGAGCATCTATTTGCAAAATACCGATATTGTCGTAACGCTCGGCTAAGGCACGTATCAAGCCATAGGGGGTGCTATGGTCTCCTCCCAAGACAGCTACTATCTTGTCTTCATCGAGCCAATCGGAAGCCGTTTGATAGACCCATTGGTTCATTTTTTCACACTCCTGATTGACCACGGAAGGTATTTCGTGCATATAAGGAGCCCCTTCCCAGTCAGAGGGTTTGCCTTGCTCCAACCACTGAATATAATCTTCCGTTTCTTCGCGCAGGGTAGCACTCATTTCTGCCAAGTGTTCAGGCAGGTCCAGCATGGCAATCCCCATTTTCCATGCATCGGGAATATCCGGGTCGTAGAGGTCTACCTGCGCCGAGGCATACAATATATTTTCAGGGGCATCGGAAGTGCCCGTGCCATAAGATACCGTTACTTCCCAAGGTACGGGCACAATCACCACTTCGGCATGTTCGGGCTCATAGGGCAAGCCAAACAGTCGTCCCACCTGCCCCACATCGTTGGGGTCTATGCTTTTGATGATTTCTTCTTTTGAACGCCTTGCCATAAGGTTGTTTTTTGAGGTAAAACTCTTTAATGAAGGTGCAATGTTACGCATTTTTTCATGACGAAACAGGCAGTGTTTCTATCGCTTCTTTTATTTTGCGGTACACAGTTTCCAAATCTATTTTTTCAATATCGGGTTGGCGGCGACAAATATCCAGCAATATTTGGTTTTGCAGCTCACCGCGTTGTTTTGCCAACGAATAGGGTACTTCTGGGTGAAAAGTTACCAAAGCATATTTTGAGAAATAATCTGGATAGCGCTGCTCCAACAGGTATTCGAGCTTACGCATCCGCTGAAAGTCTTCATCATTGACACGGTCACGCATTTCGTAAAAGTTGTCAGTAGCTAAATCGGCAATGGCATCCGTGTCTTTTTTGCGCTTTGTCTGATACAGCTCAAACACCTTTTGCCAGTCTTTCCCATAGACATCGAAGCACTCTTCCAAGCGTAGGCAGTCTTCAAAGGCGGCATTCATGCCTTGTCCGTAAAAGGGCACAATGGCGTGAGCAGCATCACCAATCAACAACACTTTGCCCCGATACGCCCAAGGGTAGCAGCGCACCGTTCCCAAAATACCCACCGGATTGCGGAAGTACTCCTCAGTAAGTGCCGGCATCATGCGTGAAGCATCTGGGAAATACGCGTCAAAGAAATCCTGCACTTTTGCCGGGGTATTCAAAGCTTCGAAACTATGCGCAACGCCTTCCTTAGGTAAAAAGAGAGTGCAGGTAAAAGTTGCATCCAAATTGGGCAAAGCAATCAACATAAAGGTTTCGCGGGGCCATATGTGCAGGGCATGCTTTTCTATCAAAAATGCCCCTCCTTTGCCTGCCGGTAGGGTTAGTTCTTTGTAGCCATAATCCAAAAAATCGACCTCTTCTTGAAGCAGCCCGGTTGCTTTCAAGGTGCGGCGTATCACCGAGCCAGCACCGTCGGCAGCAAAAAGCAGGTCGCCTTCCACCCAGCGACGTTGCCCGTCCGTTTCTACCTCAATGGCGGGGATTTCGGGGGCTACACCCACACAAGCCGCTTGGAACTGTATTTTCACATTGGGGTAAGCTTCTGCGTGATTCACCAAAGCCACGTTTAAATCTAAGCGGGAAATAGAGTTGATGTATTCGTCGGGCTTGGTGCTATAAGGCAGCAGCAGCGTCTGCCCGGCAGTGTCGTGAATCATGCGCCCACGCATAGGTATCATCAGCGGATACACGGCGTCTTGCAAGCCCAAACGCTCCAGAGCGCGCAAGCCGCGGTGCGACAGCGCCAAATTGATGGAACGCCCTTCTTCCATACCATAAAGGCGGGGGTCGCGACGTTTTTCGAACACTTCCACCTCGAAACCACGCCGTGCCATAAACGAGGCAAGCAACGAGCCCACCAAACCGGCACCTACAATCAGTACTTTGGGCATACTACTATTTGGTTTTTCATTGCTCGTAAAACAAAAGGAAGGCAATTTAAGAAGATTGCTTAGAATCGACCGATGACTTTTCTTCTTTTGTCGGTTTGTTTTTCTGTTTATATTCCAAGAAAGGCTGCGGGTCTAATTTCAACCAGCGAAAGGCATTCTCACCCAACAGCTTCCGTTTCTGAAGCTCACTTAACCCCTCGGTTTGCTCTATCAGGCGCCCCGGCACCAGTTCGCCCAAAGGAAAGGGGTAATCGGTGCCCAAAGCCACTTTGTCTTCCCCAAACAACTGCACGATGAAACGGAGGGCTTCGGGCGAGTGCACCAGCGAATCTACCCAAAAACGCCCCAAATACTCCTTGGGATGCACGTTGTTGTCGATGGCGCAGAGGTCGGGACGTACCTCAAATCCATGGGCAATGCGTCCAAAATTGATGGGAAAGGAACCGCCGCCATGAGCAAAAGCCACACGCAGGCGCGGCAGGCGCTCAAATACTCCCCCAAAAATCATAGAACAGATAGCCAACGAGGTTTCGGCAGGCATGCCCACCAACCACGGCAACCAATACTTAGGCATACGCTCCTTGCCCATCATGTCCCAAGGGTGCACAAAAATAGCAGCCCCCAGCTCTTCGGCTGCCTGAAAGAAAGGGAAAAGCTCTTCATCCGACAGATTCCACTCGTTGACATGGGTGCCTATCTCCACCCCTGCCAAGCCCAAATCCACTACACAACGCTCCAACTCTTTGATTGCCAGCGAAGGGGCTTGTAAAGGCACCGTGCCCAAACCGACGAAGCGGCGCGGATAACGTGCCACCACTTCGGCAATATGGTCGTTGAGGTATTGACTTACGGCAAGGGCATCCAACGGCTTTGCCCAATAACTGAACATCACGGGAATGGTAGAGAGCACCTGCACATCCACTCCGAAATCGTCGCACTCCCGGATGCGCTTTTCTGGACTCCAGCAGTTGTCTTGTATTTCACGAAAAAATTTACCGTCAATCAACATGCGTGCAGAGCATTTCTTGTGGTGGTCCAACGAAACAAAACCACCATAACCGAACTTTTCCTTAAAGGAAGGCAGCTTCTCGGGTATGATGTGTGTATGTATATCGACGCGCAAACACATAGCGAGGAATATTTTTGTACGAAATATGGAAAAGATAAAACGTTTGAAGGTACTTTACAAAGCATCGGGCTGCTTCTTTTGCAAGAAAACTTGCATAATAAAACTTTCTTACGTATCATTGCGCCAGCGATGCAAACACGAAGCTGCACATATTATCCTATCCTCATCGAGCTTCTCTGGCAGTCTGACCTCCAGACTGCATGGCATCATCACGCCTTCCATCATGGCTCTCTGCCTTAAGAGAGCCACAAGCACAACATATTACCCCCCATTTCATTGGGTATGCCCGCAAGCATACCAGCAGGGCGTTGTCAAGCAAACGCTCCCTTCAACAATTATGTTTTTTTTCTCAATCCTAAAAAACAATCGAATATGCTACGCATAGCATTACAAAAATCAGGAAGGCTAAGCGATGCTTCGCTCAAGCTCATCAAGGAGTGCGGTATAAGCTTTACCAATGGAACCGGTAAACTAAAAACCGTTGCCGATAACTTTCCTGCCGAATTCCTTTTCCTTCGCGACGACGACATTCCTCGCTATGTAGCCGATGGGGTCGCCGATGTGGGCATCGTGGGCGAAAATGTGGTAGTAGAAGACCGTTCTGCCGTAACCATAGCCCAAAAACTGGGCTTTTCGAAATGTCGCCTATCCATTGCCATCCCCCGAGGTGAATCCTACCAAGGCATCGAAAGCCTACAAGGCAGACACATAGCCACTTCCTACCCCAATATTTTAGGCGACTTTCTGAAGAAAAACAACATAAAAGCCACCATTCACGAAATCAGCGGTTCGGTAGAGATAGCCCCGAGCATTGGTTTAGCCGATGCCATCTGCGATATCGTGAGCACTGGCAGCACGCTCATGAGCAACGGACTTCAAGAGGTAGAAGTTGTCTTCCATTCGCAGGCGGTGCTCATTCAAACCCCTACTTTAAGCAATGAAAAACAAAAGCTGCTGCAAAAGCTGTTGTTTCGCATCGAGGCGGTACAAAACGCCCGTAACAACAAGTACATACTGCTGAATGCTCCTAACGAAGTCATTCCTAAAATCACGGAAATACTGCCGGGCATGAAAAGCCCTACCATACTGCCTTTGGCTATGGAAGGTTGGTCTTCCTTGCATTCGGTCATTCAAGAAGACCAATTCTGGGAAATCATCGAGCAGCTGAAAGCCGCAGGCGCCGAAGGCATCTTAGTCGTTCCTATCGAAAAAATGATTTACTGATGAAAGTATTTATAGAACCACCCACCGACCAATGGGCAGAGCTGCTGGCACGTCCTGCTCTGCAAGCCGATGACTTAGGTGCGCGCGTCCGCCCTATCATAGAAGCCGTGCGCCAAGAGGGCGATGCTGCCCTGCAGCGCTTCAACCGCCAATTCGACAGCTACGAAGGCGCTTTGCAAATAGAGGAGAAAGCCATAAACGAAGCGCCTCAAAAGATAGAGCCCACACTGTGGCAGGCACTGCGCCAAGCCTATGCCAACATACGGGCATTTCATGAAGCTCAAAAAGAAGAGCCCAAAATAATAGAAACCATGCCGGGGGTGCGCTGCTGGCGGCGCAGTGTAGGCATCGAGCGCGTAGGCATTTACATACCCGGCGGCACGGCACCGCTCTTTTCTACCGTCTTGATGCTGGGCGTGCCTGCTCAGATTGCAGGTTGCAGCGAAGTGGTGCTCTGCACACCAGCAACAGCCACCGGCAAAGTGCATCCCGCCATATTGGCTGCTGCCTCGCTTTGTGGTATCGGCAAGGTCTTTGCCGTGGGTGGTGCCCAAGCCATCGCTGCCATGGCATACGGCACCGCCACCATTCCAAAAGTTGACAAAGTATTCGGACCCGGCAACCAATACGTAACAGCTGCCAAACAGATGCTGGCTGCCGAAGGCGTCATTGCCATTGACCTGCCAGCGGGTCCGTCAGAAGTAGCCGTGTGGGCAGATGAGCACGCCCCTGCCGCTTTCTTGGCTGCCGACCTGTTGTCGCAGGCAGAGCACGGCAGCGATAGCCAAGTAATATTGGTATGCGACACCGAAGCAAAGATAAACGAGGTATTGCAAGCCATCGAGACACAACTAAGCCATTTGCCTCGCGCCCACATTGCACGAGAAGCACTGCGGCACAGCCGTGCCTTTGTCATGCCCCACGCAGAACAAGCCCTGCGGCTGCTCAACAGCTATGCCCCCGAACACTTGATTGTAGCGCGTCGAGATGCTGCCCGCTATGTTGAACGCATCACCAATGCCGGTTCAGTATTTTTGGGCTACTACACGCCCGAGTCTGCCGGCGACTATGCTTCGGGCACCAACCACACGCTGCCTACCAACGGTTTTGCCCGTATGTACAGCGGCGTGTCGCTCGATTCCTTCGTTAAGAAAATCACCTTTCAGGAAATCACTGCCGAAGGCTTGCAACAATTAGGGGCTACCGTCTGTCATATGGCTGCCGCCGAAGGCTTAGATGCCCACAAATTAGCCGTAGAAGTCCGTTTAGATGCCTTGTCTCCCAATCCACAGCTATGAATATGAACACCTCCCTCAGCATTGACAACATCATGCAGTGCGTGCGCCCCCATTTACGAGGGCTACGCCCCTACAGCTCTGCCCGCGACGAATTCAGCGGACAAGCACATATCTATCTCGATGCTAATGAAAATCCTTTTGGCAGTCCTTTGTTGAGCGCTTCGAGCTATAACCGCTATCCAGACCCACACCAGCAGGCTGTCAAAGAGCGTTTGGCTGCCCTCAAAGGCGTGTCGCCTAAACAAATATTTTTGGGCAATGGCAGCGATGAAGCCATAGACTTGCTCATAAGAGCATTTTGTGAACCTGCTCAAGACAGCATCCTCATCACACCCCCTACCTATGGCATGTACGAGGTCAGTGCTGCCATACACAACGCAGGGGTAGTAAAGGTGCCACTCACGCCCGAAAGCTTCCAGCTCAATACCCAAATGGTGATTGAACAAAGCAAGCATGCCAAAATCATATGGCTTTGCTCGCCCAACAACCCCACAGGCAATTTGCTACGCAAAGAAGACATCCGGGCTATCCTAAACCACACCCATTGCTTGGTAGTGGTCGATGAAGCCTACATTGATTTTAGCGATGATGAGGGGTGGCTTCCTCACTTGCAGCACTACCCTCAGTTGGTCGTACTGCAAACCTTTTCCAAAGCGTGGGGGCTTGCCGGCTTGCGCTTGGGCGTGGCTTATGCCCATCCTCAAATCATAGAACTGCTCGACAAAATCAAACCGCCCTACAACATCAATGCCTATTCGCAAAAAATGGCTTTGCAAGCGCTCGAGCAGCCACGCCAAGTAGCTTTGTGGATAGAGCAAATCCAACGCGAGCGGCAGACGCTGCACCATGCTCTAAAAGCCTTGCCTTTTGTGGATAAGGTGTTTCCCTCCGATGCCAATTTCATCTTAGTGCGCGTCCATGATGCCCCCGCCATTTACCGTTATTTAATAAGGCATGGTATCATAGTACGAGACCGCAGTCGAGTGGTTTTATGCGACAACTGTCTGAGAATCACAGTAGGCAAAGCGGAAGAAAACAAGCAGTTGTTAGACGTTTTGCAACATTGGCAAAAAGAAGACTAATGTATTTTGCATGGACTTGAATTTCCTCGCACGATTTTGTAGCTTCCGAGATGTTTAAGCCTAAACCTTAGTTTTCTGATGACACCCGAAGTACAGAAAGTGCACGACATGATTGCCAACTTTGCCCAACAAGTAGGCGTGGACCCTAAAAAAGCCTTTGACCCGGAAAAAAATGCATGGTATTTTCAGCGGGGCTCTGCCCGCGTAGAAGTATTCGTGCAGGGCATCCCGCTCAGCAATGGCGAAATGCGCTATTTCCTGCGCATCTTCTCCCCCATTATGAAGGTGCCCCCAGCACGCGAGTGCGAGGTGTATAAGCACCTGCTTGAGCTCAACGACCGTTCTTTGGGCGTCAAATTGACACTCATGCCCGGCAGCAACCAAGTGTATGCCACCTATGAGCGCGACATCCACGGGCTCGACGCCGAAGAGCTGGCTACTTGCATGCTCGATTTGGGCTGGTGGGCAGACAAGCTGGACGATGAGTTGCAAATGACCTTTTCAGACCGCTAAAACACACGGGGACAAGCTCCCCGTTTTTTCTGTTTCTCCGATTTCTTTCATTTCAGCCAAAACCCCATGCCTACGGCAGCTGAAGTATAGTTGCCTTTTTGTAGAGTCGGCAGGTCTGGACTCTGCTCAATCGTTCCATCCCGAAAAGTAAGCATGGTATTGAGGTGTTCGTGCAAGAGAGCGCTCAACAGTAGCGAAATGCGTCATTTTCTGCGTAGCTTCTCTCCTATCGTCAAAGAGCCAAACTGCCGTGAAAACGAACTTTATCGCTACCTGCTTGAAATCAACGACTTGCGCTTAGGTGAAAGCTCACAGTCGTACCCAACAGCCACTCAGTGTGTGCCATCTGTATGCGCGATGTCTAAGGAATCGATTACAAAGCACTGTTTGCTTGCGCTGCCGACTTGGCATGGTGAACAACAAGCATCCTCGACGACCAACTAATGGCAACCTTCTCACACAATGCACGTTCAACTCATCATCTTTTTGCACTTTTTTTGCTAACTTTCTTTTTCGAAAAACAAAAAGCAAGATTCCTTTCTTATGCGTGGCATTGGTTTTCTTATAGCGTGGCTCATTGGCTTTGGCGTGTGTGCACAAACCCCTTCTGTTCTGGAAACCGACAGCATCCCAGACCTTTCAGTAGAGTTGTCGGAAAAAAAAGAAAACAAAGACAAAGAGCGGAAAATAAAGAAACGCAACACTTACTACGGTGTAAAAACCAAAAAGACGTTCATTAAACACGACAACGGAACCGTAGAAATATTTCACTACCTGCCCAACTGGCATGAGCCCTACAACAAAGTGGAAGAAGTTGCTTGGTACTGGGAAAAAAGACGCAAGCTTTATCACACAGATTACAGTTCTATCAAACGCAGCGAAGCAAAGCTGCTGCATGGTCCTTACCGCAAGCTATACAAAGACAAGGTCATAGAAGAAGGCTTCTATTACTATGGTGCCAAACACGGACGCTGGGTGCGCTACGGAAACGACGCCCTCGACCGCGACTGGGTCCTTATTGATAAAACCAACTATTTCCGTGGTTGGCTCAAGGAGTCGAAGCGTACCTATTACGACGAAAAACAAACGAAGCTAAAAGAGGTCATTCCCATCAAACACGGAAAGATAGAGGGCAATTATTACTTCTTTTACCCCAACGGGCGCATCGCCATCAAAGGGCAATATGAAGCGGGGCAACGCGTAGGCGTGTGGATGGAATACTACCCCAACGGGCAACGCAAGCGCGAAATACACTATCCGCGCAAACCAGACACCAATGAAAAGCCCTATGTGCTGCGTCAATGGGACGAGCAGGGCAAAGAAAGACTCTACAAACCTCATGAAGTGGAGTTGGAAGTGGATGAATACCGCCCGATAAAAGAAGAAGCCCGATTGCAAAATTAACTGCTTCTTCCTTGCGTCTTTAGATTTTAAAAGACAAGATTTTGATGCACCCTGCCCGCTATGCAAATAAAAAAGCCCAGCTTTTGCCGGGCTAAAATTTATGACTTGTGGGCTTGCTTATTCGCCGATGATTTTAAACCCTAAGGTAATTTGGAATGTACTTACCCGGTCGTCGGCTTTGAAAGTGCGGTTGAATACCTGATAGCTACCTTTGCCCAATCTGCTCAGACTGCCTTCGTAACGGGCATCGATGGTAAGTTTGCCAAAATCCAAACCTATTCCCGCCTGATAACCAATGGTTGAGTTTTTCACTTCATAATCAGTGGTAACGGTCTGTCCGTTGCTGTCGGTTGCTTCTTCTTTTACAGAATAAGGGAAGCTCAACACCGGACCTGCATTCACTCGCACAACCTTGCCCAGAACACGGCGCCCCAGCAAAATAGGCACGTCCAAGCTGTTGATATTGCGTTTCACGGTTTCGATATTCGTAAAATTGCCGCTTCCTTTCATGTTGGCGCCCTTCTGCGAAATCAACAATTCGGGCTGCACATACCAGTTGCCAACCCCCAAACGCAGGAATGCGCCACCTACCAAGCCATATTTGTAACCATCGTTTTTCAAATCATCGCTGTTGGGTATCAACTTATTGGCATTGATGCCGGTGCGAATACCAAAGCTGTAATACTGCGCCCAAGCAGTCTGAACAAAAAGACCGAGCATCATCAGCATTAAAAACTTTTTCATAGGAGTGTTTTATTTTTGATGAACGTTGAAATGCATACGCAAAAAGCAAGCCAAAGTTTGTTTAGCGCAGTTTAAGGGTTACCAAAGTCAAGATAGCCAGCATGATTCCCACAATCCAAAAGCGGGTTACAATCTTAGCCTCATGATACCCCAACTTTTGATAGTGATGGTGTAGGGGCGCCATCTTGAAAACACGCCGCCCCTCGCCGTATTTCCGTTTGGTGTATTTGAAATAACCCACCTGAATCATCACCGAGAGGTTTTCTATCAGAAAGATACCGCAAAGCAGGGGCAGCAGTAGCTCTTTGCGCACACACAGTGCCAGTACTGCAATGGTGCCCCCCAGAGACAAGCTGCCTGTGTCGCCCATGAATACTTGTGCCGGATAGGCGTTGTACCACAGGAAACCAACACACGCCCCTGTAAATGCCGTACAGAAAATAGCTGCCTCACCCAAGTTGGGTATGTAAAGCACATTCAGGTAATCGGAAAAAATGACATTACCTGACAGATAGGCAAAAATAGCAAGCGTAGTACCTATAATTGCCGAAGTACCCGCTGCCAAGCCGTCGATGCCATCCGTGATGTTGGCACCGTTCGACACCGCCGTGATGATGAACGTAACCACCAGAATGTAAATAAGTGGTGTGAGCCAATCTATGCCAAATATATTCAGTGCTTCGTAATCAAACTCGTTGTTTTTCATGAAAGGCACATTGGTCTTGGTGCTTTTGTAAGTAACGGCAAAGTAAGCTTTGCCTTCTCGCACCACCACCCTTTGCCCCGTAACGGCTGGCAGCTGGGCTATCTGCTCCGAGCGCTGCACAGGTATGTTTTCCTGCAAGACTACCTCTTCGTGAAAAAAGAGCGTTGCCCCTACAATGATGCCTATCACTACCTGCCCCAATATTTTCAACTTGCCGGAGAGCCCTTCCTTGCTTTTCTTCAGCTTGAGGTAGTCGTCCACAAAACCAATGATGCCCAAACCGCCCGAAGTAACCAGCAGCAGAATCACGTAAATATTGGACAAGTCAGCAAAAAGCAGAACCGGAATAAATATAGCCAGCAAGATGATAAGACCGCCCATAGTAGGTGTGCCCTGCTTCTCGCTTTGCCCCGCCAAGCCCAGCTCCCGTACCTTCTCGCCTATCTGCTGTTTTTTGAGATAGGCAATGATTCTTTTTCCTAAGACAGTAGCAATCAAAAGAGAGAAAACCGCCGCCATGCTGCCCCGGAAAGAGATATAGCGAAAAACGCCGGCACCTATCAGGTCAAATTCTCGGTCTAAGTAAGTAAACAAATAGTACAACATAAGCTTAGGACTTGATTCTTTTTCTTTCTGTAAAGATGAGCCTTTGGCCAAGGCAAAGGCACAAGTTAAGTTGCTTGCAGCAATCAAGCAAAGGAATCAAACGCTTTCCATAGCAGCCCCCCATATGGCTGCCTGCATCTCCATCACAAAGCCTTGTACTTCATTGCTTTCATTCAAGCAATGACCGTTCACCTCTTGCACTCGCCGCACCCCGCCCACATTCACCAACCACATGCCCTCGGCGTAGGTGGTCAGCTGTTGCGGCAAACGGTGCAACTGCCGGCACTCTATGCCCCGTGCTTTGAGGTAGCGCAGCCACTGCAAACGCATGATACCCTCCACGCAGCCAGTATCCAGTGGGGGGGTACAGAAAACACCTTCTTCCACCCAAAACACATTGGCAGAAGTGGCTTCTGCCACGTAGCCCCTTGTGTCAATCAACAGTGCATCATCAAAGCCCTGCCGGGCGGCATGACGCGCTGCCAACACATAAGGCAGCGCTTGCAAACACTTCACTTGCGACAATGGATGCGGTTGCAAACGGTAAGCATCATATATAGCAAGACGCACGGCATCGCCCTGATAGAGTCGCTCTTGGGGGCGCAAGCTCACAAGACAATGAGCCTCGGTTTGCATGGCACGATACAAGCCGCCAGCACGACGCCACAAAATCAGCTTCAAACGCACACAAGGCGGCAAACTCCCCCCCGACAGTCCCTCCCACGCTTCTACAATAGCCTGCAGCCAATGGGCAAATGCCTGTGGACAAGTAGGCACAAAATCGGGCAGTGCCAAGCCCAAGGCTGATGCACCCCGCTGTAAACGCGCATAGTGGTCTTGGGCAAACAAAACCCGCCCTTCGCGCACGATGATGGTCTCAAACAGCCCATCACCGTATTGAAAGGCACGGTCTTCGGGGCTGATGCAAGGCGCCTCCACCCAGCAATTATCAAAATAATACCACATTTTCTTTGAAATATTGTGTACCTTTACCAGCACAAAACTACAAGATTATGTCAGAAGGCAGCAGCATCTTTGATATGATTGGACCCGTTATGATTGGACCTTCCAGCTCTCATACTGCCGGTGTGGTACGCATCGGACGAGTAGCCGTACGCCTATTGGGCGGCATACCAGAAGAAGCCACCATCACCTTTTTCAACTCGTTTGCACGCACCTACGAAGGGCACGGCAGCGACCGCGCCATCATCGCTGGCTTGCTCGACTTCAAGACCGACGACAAGCGCATCAAAGAATCGTTTGAGCATGCCAAACAACAAGGCTTGAAATATCGCTTCCGCGCAGTGGGCAATGCTTCTACCCTACACCCCAACACCATAAAACTGGAGCTGCGTCGTGGCGAGCGCAGCATAGAGGTCATAGGTGAAAGCCGAGGCGGTGGTCTCATCAACATAGCCTCATACAACGGTTTCCGTGCCAACTTTTCGGCTTCCTTGCATACCCTCATCGTGATGGCAGAAGACACCAAAGGCGCCGTTGCTTTCCTTGCCGACATCCTTGCTCACGACGACTGCAACATAGCTACCTTGTCAGTCTCTCGCAAAGCTAAAAATGACCTCGCCTGCCATTGCTACGAGATGGACTCAGGCATACGCCCCATCACCCTCGAATACATGAAAAGCATCCCTTGGATTAAAGAAGTCATCTATATCCCTGATATTGACCTGTAAAAACTGGGGCATCCCATCGATTCGCTATCTTTGCACTTGCTTGCATGCTCTCCAAATGCAAATCTTTTTGCTGCAAGCACACTAAAACAGTGCACAAAAAAGTTATATTCAACAAATCATAAACCCAAACAGCATGAAGCGAATCACGGGACTTCTCCTTTTGCTTTTCATTTTCGCGAGCTCATGGACCCGCGCCCAGCAAACCTATACGCTGGAGCAATGCGTGCAAATAGCAGTGCAAAACAGCCTCAGCATTCAACGCAGCAGCCTGCAGGCTGAAAGCGCCCAAAGCACCTACCGCCAATCGAAAGAGAACCTGCTGCCCTCGATTAGCGGCAATGCCACCGAGACCTTCCGCACAGGGCGCTCCATCGACCCCTTCACCAACCAGTTTGTACAAAGAACTATCAACTCTACCAGCTTAGGCATCAATGCCGGCATGACGCTGTTTAATGGTTTTCAACAAAGCAACAACATCAAAAAGAGCCGCCTCGATTACCAAGCAGCTCAATACGACGTAGAACAACAAAAGCAGCAAATAGCCATCGATGTGGCAAATGCTTACCTTCAAGTGGTCATGGCTAAAGAGCAGCTCAAAGTGGCACAAGCGCAGCGCGCTTCCACCGACGCCCAGCTCAAGCGCGTGAAAGCACAGTATGCTGCCGGTGCCGCCGCTGAAAATCAAGTCCTCGACCTTGAAGCTCAGCTTGCCAACGACGATGTCAACATCATTGCTGCCGAAAACCAACTGCGTTTTGCCAAGCTCAATCTGCAGCAGCTCATGAATATGCCTGTAAATACAGCTTTCGATGTATCAGATGTAGCAATAGAAAGCATCATCAACCCCTATGCCAACAAGAGCATAGAAGAATTGTTCGAACAAGCAGCACAAAACCAATACAGCCTGCAAAGTGCCAAGCTGCGTGCCGAAAGCGCCCGCGTCAGCCGTGAAATAGCTCAAGGCAGACGCCTGCCCACCCTTTCACTCAATGCCGGTATCAGCTCGTTCTACACTAACTCAGCACCCGAACGGATTTTCAGACCCGACGGCACTACCACTACCGTGCAGGTGCCCATTGGTTACTTGCAAGACGACCCCTCAAAAATAGTGGTTGCTAACCAGAGCATACCCAACGGCAAAATTGTGGACAACGGTTTTTGGAACCAAATGGACTTCAACCTCAGCTCTTTTCTATCATTGAACCTTAGCATTCCTCTTTATAATGCAGGCATCACCCGCAATGCCATACAACAAAGCAAAATACAGGAGCGCACTGCTCAAATACAAATGCAAGAAACACGCAACCAATTGCGCCAGAGTGTAGAACAAGCCTACAATAACTTGTTGAGTGCCGAAGTTACCTACAACGCTCGTCTCAAACAAATAGAAGCGCTGGAGCGCACTTTCCGCAATGCGGAAAAACGTTTCGAGTTGGGGGGTGCCTCTTTTGTAGATTACAACCTAGCAAAACTCAACCTCGCCCGTGCACAAGCCGACTTCATCCGTGCCAAATATGAATATTTGTTCCGTATCAAGGTGCTCGACTACCTCACGCAAGGCGCTAGCCAATAAACGTATCAACTTTTTCAGTTCAAATCCAAGTATTCAAATAGAGCTTCATTCATCATGGAACAACATACAGTTATGAAAGAAAAGAAAAGCCGCCGCCTGAAAACATGGCATTTCGTCGTGAGCGGCGTAGTGCTTGTCGCATTACTTATTGTGGCTCAAAGAGCCGGCTGGATAGGCAAAAAATCACTGACTGAAGTAGAAATAGCTGCTGTGCAGCGCACTACCATCGTAGAAAAGGTAGCAGCTTCGGGCAAAATACAACCCGAAGCCGAAGTAAAAGTAAGCTCCGAAGTATCGGGCGAAATCATCGAACTCACTGTGCAAGAAGGCGACTCGGTCGTCAAAGGGCAACTGTTGGTGCGCCTGCGCCCCGACTTGCTTCAGGCTTCGGTGGACCGCGCCCGTGCCGCTCTGCAACAACAGCAGGCGCAGCTTATGCAGGCACGTGCCCGCGAGTCGCAAGCCAAAGCCCGCTACCTCATTGCCAAAGCCAACTATGAGCGCAACCAAAAACTCTATGCAGAAAAGGTAATTTCCGATTTGGAATACGAGCAATCGAAAACAGACTATGAAGTAGCCAAAGAGGAATACGAAGCCGCCAAAAGCAGCACCGAAGCAAGCCAATATGCTGTTGCCAGCGCCCGGGCTACCCTCAAAGAGGCACAAGACAACCTACGCCGCACCACCATTTATGCCCCCACCAGTGGCATCGTGTCGTTGCTCAACGTAGAAATGGGCGAGCGAGTGGTAGGTACCGCTCAAATGGCAGGTACTGAACTGCTGCGCATTGCCAATCTCAACAACATGGAAGTACGCGTAGACGTAAACGAAAACGACATCGTGAAGGTATCTTTGGGCGATACCGCCACCATCGAAATAGACGCATTCATGGATGTAGAAACGCCCATCCGCGGCGTGGTTACCTCTATTGCCAATACCGCCAAACAAAGTGCCACCGCCGACGCTGTTACCGAATTCGAAGTACGCATCCGCATTTTGCCAGAATCCATAAACATGTTGCGCCGACAAAGTGGCAAGCGCTACCCCTTGCGCCCCGGTATGACTGCCTCGGTCGAAATCATCACCAACCGCAAAGAAAATGTAGTGGCAGTGCCTATTGCTGCCGCCACTACTCGCCTGCCTTCCGAACTCAAAAAAGCAAAAGGGCAGACCGACAAGCCCAACAAAGAAAAGCAGGAATCGGACAACAAGGCTGGTAATCAAAAAGAAGAGCCTGTTACCGTGGTGTTTGTCTATAAAGACGGCAAAGTAGAAGCTCGCATCGTGGAAACCGGCATCAGCGACTTCGACAACATCGAAATCGTGAAAGGCTTGAAAGAAGGCGAGCAAATTGTGGTAGCGCCTTTCGTGGCTATATCCAAGCTGTTGACCGACGGCAAGGAAGTAAAGGTCAAAGGGGAAGGCTCAAAAAATAAAGCTGACAAAGGCAAGAAAGAAAACAAACAGAAAGAGTAAAGTCAGCGGGGCATCTCTTTTAGGAATGCCCCCCTCTTTTCTCGAGGAAAAATGTATGCTTCCCGGCGGTGCTACGGCACAATTGCTTGTCGCAAGCACCGTTTTTTATTAGGCAGTGAAAAAACATCTGCCCGTGCTTGTAGAGATGACAAAAGAAAAAGAGGGTGTTAATTAAAGATAGATAAAAACTTGTTTTGAGAAATTTCATAGAATCCATATTCATTTAGACAACAGCTTATTCGTAATGAAATATCTATCATCTCTATCGATTTTGATACTATCCTGCTTTGAGAGTGTCATATAAAGATAGATTTTTAAGAGGCGTCAAACGAGTGGACTTGGTCGTCAGCGATGCCTTAGCGGGCATAGAGGAAGCCGTCGCTAAACATTACAGCCAAGTATCGCACCAGTTTTGCGTGTTTCATTTGAAAAAGAATGTGTTAAAATACATCAAGCCCAAAGATAAACATGAGATAGCAAAGCAGCTGATTAAGGCATTTCAAGTGGATAATTCAAATGATAGTATTGAGAAGAGCTGGCAAAGGTGGCTTTGCTTCATAGAGAGGAATAAGAAAAAATACCCTGTATTGGAGCGGATGTCAACAGAACGGTATCGATACTACTTGACCTACTTAAAGTATGATTACAGGATACGTTCGATGATATATACTACTAAACAGGGATTACAAAAGGACGTTGCGCATGCGAGCGGCGCTACCCAATCCAGAGGCAGCCATATTATTGATGGGTTACGTGGCGATGAACCATAAAGCCTACGAGCGTAAAGCAAAATTAGATTATGATGGTTCATTTCAATGGGAGGAGCAGTAGAACCGATGCAATCTAACTTTGCAAGAACTTCACTACGGCTACGCCTTCGTTTCGTTCTTGCAAATTCAAAAAATACTTACATATAGAACCTCATACACACAAAATGAGACACTACCTTTTGGCGCCTCGCACCCCTTTGGGCATTAAGGCTATAAAATCTATACTTAGTTATCAAGTCTACATGCATAATGCTTTCCACTTCTTTTTCAGTCCTCCAATTTTTTTGAGTAGGGTGCTGAATAGCGATTCTTTATCTAACCTTTCCCGTTCTTTAATTTCGCGTAGGGGGAGAATGAATAGCAACTCTTTCTCCAACTTTTTCAGTTCTGCAATTTCTGTGAGCAGGGTGCTGAATTGATTAAGCCTCAAATTCAAATTTGCTGATGAGTATGAAAAAGCACTCGAAGTTGGGATACTGAATTGATTACTGCTCAAATTCATCAAATTCAAATGCCATAAATTTTTCAGTTCTCCAATTTCAATTTCTTGGGGCAGGGTACTTAATTGATTATCCATCAAATAAAATACTATCAAATTTTTCAGTTCTCCAATTTCTTGGAGTAGAGCACTTAATCGATTACTCCGCAAATACAATTTTTTCAATCTTCCAATTTCTTGGGGTAAGATGCTTAATCGATTAAAGCTCAAATTTAATTCTTGCAAATTTTTCAATTCTGCAATTTCTTGGGGCAGGATGCTTAACTGATTACTGCTCAAATTCAATTTTTGCAAATTTTTCAGTTCTGCAATTTCTCTGGGCAGAGCGCTTAACTGATTATATCTCAAATTCAACTCTTGCAATTTTTTCAGCCTTCCAATTTCTTGGGGCAGGATGCTTAATTGATTATGGCTCAAATTCAATTTTTCCAAACTTTTCAGTTCTCCAATTTCTTGAGGTAGGGTGCTTAATCGATTATTGCTCAAATACAATTTTTCCAAATTTTCCATTTTCCCAATTTCTCTGGGTAGGGCACTTAACTGATTGTAGTTCAAATTCAATTCTCGTAATTTTTTCAGTCCTCCAATTTCTTGGGGCAGGGTGCTTAATTGATTATGGCTCAAATTCAATTTTTCCAAACTTTTCAGTTCTCCAATTTCTTGAGGTAGGGTGCTTAATCGATTATTGCTCAAATACAATTTTTCCAAATTTTCCATTTTCCCAATTTCTCTGGGTAGGGCGCTCAATTGATTATAGTTCAAATTCAATTCTTGCAATTTTTTCAGTTCCCCAATTTCTTGGGGTAGGGTGCTTAATTTATTTCCTTGTAAATTCAAATATTGCAAATTTTCCATTTTCCCAATTTCTCTGGGTAGGGCGCTTAATTGATTGTGGTTCAAATTCAATTCTTGCAAACTTTTCAGTCCTGCAATTTCTTGGGGTAGGGTGCTTAATCGATTAAAGCTCAAATACGATTTTTCCAAATTTTTCAGTTCTCCAATTTCTCTGGGTAGAGCGCTTAATTGGTTATTACTCACATCCAATATTCGCAACTTTTCCAGCCCTTCAATTTCTTGGGGCAGGGTGCTTAATCGATTATTGCTCAAATACAATTTTTCCAAATTTTTCAGTTCTCCAATTTCTCTGGGTAGAGCGCTTAATTGATTATTACCCACATCCAATATTCGCAACTTTTCTAGCCCTCTAATCTCTTGGGGTAAGGTGCTCAATTGATTACCCCACAAATACAATCCTTCCAAATTTTTCAGTTCTCCAATTTCTTGGGGCAGAATGCTGAATTGATTATAGCTCAAATCGAATGCACTCAAACTTTTTAGTTCTCCAATTTCTTGGGGCAGGGTGCTTAATCGATTACCCCACAAATTCAATGCTCTCAAATTTTTCAGTTCTCCAATTTCTTGGGGCAGGGTACTTAATTGATTACCCCATAAATTCAATTCTTGTAAACTTTTCAGTTCTCCAATTTCTTGGGGCAGAGTGCTTAATTGATTATGCCTCAAATCCAATGCTCTCAAATTTTTCAGTTCTCTAATTTCTTGGGGCAAGGTGCTGAGTTGATTATTCCACAAATTCAGTACTCTTAAATTTTTTAGTTCTGCAATTTCTCTGGACAGAGTGCTTAATCGGTTAAAGCTCAAATCCAATTCTTCCAAATTTTTCAATTTCCCAATTTCTTTGGGTAGGATGCCTAATTGGTTACCTCTCAACTTCAACTTATACACCTTCAAGGGTTCTTTGAGAGCTTCTTCAAGTGAATGGCAAGTGGTCTGCTTTCTCATTTTTTGAAATTTTAGATGTTTTACAATGTACGAAGTTGTGATTGTAAAAGATTTCCAATCAAAGGGGTTATTTTGAGGTATTTCATTCAAAATGACCTTCTATGAAAATCCTAAAATAGGAAAGTGTTAAGTGAAGATAGATAAAAACTTTTTTTGAAAAAATTTCACAGAATCCATATTCATTTAGACAACAGCTTATTCGTAATGAAATATCTATCATCTCTATAGATTTTGATACTATCTTGTTTTTTGTTGTCATCCGTCCAAGATAATGCCTCACATTCGAGTTGCTCTGCTCTATTCTAATTGTTTTGTATCAACTTATCTTCTGGTATTATCTTTCTATAAACTTCCCAATCATCTGTGTAAAATCTCTCAGCCTTATCTTTTAATCGTTCATATAATTTCTTGAAGGTTCGAGCATCACGATTGCCAATAATCCATCCGATGGTTTTACCTCTAAGACAATCCACGGCTCGCCAGAGCCGTAACTTTTGTTTTTTAAATGCCACATCTCATCTATCTGTACTTCTTTTACTTCTGTGTCTATTTCAGGAATAGACAAGCTTCTTCCCATGGTTCTTATCCAGTATAATACGGTTCTACGACTTATGTTAAAAAGTCGTGCAATCATTCCATAAGTTGCTTTAACCACTGCCATAAAGTAACATGGCAAGAGCTTTTGCTTCTGGCTTCACTTTTTCTATTGCATCTCTAATGGTAAAATTATAACCACAATGTTTGCATTTGTATCTTTGCTTATGTCTGACTAACCCATTTTTTACTACGCTCTGACTACCGCATTTTTTGCATTGCTCTGCTAATTTGCATTTCTTTGGCAAAGAGTTCATATGAGAAAGTTTTGAACAAATACACAAAATCTATCTTTATAAAAAAACTGCCCCTTACCAAAAGGGGCTTTTTATCTTTTCAGGCTTTTGCTCTTATGCTCTCCCTTCCTCTTTGTCAATGCAAGAGCCCTTTGGCATTTTGCTGTTTTCCGTTATCATTTCGAGCGAAAGCAAGAAATCTCTTTGTTGCTTACCGCTTAGCAGGATAAAATTTTTCACTGCATTTCCGAAAAAACAAGAGGTCAATACACACTTATACACTTGTTCTATTTCACTTGCCACCCATACGACACAGCCCATCTAAACTTTTTCTTGTCAAGTGTAAATCTCTGGCAACTTTCCTATGACTGAATTCCCTGCCATAAGGTCTGCATCTTGTAGCAGGTTTCGTTCCATTCTTTGCGGGGGTCAGAGTCGGCAGTGATGCCACAACCTGCATAAAAATGCAGGCAACCAGAAGTATATTGCAGGCAGCGCAGGTTCACAAAAAAAGCGCTTTCCCCTTCCACACCGAGAGGACCTAAGAAGCCGCTATACAACTGGCGGTCATAGTTTTCATGTCTGTGCAAAAAGTCCATTGCGGCGTCTTTGGGCATACCACACACCGCAGAGGTAGGGTGCAAAAGCGGCAGCATGCGGTCCAGCAGCTGCGGGTAGGCAAGGCTGCGGGTATCTACTTTAAAATCGGTGCGCAAATGGATGAGATTGGCAGCACGCACGGTGCGCGGTCCGTATTCTTCAAACTCGCGCAGGCGTAGGGTCTTAAAACAGTTGATGATGTATCGACTGACGAGCGCCTGCTCTTCAATCTCTTTTTGTCGCCAAGCTACTTCCTGCAAAGGCACTGCGGGGTCGTAGGCTTGGGTACCGGCAAGTGCCATCGTATGAAAAATACCTTGTGCATCTTGTGCAGCCAGCACTTCGGGGGTGGCTCCCAGCCAGCAACCATAAGCCGGCAAGTAAAGCAGCGTAACCATGGCATGAGGATAGCAGGCTGCCAAGGAAGCAAACCAGCGACTAAGTGGGGGCATAGACTCCACAGGCAAAGACTTGCGTCGTGAAAGCACTACCTTTTGCAGCTTACCAGCGGCGATTTCGTTTACCGCACGCTGCACCAGCGCTTCAAAGCGGTTTTGTTCTTGGGGGGTGTCCTCTTGCCAGGAAGGTAGGCAGCCAGCCGGCAGAGGCTCTTTGCCGTGCAGATACTCATAAAACAACGCCCGAAAATCGCCGGGCAAGGCTGCCAGTTGTGCCTCGATGTCTTGAACGGGCGTGCGTGTAGAAAACAAACAAGTAGGGCGCAGGCAAATTGTATCGGATAGGTCCGGAGCATTCACGAAAGGACTCACCAAAAACGAAGGTTGTGGGTCGAGTACAGAAGGGGGCACACTGCGTTTGCCTCCGCTCATGTCAACAAGGCAATATTGTTCATTTCGGTGCGGCAAACGCCACAGCACTACGGGTAGCTGCATACGATAAGCCGCATAAAAGGCAGCTTCGAGCCATGCCACCCTACCCAATGTATGCACAGAACTAAAGTTCATCGTCGGTAAAATAAAGTCAGCAAGGAATCAACGCTTTGCCCTGCCTGAAAGTTTTTCTTTGAAAGTAGGCATCAGAAGTGCGTCAACGTTTTTTTACTGCCATAGTCAGGCGGCTGATGCAAGTAAGTTTTCCTTCTTCGTTGGTAATGCGTATTTCCCATACCTGCGTGGTGTTTCCTAAGTGGATGGCTTCGGCACGCCCGTAAATCCACTGTCCTTTGGGCACCGGGCGCAGGTGGTTGGCGTTGACTTCCAAACCCACACAATAATATTTTTCACGGTCTACAGCAAAGTTAGCCGCCACACTTCCCAGCGTTTCGGCAAATACCACATTGGCACCTCCATGCAAAATACCCAGCGGTTGTATGCTGCGCTCGGTTACGGGCATTTTGCCGCATAAATAATTTTCACCTATTTCGGTGAATTCAATACCCAAAAAATCGGACATGGTGCCCTTGTTGCGTTCGTGCAGTGCCTCTAAGGTAGCTTGTTGGTTCAGTTTTGCGCTCATCCGTCAAATTCGTTTTATCTTTGCGGTTAAAAATACAGCTTCACTGAATAAATGACAAACCTACAGACACATCCTCCGCTGAAAGAGCCCGCCGTGGTTTATTTGGTGCGCCATGGCGAAACCGACTACAACAAAAGGCGCATAGTGCAAGGCAGCGGTGTAGATGCTCCACTCAATCCAACAGGACGCCAACAGGCTTGGCGTTTTTATGAGCACTTCCGGGATCACCCCTTCGACAAGGTCTATATTTCAGAGCTGCGCCGCACCTACGAGTCAATGGAACCTTTCATCCGGGCAAAGTTACCCTACGAACGCCACGCGGCACTCAACGAAATCAGCTGGGGAGTACATGAAGGGCAGCCTTTCGACCCCGCCCGGCATCGAGAGTACCTGCAGGTGGTGTCGGCATGGCAAAGCGGGGAAACCCACCGCCGCATAGAAGGCGGCGAAAGTCCCGAAGAGGTAGCCGCACGCCAACGCCCTTTCATAGAGCTGCTGATAAAGCGACTGCGCAGTGGCGAAGAAAAGCACGTGCTTGTTTGCATGCATGGGCGTGCCATGCGCATCATGCTCACCCAACTGCTGCGTTATCCTCTGGCATACATGGATGTGTTTGAGCATCACAACATGGCTGCCTACAAGCTGATATTTACGGGCAACTTATTCCGCCTGGAAGGCTACTTCCTTGCCGGCGAGGAAAGGCGCAATTGAACCATGAGGGCAGTGCTCAAAAAATGGTTGTTCTGTTTCCGTTATACCCGCCTTCCATTCCTGTTATCTCAAACTCTGCAAAACCTTTCACTTTGAAAAGAGAGCAGAAGCAAAGCGAAAAACCTCAAGCTCACCATGTCATTTCCTCAAATCATAACTCTTGTTCTTTGTTCCAAAAGGGCGCCATGATTTCTTCGATACTTTTGCGCCGCTCCATGAGCTTCATGGCATATTGCTCATAGGCTTTTTGTTCTTCGGTTTGAGGTATCCAGCGGGGCACTTCCACACTTCTTCCCTCTTCGTCCACCGCTACAAACACAATGATGCAATGGGTGGTCTTATGACGATAGCCTTTGCGCAGATTTTGAGCCCACACGTCCACAGCAATGTGCATGCTGGTGTGCCCGGTATAGATGACCTGTGCGTTTATTTCCACGAAATCGCCAATATGAATAGGTTTCATGAAGCGAATCCCCCCCACGTAAACGGTTACGCAGTAGCGGCGCGACCAATTGACGGCACAGGCATAGCCTGCTTGGTCTATCCATTTCATGACCGCACCACCGTGCACTTTACCACCAAAGTTCACATCTTGCGGCTCTGCCAAAAAACGCATCTGTATGCTGTGCTGCTGTTCCATAACTAACCAAAATTTGAAAGAAAAAAAGGCGAAATGGTGTTGAACCTTATAGGGCAAAGGCAACCCTATGACAAAGACGGATATTTCAAAGGCAGGGCTTCGAGCGTCTCTACCACCTTCGACAACACATAGTAGTTTTTGTACCAATTTTCGTCAGCAGGTACAATGTGCCAGGGTATGCGACTGCAATGCTTAAATATTTGCTCGTATGCCCGGTAATATTGCTTCCTTTTGCCGGCTACCTCCCAGTCTTGGTCGTTGTGTTTCCAAAACTTTTCGGGATTGGTTTTGCGCTCTTTGAGGCGGCGCAGCTGCTCCTCGGGCGACACATGCAGAAAGAACTTCAATAGGTGGGTATCGTTTTCTTCATGAAGCAGGGCTTCGAAGCAGTTGATAAACTCATAACGCCTGCGGGTTTGCTGCTCATCGATGATTCCTTCTACCACTGGCACCAAAACGTCTTCGTAATGCGAGCGGTTGAAAATATGAATCATCCCCTTGGGCGGCACATGAGGGTGCACCCGCCACAAGAAATCATGGGCTTTTTCTTCTTCGGTGGGTGCTTTGAAGGCTTTTACATACACGCCCAGTGGATTTAAACCCGAAAACACCTTGCGAATGGCGCCGTCTTTACCGGCGGCATCCAAGCCTTGAAAGATAACCAACAGGCTACAGCGTTGTTGGGCATAAAGCATCTTTTGTAGCTCGAGCATGCGCTTTTTGAGTGCTTTGCTCTTGCGCTTGACTTCTTCTTTATTTAGCCCTGCGGGCGGCTTGGTAGTATGGTCTTTCAATTTAACATCCATAAGCAAAGCAAAATGAAGGTAATCAGGCATTGGATTTAATATAAGCATTTTTACCTTTTGCCCCCAAAAATGCCATTGACAAAGCAGGTGCATTTCCGTTCTTTTGCTTATCTTAAACAAGATAAACCAACTTACTTTGTTTCGTATGCCCAACCCTTCTGTGCCCGAAAGAGAACTACACCTACGCAGCTTACAGGAAGCCATCACCCAGATGCGTTATGCACTGCGCCACTATACCAAAGAACGGCGCTTATCGCTCAATGCCGAGCAGCTGTTCGAACTTGTCATTGCCAGTCCCATTGCTTTTGCCACATCTTGGGATGAACAGGTCGATGAGGTAGAAAAACAAATCATGCAATATGCAGCCCAGAGCGTGTCGCTCTTTTTCAATGAGCAGTTTACGCCCGAACTGCAGAGTCTCTTTGAAGAATTGCCTGCCCCCGACAATATGCTCGACGACCGGCGCTTTCCGGAAGTGCTTTTCAATGAGCTGCGCTATTTGGCTGCCCACACCGACAAGTGGTACGAAGCCTTCGCCGACGCCCTCAAGGCAGTGCTGCGCCTCGACCCGCTGGTGCGACAGTATGTGCCCGAACTCAAACCCCTTGCCGAAACCATTACCGAAACGCTGCTCATCATCTTGCTGAAAAACATAGGCAGCGACCACATAGAAGAAGAGCAGCTGTATGCCATGCTTTCGCGCTTGGGATTGAGCTTCAGCAAGGAGCTTTACATGCGTGTGCTGGAACAGGTATCGAGCAAGGGCTGATTCACGACTCGCGCCTGTTGACCAGCGTAGAAGTAGCTTGGTCGGCAGAAAGCACTAATACTTCTGCAAGGTTCACATGCGCGGGGCGTGTTACAATGAACCATATCACCTCGGCAATGTCTTCGGGGCGCAAGGGGCGGTAGCCCTCATACACCTTTTTAGCCCGTTCGACATCGCCTTTGAAGCGCACCAAAGAGAACTCTGTCTCCACCAAGCCAGGGTTCACCTCCGACACACGTACCCCTTCCTTGTACAAATCGATGCGCATAGCTTTGGAGAGGGCATCCACTGCAAATTTAGAAGCACAGTACACATTGCCGCCCGGATACACCTCCTTGCCTGCAATAGACCCTATGTTGACAATGTGCCCCTTTTTTTGCTTGAGCATATAAGGCAACACTGCCTTGGTTACATACAACAAGCCTTTTACATTGCCGTCTATCATGGCGTCCCAGTCGTCGAGGCTGCCCTCTTGAATGGGTGCCAAGCCATGCGCATTGCCGGCATTGTTCACAAGCACGTCTATCGACTGCCACCCGACGGGCAGATTTTCCAAGGCTTGTGCCACGGCAGCCCGTTCACGTACGTCAAAGCGCAGGGTAAGTACTTCGGTCTGGGTACTCAGTTCCTGTTTCAGGGAGTCGAGGCGCTCTTTCCTGCGCCCACACAAAATAAGACGTACCCCATAGGCTGCCATCAGACGGGCAGTAGCCAAACCAATGCCCGAAGTAGCACCGGTAATCAAGGCTGTTTGTGGTTGGTTGCTCATCGTGAAATAGATGTTTAGATACTGCAGGTAGTGGTAATAATACAAAAAGATTTTTATCTTGGGTTCGCTCATGTCTGCCCTACTGTATAGAGCCCATGAATTGCCTGATGAAAAAACTCCTGTGTCAAGAATTGATTTTTATGAACGAATTGCCTCATGAAGATGCTTCGACTGCCACAAAGCGCCACTGCCCGCATAGCCTATCCTTTCCGGATGATTGCCTACAGCCTGATATGGGTGCTAAGTGTCGTTAACTTTGAGCAATATGCCAGCGTACACCGCGCGCAGCTTTATTTCCTCATAACCCTTGCGATACTTTACCCGCACCTCATGCATTGGCTTTTTGCCTACTTAGAAAAAAATACATGGTGGCGGCAACATTTCCTGTTGCCCGATGCCCTTTTGCTGGGCTATACCCTTCATGTATTTGGCTTGCCGCCGGTCATATCCATTACCCTGAATGCCATGTTGTTCGGAAGCCACATTGCTCTGCGCGGCAAGCAACACCTATGGGTATTGGCGCTTGCCGAACTGCTGGGCTTTGGCATGGCGGTGCTGCTCGAAGGAGGACATCTCTACATCAGCCCCCCCAATTACCTGAATGCGGTGATTTGCTCCGTGGTGTCGAGCTTCTATTGTATTGCCTTCGGCTACCAAGCCTACCGTCAGTCTTCTTCACTCAAAAAAGCACGGATAGCCATAGAGCAGCAGGCACAAGTGCTGCAGCAACAAAAAGAAGAACTGGAGGCACTCACCCATAAGCAAATACACTTAATGCAGACCATTGCCCACGATATGAAAAACCCACTGCACAACATCATGGGCTTGCTAGAGGTCATCCGGCTGGATGGTACGCTCAACCAAGCACAACAAGAGGCGTACTACCGCATTATGAAAGTAGTAGAGCAGCAACAAGAACGCATCCACAAAATACTGAGCGAGCGGGCAAGGCATACCGGACAAATAGACATACAAAACCAAAGGATTGCGGTCCATGAGTTGTTGCATGAATGTGTGGAATTGCAAATGCCCTCTTTGAAAAAGAAGAAGTTGCGCCCTTTTATGGACTTTGACCGGCGCTCTCTTTACATACAAGCCGACCGTAAATTGCTGATGCAGGTCATTGAAAACCTGTTGTCCAATGCCATAAAATACTCCCCTCCGGGCAAAAGCATAAGCATCAGCAGCCATAGCGAGGGTGGGCAGGTCATCATAGGCATCCGCGACGAAGGACCCGGTATCCCCCAAGAAGAACAGCAACTACTGTTCAAGCGTTTTCAAAAGTTGAGCCCCCGCCCTACCCAAGGCGAAGACAGCAGCGGGCTGGGCTTGTTCATTGCCAAAAACCTCACTGAACAAATGGGCGGTAGATTGAGTTTTAAAAGCAAGGAAGGCAAGGGCACTACTTTTTATTTGCTCTTCCCCGAAGCGTAGATTTTTCAAAAATTTTATATTTTTAGCTAAGAAAAAATATATCTAAACGTTCACAATCATGGAAGCAAACTCTTCTGTTGAGACCATTCAACTGGCGCTGTCTGATGAGGCTGTTTTGCGCTGCAAGCACATACTGTGCGACTTGTACCCGCATATACCGCAAGAAGACGAAGCCTTTTTGTTCACCATCCGCAAGCTACAGGTCGAAGGCTACAACTTGGCTTACATCGAAAAAAATGGCACAGCTGCCTCGCTGGTAGGCTTCCGCGTAGGTGAAAACTTGGCATGGGGCAAATACATCTTCATCGACGAACTGGCAACCGCCCCTAAATACCGCCATCAAGGCTTGGCTTCTGCCATCATCGACTGGCTGACAGATTATGCCAAAACCAAGAAGTGCAGCAAAATATTTCTCGATTTTGTGATGATGGACCAGAAAGCTAAAGCGTGGGCTGAGCAAAAAGGCTTCAAACCATACAGCACCCGCTATGCCATTACGCTTTAAGTGCCATAGCCTGCTATACACTCTCTGCTTGTGGTTGCTCTTCTTTTTGGTTAAGCCGACGGCTGCCCTTGCCCAAGAGGTACAGGCAGCTGTGCTTTTTCACGACCTGAAGGTGCTTGCTGCTGATACTATGCAAGGCAGAAAAACCGGCACGGAAGGCAATCGTCAAGCGCGGGCTTATCTTATCCGTCGCCTGAAAGAGATAGGCTTAAACGGCTTCCGTCCGGATTATACCCACCCTTTCACACAAGGGCAGGTGCAAGGCAGCAATGTGATAGCTTATGTCAAAGGGCAAAGCGAGCGTTATATTGTGGTGAGTGCCCACTATGACCACTTGGGCGTAAAAGACGGGCAGATATACAACGGTGCCGATGACAATGCCTCCGGCGTGGCTGCCGCCTTGCAGCTGGCTACCCTCATCAAACAGCAGCAGTCGCCACGCTACTCTTGGCTATTTGTATTTTTAGACGCCGAAGAAGCCGGCTTGTTGGGCGCATGGGCTTTTGTGAGTCAACCGCCGGTGCCATTGAAAAACATCGTGCTTAACCTCAATTTCGATATGCTTAGCCGCAGCCAAAAGAAAGAATTGTATGTGTGTGGCACTGCCCACTATCCCAAGCTGCGCCCCTTGGTAAAACGTTGTGTACCGCCTGTAGGCTTACGGGTCATTTTCGGGCATGACACGGCTCATTTGGGTATGCAAGACTGGACCGCTGCTTCTGACCACTACGCTTTTCATAAAAAAGGCATTCCTTTCCTTTATTTTGGTGTGGAAGACCATCCGGATTATCACCGCCCTACCGACGACTACGAAAACATAGACAAGGATTTTTATTTAAAGGTGGTGCAATACTTGGCTCAATTAGCCTTGCTCATAGACCGTGAATTGTAACCAAAGGGCACAAGATTACAAACAAGCCTCTGGGTCGGTAAATACGCGGCAAAACACCCCTCGAGCATTACACACCGCCTCGAGATATTTCAGACGTGGGGTATGGCGGTGTTTTTCTTTTATCAGACGCAAATAAACTCCCTTTATCCGCCCGGGATGATGCTCTACCAAACGCGCATAAATGAGTGGGTCTTGTTGCCCACTATCTCCTATGAGCAGGAAAGGCAAGGCGTACATATCCATGAGGTGCTCGATGGTAGCATATTTATGAGACTCCTTTTTCCGAAAGAGCTCACGCCAGTGGTGCACCCGCTCGCGCAGCAGCAAACAGCCGTCCGGGAAGTGGTTGATTTTCAAAAAATCACGAATCAAATCAAAGAGATTCCATTCGCTGTTGGAAACATAAAAAAACAAAGGGGGGCATTCTCCTGCTGCATTCAAAAAGGTATATAGCGCCTGCATACCGGGGATAGCTTTTCGTTCGTGCACATCATAAAAAAGCAGGTATTTCAGGCGCTGCCACCAACGGGTAGCGTGGGTTTTCAAAACAGTATCGTCTACATCGGACACCACCACGTAAGGCATTTTTTCGTGGGAGAAGCATAGCGGCACATGAACGTACAAGGCACACGCTTCTATGCCCAAACGAACGAAAGGGCGCTGCTCCTCACGACGCTCTATCTCGAAGCAAAAGTAACCACCCCTCCCCGTAAATTGCACATAACGACTATGACCATCATACAAGACAACGGGTATCCCTTCTATGCCTTTTGCCAAATAGTGGCGCAACAAACGACGCAAAGGACGCCAAAAACTTAGACTTTTGCTTGTGGAAGAAATATTACTGCTGCGCTCAACCACATGCCCCTTCACACAAATTTTTTTATTATTGGCATATGCCACACAAGCCTGAAAACAAGGATGCGGCTGTATTTTCAACAGTTTTTTTACTAAAGCCAAAAACATATATGCCTCACGATTTCACACGTATCTTGTTCGTAGTAAATCCCATTTCCGGCGGGCACGACAAAGAAGCTTTCATAAGACAAATTCCGCAATGGGCAGATAAACACCACTATGAAGTACATATTTACAAAACCACTGGCAATGATGACAAAAGCAAGATAGAAGAAACAATAAAAAACTGGAACCCGCAAGTAGTCGTAGCTGTGGGTGGCGACGGTACCTGCAAGTTGGTTGCAGAGAGCCTGCAAGGAAGCCAAGCAGTGATGGGCATCATCCCCTTTGGTTCTGCCAACGGCTTGGCTACTTCGCTGCATATACCCGCTACCCCCCTGGAAGCGCTGCAACAACTACCCCACATGACCATACAGCGCTTAGATGCGCTTTATGTAAACAAAGCGCTGAGCTTGCATCTTGCAGACCTCGGCTTCAATGCTAAAGTTATTCACCGCTTTCAAGAAGAAAAAACACGTGGCTGGTGGGGCTATATGAAACTCTATCTGCAAGAGCGCCGCTCCCTGAAATCGTTCAAGATACGCTTTCATCTGCCGCATGCCCCTAAGCGTAAATGGTTCAATGCTCGAGCATACATATTGGTAATTGCCAACATGCAGCGTTATGGCACCGAAGCGCTCATCAACCCTTTGGGGCGCGCCAACGACGGTAAATTCGAGCTGGTGCTCGTGCGCCCCATTCCATGGTGGCGGTTGCTGTTGGCTTTGCCTCTGTTTTTCTCCGATAAGCACCTGCAAAAAGGATTAAGTAAAATATGGCAGACCGACTACGCCGAATTGTATCTGAAAAAAGCCGAAGCTTTGCAGGTGGATGGCGAACCCATGGGTAAACATAAGAAAGTAGTAATACGCATCAAAAAGCAAGCTATACCAGTACTGTGCCCACAAGAGCAAACAAATGACCGCTTACCTTTGTTTTCATAATAAAAACTGTCATGTGGTATCGCCTTCTGATGGTTGTCTTTCTACTATTGGCAAGCCCCCTTGCCGCTTGCAGTCAAAAGCCAACAGACAACACAAAACATTCACCTGCTAAAAAAGAAGCATCTATGGAAAAAGACAAGCACGCACTCCCTCAGTCCGAAGAGGAATGGCGCCGCATACTTACGCCCGAGCAATACCGAGTGTTGCGCCAAAAAGGTACCGAGCCGCCCTTCAGCGGCAAATTCTATAAGCACAAAGAGAAAGGTGTTTATGTGTGTGCCGCCTGTGGTAACCAACTGTTTCCTTCAGATTTCAAATACGACTCTGGCTGCGGATGGCCCGCCTTCTATGACGCCCTTCCGGGTGCCGTTATTTTCCAAGACGACTACAGCTATGGCATGTATCGCATAGAGGTGCTCTGCGCACGTTGTAAAAGCCACTTGGGGCATATCTTCGATGACGGACCCGCCCCCACAGGCAAACGCTACTGCATCAATTCCGTTGCCATGGACTTCAAAGAAAAAGATGATAAGGAAAAGCCTTCTGAATAGTAAAAGCCAAGAGCTTGCAACCTAAACTCGAGCAACCTTTCTGCTTGTGATGCTTTTCTTCTTCGTCCTTTCGAGTGCAAGTGAGAAAGCTTCCTATGGCTTGGCAGGATTGAGCGCTCTCACTCGCTTTGCTCGTTCGAAATGGCAGCCACATCAATAGAATGCTGATGCATACCCTGTCTTTGGACAGCACGCTCAAAACACAAAGCCCCTTTAAAAAGGGGCTTTGGTATTTACTATGTTGGCAATTTCTACACATCAGGGGAACAAGCCCATCATCTGGTAGCTGAGGGCTACCTTGTTGATGCCGTTGAAGAAAGCAGCCGTACGATAGTCAGTAATGCCGGGCACGGTCAGTAGAGTTTCACGCATTTCGTGGAAGGCTTCAATCATGGTGTCTTCCAAGCCAGAGTGCACCAAAGTTTTTTCATCTGCTCCTTGAATGAGCATGGCTTTCTCCTCGGGCGTAAGGCTCTTGCCGGTGAGTTTTTCTATGGTACTCACTATCATAGAATATTTACGTTCTTCGGCGCGCTTCGCCATACGACCGAAACGCACATTGGCTAAGTTTTTCAGCCATTCGAAGTAAGATACCGTTACCCCGCCGGCATTCAGCCACAAATCGGGTAAAATCACCACGCCCTTCTGGTGTAGGATTTCCTCACCTTCGCGCGTTACTGGACCATTGGCAGCTTCTGCTACTATCTTCGCTTTGACGCGTGGAGCATTTTCGGCATGAATTTGATTTTCCAAAGCTGCTGGAATCAAGATATCACACTCCATCTCGAGCAAAGCCTCGGGCTCATCGTAGCACTCCACATCAGGATATTGGGTAATGAGGTTGCCGCTTTTTCTGAATTGGAATACATCATCGACGTTCAAGCCCTTTTTGGAATAGATGCCCCCTTCACGCTCAGCAATACCCACAATGATAGCCCCGGCTTCCTGGCAAAACTTGGCAGCGTGGTAGCCCACATTGCCCAAGCCTTGCACAATGATGCGCTTACCTTCAATCCCGCGAGATAAGCCCAACTTGGTTACCTCTTCTTCTATGTCCAAAAATTCGCGAATACCAAAAAACACGCCCAATCCAGTGGCTTCGGTACGTCCACGAATCCCGCCTGCCCCAATGGGCTTACCGGTTACGCAACCTTGGGCATCGGTATCGCCGTGTTTGAAAGTCAAATAGGTATCCATAATCCAAGCCATTTCGCGGCTGCCGGTGCCATAATCGGGAGCTGGCACATCCAAAGAGGGACCAATCAGGTTTTTTTGAATGAGCTCTACCGTAAAACGGCGGGTAATTTTCTCCAAATCTTTCTCGCTATATTTCGTAGGGCTTATTTTCACCCCACCCTTGGCACCTCCAAAAGGCACATTCACTACGGCACATTTGAAGGTCATCAAAGTAGCCAATGCTTTCACTTCGTCTTCCGACACATAGCTGCTGTAACGAATACCACCTTTGGTGGGCAGCTTGTGGTGGCTGTGCTGTACCCTAATGCCCTCAATGACTTCTACTTTTCCGTTGATTTCTACAGGGAACTGAACCTTGTACACACTGTTGGCAACACGGATTTGCTGAATCAAACCCTTATCCCATTTGGTATGACGTGCTGCTTTGTCAAAGTAATACAGCACATCATTCATAAACTTGGTGCCCTGATCTGCTATCTTATTCATAGACAATTTAGGTTTAAAATACAGATGGAATCTGAGTGCAAAGTTTGTAAAAAATAAAGATACAATAGCAATTTTTATACAAAAAACATTAGAATCATATCTTAGTCGCTTGTTAAGTTCTAAAAGTTTTTATAACTTTATCTTGTTGTAAACCTCATCAAATCATCAAATATTATGACTACCCATTCCATTCAGTTGTCTGCCGAAGAAAAAGCCGCCGTAAAAGAGGTGTGGGTGCAAATGCTCGTACACAAAAAAGAATGGGGCATGTGTTTCTATGAGCGCCTCTTTGCCCTTTATCCACACATGAAACAGCTCTTTAAAGGCGATACAGAAGAGCAGGGGCAAAAGCTGGTCAATGTGCTTACTTTGATAGCCAGCAAGCTGGATAAAATAGACCAGATACGCCAAGAAGTGAAAGCCTTAGCCGAAAGGCACAAGCAATACAACGTAAAGCCGGAGTATTACCTGCCGTTCATCAACTTGTTGCTGTCGGTGTTAGCAGAAGCTATGGGCAGCCGATGGACCGAAACTACCGACCTCGCTATGCGAAAGGTGATGTTCATCATGATGGAAGCTGTCATTGAGCACATGAGCCCCGAAGATGAATATAAAGAAGCCGTAGAAAGTGCCAAGCAAATACTTAAGATAGCAGGTTAATGTTAATGCAAAGCATTTCTTTCGAAACAAACTGCTTTGATATTTTATTTTTTCCCTAAATTAGTGTCAGGGAAAAGTAATTGATACACCATGAAGCCTGCCTTATACTTTCTTTTTTGTCTATGTTTTCTTTTCGAAAGCTATGCTCAACAGAGCACTACTTACAGCGACAGCCTTAGACAATGGATGCAACAGAAAGAGCAAAGGCAGGAATACAAAGAAGCACTAAGCTATGCAAAAAAAGAAATTGCGCAGCAAGACAGCCTATTGCAGGCTACCCAACAGGCGCAGCAAGAAATACTAAAAGCCGTAGAAAAAGAAAAACAAGCCATGCGCTTGGGCTTGGTGCTTATGATAGGACTTCTTTTAGTGCTTCTTCTCTTCTTCATACAATATCAAAAGATTAAGGCAGGCTTAGAAAAAAACAAAAGAGAACTTGAAA